>NZ_FOEB01000006.1:224061-381496 GCF_900110515.1 Methylobacterium sp. ap11 | reverse complement strand
ACGTGCTTGGCCGGTCTGGTGGTCAGAGCGGGGTGATCAGAACCCGATCCCATCTCGAACTCGGCCGTTAACCGCCCCAGCGCCCATGGTACTGTGTCTCAAGACACGGGAGAGTCGGTCACCGCCAGACCTGCCAAGCACGTCATACATTCCATCGACACGATCCGGATCGCGCCTTGGCGCGGGGTGGAGCAGCCCGGTAGCTCGTCAGGCTCATAACCTGAAGGTCACAGGTTCAAATCCTGTCCCCGCAACCAAACCAATCAGAAGCCCGCCGGCGATCAGCTGGCGGGCTACTGCGCGTTCAGGTGATGCGCCGAATGCTCTCGGCAATTTCGTGCTCGTCGAGGCAGCCGAGCCAGTCCTCGCGCATGAGGCGCGGCTTGCCGAACTGGATCGCCTTGTTGCAGGCATCCGAGAACACCCCGTCGACCTCCTTGAACGTCACCGCCGCCAGGATGTTGAGGTGGCCGAGCAAGAAGTCGCGGGCGCAGGTTTCAGGCACGCCGCGGCGCACGGTCTCGTCCATCGCCTCGCGCATCACCGCGAGCAGCGTGGCGCAGACGGTTTCGGACAGGCCGGGCTCGAGCAGCGCCATCTGCTCCACGGTGACGCGGTGCGAGCGCAGGATCGGCGCCCAGATCGTCGCCGCCACGCGCTCGCCGAGGGCGTAGGCCTCGTCCGGTCCCTGCATCAGCGCGTTGACGATCGATTGCCGCGCGGCGATGCCGCCGAAATGGTCGCGCCTCCCCGCCTCTGTCGTCTCGTCGTTGAAGATCGGCGGGTGGCACGGATGGGTGACGAAGTAGGTCAGGTCCGGCCGCTCCGGCAGATGGCCGGCGAAGGGGGCGGCCGCGTCGAGGATCACCACCATCGTGCCGGGCTTCAGCTTCGGCGAGAGGGCGTGGCACACCCGGCCGATCAGCGTGTCGGGCACCGCCAGCACCACCACCTCGGCGCCGTCGAGGGCGGCGTCCGCCTCGATGCAGTCGAGGCCGAGCTCGCTCTTGAGGCGCTGGCGCCCGGCCTCGCCGACCTCGACGGGGGCGATCCGGAACGGGGATTTCACCAGGTTGCGCGCCAGCCGCACGCCCATCTTACCCCCCGCCCCGAACAGGGCGATCGTCTCGCTCATGGCGCATCCTCCCACGCCGCCGGCCTCTTCGTCGTGTGCCGGGCCTCGCGGCCGGGCGAGAGTGACGGCGGAGCGGGGGCGCGGCAACCGGTTTCGCGTCCCGCGTTCTTCCAAGCTCGACGGCGATACGTGGGAGGATCGGCGAGACCCGAGCCCCTGACGCTCTGCCGGCGGGTGGTCGCCTCCGAGACCGAGGTACGGCAAGGGGCGGCGATCCGCACCCGCCGCGACGAACATCTGTCCCGGATGCACCGAAGCGGCGGCGTCACCGCCTACCGCCGGCGTGGGATCGCCGGCATCCTCGCCCAGGCCCACGAGACCGCCGGGGCGGACCCGAGGGGCGCGCCGGATGGAGGCCTACCGCGGGCCCTGAAGCGGCCGGACGATCTCGGTGTCACGCCGGGGCATCGATCTGCGCGCGCCGCCGGGCTTTCGCGGCCTCGAGCCGCAATCCGGCTTCCACGGGGGCAAGGGCCGGGGCCTGCCGGCCGAGGCGTGCGGCCTCGTCGAGGATCGCCACCGCCTCGGCCCAGGCGCCGGGCCAGAACAGGGCGACCGCCTCCGCCGCGTCGGCGGCCGTGCGGGCGTCGATCTCGGCGGCGAACAAGGCGGCCCTGGCCGCCGCCGCCGCCCGGGCGCCACGCACCCAGGTGCCGTCGCGGCCCGCGGCCTCGGCCAGGGAGCCGGCCGACCAGGCGGCGTGACGCGCGACCGTCACGGCCCGATCCAGCTCGCCCGCCGACCGGCAGGCGGCGGCATGCTGCGCCAGTCCCGCCCGTTCCAGCACCGGCGGCAGCAGGCGGCGCACGCCTTCCAGCACGAGATGGGCGGTGCGCGCCTCCTCGATCGCCGGGCCGTCGGCCGAGCCGGCGAGCCGGAGCACGAACGCCATCAGCCGCGGCCGCTCGTCGTCCGGCATCGCATCGTTGAGGCCGAGCGCGTAGGCCGCGAGCGGGACGGAGAAGTAGGGCGGGCAATCCGCCGAGGAACGGATCGCCCGGTAGGGTAGCCCCGCAGCGACCACGGCCGCCTCGTTGATGCAGGTGCCGCCGTCCGGTCCCGGGAAGGTGTGCGACCCCGGCAGGAGCCGCCAGTTCAGGATGGAATCGAACAGGCCGGACAACGGTGTCTCCCGCCGAAAGGTCGCGATCGATGCGGTACATCGATAACCTGGAGGAATCTGGCAGGAATCCCGGGCCGCGGCGAGCCGTCCCCCGCCACAATTCCACCGCCCGACGGCGCACGGCCCGTCGCCGCGGCGCCCTGCGACACCGCGTCATGGCTCTTGGCCGATGGGCACATCAGAACATATAGTGAACGTTAACGACCGTGGGCGACCGGCGACGAGAGGGGAACGGCATGACGCGCTACCGCTTCCATTGCACCAACGGCTCGGAATGCATCCTGGACGCCGAGGGCAGCCTCGTGCGCGGCCCGGGTGCCCTCGCCCGGCGCGCCCGGCAGGTCGCCGCAGCGGCGATGGCCAGTCTCGAGCCAGGTGACGACGGGGCCGGATGGCGGGTGAGCGTGCACGACCTGGGCGGCCGCCAGGTCTGGGTCGAGCCGTTCTCCGTGCAGGGGACGGCGCTGGCGGCGTGACGGCGCGCCGTGCCCGGCCGAGCCATGCCCGGAGGCTTTCCGGTTCAGTCGCTGGCGAGGAATGCGTCGTAGACGGCGCGGATACGCGGCAGGTCCGCCTCCGCCGCCCAGGCCTCGACGATGCTCCGGTAGGCCGGGCTCGCCCGTTCCTCGGCCAGCACCGCGTCGATGCGGGCCACCACCTCGCGCCCCCAGGGGGTGCCGGCACACATCACCCGGGGAAAGACCGGTTCCTGGTTCTCTTCCGCGAACGGCAGGCCCACGAAGGCATCCGGCGCTCCAAGCGCCCGGGCGTGGTAGGTCGCGATGCTGGAGAACTCGACGAGGTAGTCGAGGCGGCCGTTCAGCAGCATCCTGAACGCCTCGCCGAACTCCGAATAGGTCTGCCCCGGCGGATACTGGCGAAACAGCGCATCCGCCGCCGGGGCGATGGTGCGGTCGCGCAGCACGCTGGTGCGCAACGAGCGGTGCTCGGTCAGCAGGTTCCGCAGGGAGAGCGGACCGAGGGCCTCGAAGCGGGCACGGTTCTCCGCGGGCACGACGATGCGCAGGGGGTAGAACATCGCCACCGGCCGCGAGAACACCGCGAAGCTCTCGCGCTCGGGCGTCTTCACGCCGCCGACGAAGCACCATTCCTCGCCGCTCTTGAGCGAGGCGAGGACGCGGGGGAACGGCACGAGCAGGGTGAAATGGTTGTAATCGGTCAGGCGGGCGGTCAGCAGCCGGCGGATCCGATCGGAGATGCCGTTGTCGCGGTTCTCGCCGTCGACGATCGTGTAGGGCGCCGCGCCAAACACCGACCAGGTGATCTGCTTGCCCTCGGCCCGCGCCGATCCGGCCAGCGCGAGCGCCAGGATCAGACCGGCAAGACCGCACCGTTTCACCATGCCGTGCCCCGTGACATCCTCGACCGATGTTTCGTCGATCCCGCTCGCGCCGTCGAGATCACGTGAACGAGGCGCGTGATCGGAATCCGGGCGGATCGGGATCCGGGCGGCGCGATCTCGCATGGCGAGCCTTTGCAAAATCATAATGTCGGACCGCGACGCCGAGCCGGCCCCGGCCCCGTCCGCACGCTCGCGGTCTCCGGCTCAGTCGCTCGCCAGGAAGGCATCGTAGACGGCGCGGATGCGCGGCTGGTCCTCCTCGGCCGCCCAGGCCTCGACGATCTCGCGGTAGTCCGGGCCCGGCCGCTCGGTCTCCAGCACGGCGTCGATGCGCGCCACCACCTCGCGGCCCCACGGCGTGGCCGGGCACATCACCCGGGCGAAGACCGGCTCCGGGCTCTCCGCGAACGGCAGGCCGACGAAGGCGCCCGGCTCGGCGACCTGGCGGGCGTTGTAGGCCGCGATGCTTGAGAAATCGACGAGGTAGTCGAGCCGGTCGCTTCGCAGCATCCGGTAGGCCTCGACGAAGCGGGCGTAGGTCTGCCCCGGCGGGTGCTGCCGGAAGAGCTCGTCCACCGCCGGCGCGATGGCGCGGTCGCGCAGCACGCTGGTGCGCAAGGCGCGGTGCTCCGTGAGCAGGCCGCGCAGGGACAGCGGACCCAGCGCCTCGAACCGCGCCCGCTTCGCGGCCGGGACGAAGATCCGCAGCGGGTAGAACATCGCCACCGGGCGCGAGAACGCCGCGAAGGCCTCGCGCTCGGGCGTCTTCACCCCGCCGACGAAGCACCATTCCTCACCGATCCTGAGCGCGGAGACGATGCGCGGGAACGGCACCGTGACGTGAGTGACGGCGTAGTCCGGCAGCCGGGCGGTCAGGAGATGGCGGATCCGGTCGAAGACGCCGCGGCCCCGGTTCTCGCCCTCGACGATCGTGAAGGGCGGCGCGTCGTAGAGCGACCAGGTGATCTGCTTGGTGGTTTGACGCGTAACCTGCACGTCCCCGGCCCGCGCCGAAGCCGGAAGGGCGAGTCCGAGCGCGACCAGCAGACCGGCGAGACCGCGCCGCTTTCCCATGATGACTACCAACGTCGTCCATCGACCCGTCGTCGATGAATGGCGGCTCGCCTTCAAGATCGGGTTAATCTCACGCTCGATCGTCCGAAGTTCGTGCCGGCCGGTAGTCTTGCGGTCAAGATCCTGCGTCAGGCTCTGGACGATCCGTCGCCACGGGCCTGCCGTGCCGACGGATCACTGCGTCCTTCCGCCTGCCCTGCGGCATGGCGGGCGGGGCAGCCGCTCCCCCTACCCCCGCCCCTGCCCCTCCGGCGGCACGATCCACGGCACCCGGCGCCAGCGGGTCTCGCGCAGGGTGCGGTCGGCATAGGTGCCGGCCACCGCCGCGCGCCCGCCCTGGGCGGCGAGGTCGAGGACGAGGGCGCTGTGGATGAAGGCGAGGTGGCTGAAGGCCTGCGGGAAGTTGCCGAGGAACGTGCGGTCCTCCGCCACCTCCTCGGCGTAGAGGCCGAGGTCGTTCTGCAGCGCCCGCAGGGCGTCGAAGCGGGTCTGCGCCTCCTCGGTCCGGCCGAGCCAGGCCAGCGCGTCGACGAGCCAGAAGGCGCAGATCAGGAAGGTGCCCTCATGGCCCGGCAGCCCGTCGTCGTTGCGGTAGCGGTAGACCAGCGGGCCGTGGCCGAGGCGATCGATCACCACCTCGACCGTGCGGGAAAAGACCGCCTCGTCGACCGGGAAGCCGACCATCGGGGCGATGAGCAGCGCGGAGTCGGGATCGTCGGCGCCGATATATTGCGGGTAGTAGCCGTCGCGGGGATGCACGCCCTCGCCGTTGACCCGGGCGACGATGGCGTCCCGCGCCTCGCACCAGTGCGGCCGCTCGCCGAAGAGCCGGATGGCGCGGTCGACCGCGACCCAGTTCATGATCGCGGCGTGGAGGTAGTACTCCTCGGGCTTCCTCGGCTCCCACAGGCCGGCATCCTTCTCGTGCCAGTGGGCGGCGGCGAAGTCGGCGAGGCGAACCGCCTGGCGTTCCATCGCCTCGGGGATCGTGCCGCCGAGGCTCCGGTACATGTGGAGCAGGTCGAGCACCTGGCCGTAGGCGTCGCTCTGGTGCTGCTCGGCCGCCTCGTTGCCGTAGCGGACCGGTGCGCTGCCGCGCCAGCCCTCGAAATGCGTCGCCTCGTGCTCGGTGAGGTCGGTCTCGCCGGCGATGGCGTAGAGGGGCTTGAGGCCGCCCGCGTCGCGCTCGGCGAGCGAGCCGACGAAGCGGAAGAACGCTTCCGCCTCCGCCACCATGCCGAACTTCTTCAGCACGTAGAAGGACAGGCAGGCGTCGCGGATCCAGCAGAACCGGTAGTCCCAGTTGCGGATGCCGCCGATCTCCTCCGGCAGCGAGGTGGTGGCCGCCGCCACGATGGCGCCGGACGGCGCGTAGGTCAGGGCCTTGAGGGTGAGCGCGCTGCGCAGGAGCTGGTCGGCGAGCGGCCCGTCATAGGCGGCTCCGGCCGACCAGCCGGTCCAGGCCCGGCGCGCGGTCTCCATCAGGGCGCGGGGGCGCAGGCTCTCGCGGTCGCCCGCGCCGCCGGGATAGAGCGCGAAGGCCTGCTCGTCCCCGTGCTCGACCGTGAACAGCGCCACCGCCTCGGCGCCCTCGATCGCGAGCGGCAGGTCGGCGATCAGGTCCGGCAGGCCCTCGGCCCCGGCGCCGCCTGGGATCGCCCTCAGCGTCGAGAACGTTTCGGAGAAGCCGGCGAGCGGCCGGTAGACCATCCGCATCGGCACCCGGCCAGAGACGCCGGAGACGAGGCGCACCAGGCACGGCAGCGTCCGCCCGGCTTCGGGGGCCAGCATCACGTCGTGGACCGTCGCCGCCCCGGTGGCGCAGGTGAAGGTGGTCTCGAGGATGTTGGTGCCGGGCAGGTAGAGCCGGGCGCTCTCGGACGGGATGTCGGGCGAGAGCGCGAAGAAGCCGCCGCGCGTGCGGTCGAGGAGGCGCGAGAAGACCGGGGCCGCGTCGAAGCGCTCGAGGCAGGCCCAGTCGATCGAGCCGTCGCGGGCGACGAGGGCGCAGCCGTGGCAGTTGCTGACGAGCCCGTAGGCCTCGATGGGCTGGTAGGGCCGCGCGTCCGGATCGTGCATCGGGAAAGAGCTCGGGCGAGAGGGGGCTGGCCCGCCCGGGCGGGCCCGGGGCCGGCGAGCCGCTCCCCTCCTCCCGCGCCCGGCATGACCCAGCGTCGCCGGGACGACCGTGAGACCCCGCCCCGTGTTCCCGGCCGCAGGAGGAAATATTTCCGCGGATGAAGCGGCGCCGACAACCGTGCGCGCCGGGGTCCCGGGGGCGTCAGGCCTGCATCAGGAACCGCGTCAGCTCGTCCCGGGCCAGGATGCGGGCGAGCGAATCCTCGGCCGGGCCGTCGACCGCCATCAGCAGGCCGCCGCAGGCCGTGCCGCGGCCGGCGACCGCGTAGGACAGGGTGCAGGCGGGGGCCAGCGCCCCCGGCTGGCCGACGACGAAGCCCTGCATCGTGCCGGGCCGGTCGCCGCGGGCGATCGCCGCCTCGAGCCCCGCCACGCGGCCCGCGATGGCGAACGGCACCAGGCCGAGGCGCCGGCCGGCCTGGCGGGCCTGCACCCGGCGCGGTCCCTCGACGGCGACGAGGGTCTCGGGCGCCAGGTGGGCGAAGGCCCGGATCGTCAGGCTGCCGTGATCGAGGGCGGTGACGCGGTCGATCACCGCGAGGCCCGAGAGGTCGTGCGGCAGCACGAAGACCCGCAGGTGGCGATAGCCCGGCCCGTGCACGGTGGTCTCGATCGCGTGGGCGGTGGCGCCCGGCAGCGCGAGGCTGCCGCGGTGGAGGCCGTACCCGGCCACCGGCTCGCGCCCCTCGACCACCGCGACGTTGTGGGCGCGGGCCGAGAGCAGGTAGTGGCGCGAGGCCCCGGCCTCGACCTGCTCCGAGCCGCCGGCCTCGACGATCCAGCGGGTCGAGCCGGCGGCGTAGACGTAGGAGCCGCAATCGGCGTGGCCCTGGGGCGAGGTCTCGGCGAAGGTGCAGGCGAAGTGCGACCATCCCCGCCCGGCGGCCTCGTGGCGGGCCGTCAGGGTATCGGGCAGGAGCATCGTCGAGGCGGTGGCGGGCCCGGCGGCCGCGGGGCGCTGCGCCACCAGCCCGCCGGTGCCGCGCAGCCGGGCGATCCAGGAGGCCTCGTCGGCGCCGGAAAACACCTCCCCGAAGGGCGGCAGGCGGCCGGCGGGATCGAGGAGACCGGCGAGGTCCGCCAGCGCCGCCTTGGTGCGGGCGGCGACGAGGGGGCCGGGGCCGGCCGGCCCGAGGACGTCCCGCAGGGCGTGGCCGAGGGTGGCGAGGTCGAGGCGGCGGTGGAGCGAGGATTCGGCGAAGCGCCCGTCCTCGGGCAGCAGGGCCGGCACCCCGTCGCGCAGACTCTCGCGGGCGAGCGCCTCCCAGTGGCCGGCGAGCGGCAGGCGCGGCAAGGCCCGGGCGACGGCCAGCAGCGCGGCGGCGGCCTGGAGCTGGTGGAGGCTCCGCCCGAAAGTGTTCTGCCCGACGATCTCGGCGAGCGCGAAGCCGTGGCGCACCGCCTCGCCGGTGAGGACCGGCGCCGCCGCTCCGGCGCCCGGCAGGGCGAGGAGCCCGATCCAGACCTCGGCCCGGGGAAGCAACGCGCCCGGATGCAGGCTCAAGGGGTCCGCCGGCTGACCCCACGGGTTGGCCCGCGACCAGGCCTGGGCGAGGCCGAGCGCCCGGCCTGGCGCCACCTCGGCGAGGGCGAGGAGCCACGTCAGCGACTGGTAGGCGAGGCGCCAGGGCACGGCGCGGACGGGGGCGGCCCGGAACGGATCCTCGTCGAAGTCCGGCCGGTCGGGCAAGGCCCAGTCGGGGCAGCCGGCGAGCCGCAGGACGAGGCCGCCATCCGGCCGCAGGGCGACCGGGCGCTCGCCCTCCCCGCGCAGCTGGCGCGCGCGGGCGAGCGGCAGCGCCGCGGCGCCGGCCTCGCCCGGGCCCGGGATCCAGGCCGCCTCGGCGCCCGGATCGCGGCCGAGCCGGGCCGACAGCCGGGCGAGGAAGCCCGGCGCGTCGAGGAGGTCGTCGCCGCACAGGCTCTCGAGCCGGAAGCCGTCCTCGAGCGCCACCTCGGGCGGGCCGAGCAGCGCGACGGCGGGGCCGGCCTCGCCCTCCTCCTCCCAGGTGCAGAAGGCGAGGTCGAGGGTGTGGGCGCCCGGCGGCGGTTCGAGGTCCAGGGTGAAGCGGCGCGCCTGCGGCTGGGCCGGCAGGTTCACGCTGGCGCCGAGGCCCGGCGCCTCCTCCGAGCCCGGGACCGAGACCGTGCCCGGATAGGGCGGCGGGATCTCGGCCCCGTCGCGGTCGCGGTAGACGAGGCTCACCCGCGCGGCATGCTCCTTCACCCGCGAGGCGTGGAGCTGCCCGCGCACCACGACGCCGAGGCCCGGTACCAGGCTGTGGCGCGAAGGCGCGGGGTTGGGCCCGAGCCGGCGGCTGCGGAAGGGCGCGGGCGTCAGCGGCGTCACCGGGCGCAGGCAGGGCTCGGCGATCGTGACACCCTCGGTGTTGCGCCAGGAGCGCAGCGTGAGGACGAGGCCGCGGGCCTGGGGCGGTACGCCGAAGGCGACCCGCACCGGCGCCATGCGCAGGAGCTCGCTGCCGGCGGGCTGGCAGGCCGGCCCGGCGATCCAGGCGCTGTGGGGATCGAGGAGGGTGCGCGACAGGCCCGGCACCTGCTCGACGTCGAGGCTCGACCCGTCGCCGGCCAGGAAGTCGAAGCCCGCGAGTACGAAATCGGCGGCGAGCCCCCCCTCCTCCTCGGCCGACCAGGCGAGACGCGCCTCGAGGCAGCACCAGGCCCCCGCCGGCAGGTCGCGGAAGGTCAGGAGCGCCCGGGACCAGCGGTTGTTGGCGGTGATCGCGTGCTCGCCCTCGTGCGCGCCCGGCCCGGCGCCGCCCGCGTAGCGGGCCTGGACCGGGAGGAGCACCGGCTCGGAGGGCAGCAGGGCCGGAAGCATGGGGCGAGGAAGGGCCGCGGGCGGAAGGGATACCTCCGGCCAGTGCCGGGGACGGGCCCCGCCTGTCAAGGCGCCGGGCCACGCCGCGCACCGCTCGCTGTCCGGCCCCGGACGCGATGGGGCCCGTCAGAACGTCCCCAGCGTCATCGGCAGGTCGGTGGGCGTGGCGTAGGCGGCGAGATCGAGGATCCAGCGTTCCGCCCCGTCGGGTTCCGGTGGCGCGGGGGTGAAGCCGAGGCGGGGGTAGAGGTCCGCCACCATCCCGTTGCGCCCGCTCGCCCGGTAGAGGCCGACGAGGCGGCGCGCGCCCCGGCCCGCCGCTTGCGCCGCAAGGATCGCCAGGATCCCCTCCTCCACCCGCCGGCCGAGCACCCGGCAGCTCATCAGCCAGGTCTCGATCACGAGGTCCCCGCCGGAGAGCCGGCCGATGGCGACGGCGATCATCCCGTGATCGGCGAGGCGGTCGGCGAGGCGCAGCTGCAGCGTCAGCACCGCGGGGTCGTCGATCAGCGCGGCGGCCTCGGCCTCGCGCTGGCGCCGGGTCGTCAGGTTGAACTGGTTTGTCTTGTTGACGAGCTGGACGATGCGGGGAAGCCCGACGGCGTCGAAGCTCCGCCAGGCCAGCCGCATCCCGAGGCCGGCGAGGGTACCTGCGAGGTCGGTCGTCCCCCCGTCCGCCTCGTCCCGGCGGGCGCGGTCGCGCGCGTAAGCCTGCGCCCGCCCGCGATCCTCGGCCGTCAGCGCCACCGCCTCGAAGTAGCCGGCATCGGCGAGGCAGCGGGCGACCAGCGCCGGCTCGTCGGGCACCTCCGGCACCGCCACCATCGGCAGGTGCTCGCGCACCAGGGCGCGCTCGAACGGGTTGTCGTCGACGAAGACGAGGGAATCGAGGCCGAGGCGCAGTTCGGCGGCGATGCGCCGGAGGTTGGTCGCCTTGTCGTCCCAGTTGGCCGCGAAGGCGCCGAAATCGGGGAGGCGCAGCAGCATGTCGGGATGCTCCCGGAACGGCCTCCGGGCCACCTCGGGATCGTTCTTCGAGCAGACCGCCAGCACGATGCCGCGGCGCGCCAGATCGCGGGCATGGGCCTGGAGCGCCAGGAACGATTCGCCCGCGGCACTCCCCTGCCCGACGATCAGGCCGGCGAGCCCGTCCTCCCCGACCGTGCCGCCCCACAGCGTGTCGTCGAGGTCGAGCACCAGGGCCTTGGCCGAGCGGCCGAGGCGGGCCCCGAGGAGCCGGGCGACGAGGTCGCCGTAGAGCGGGCCGGCGCCCGGCGTCACCGCCTGGCGGGCCCGCAGCCACAGGGCGGGATCGTGCCAGGCGTCGAGACCGTGCCGCGCCACCGCGTCGTCGAGGGCGAGGAGATCGACGCCCTCCTCCACGGCCGCGTCCCGCAGGGCGGCGTTGAGGCGCGCCGTGCGGGCGGCGAGCGAGCCCGGCATTCGGTGCTCGTTGCCGCCCATCAGCGGGATCGCTGCCGGCAGCAGCGTCTGCTGGATCACCGTGCAGCCATGCGCCGCCCGGGCGCGCGCCCAGAGCGATTTCAGCCGGTCGAGGGCGGCGCCGACGTCTCCGGCCGGTCCCGGGAGGGCGTCGGCGTCGAGGGCCAGCAGCACGGTGTCGGGCCGGACGGCGCGCAGGGCCTCGCCGTCGACCTCGCGGTCGAACTGGCCGTAGGCGCCCTCGTGCACCGTCACGCGCAGGTCGCGGCGCAGGGCCCCGACCCGGATGCCGGCGGCGAGGTGCGACAGCGTCGAGGAGCCGAGCAGCGCGAGGCGCCAGGCCGGGCCGGCCGGCGACGCCTCCGGGAACCGCCGTTGCAGAACCCGGTCGAGCCGGGCGGTGCGCGCCGGGTCGAGACGGGTGCGGGCGAGGCCCGCGAGCGCGTCCCAGGCCTCCCGGTCGGGCCGCTCCTCGGCCGCGGCGAGGCGGGCGGCGAAGTCCGCCGGCGGCTGCGGCAGCCAGGCGAGGTCGGCGGTCACCGCGGCGCCTTGCGGGCGATCACCGCCGCGAGGTCGCCGACGCTGCCGAGCCCGTCAACTTCCCAGGTAGTGAGCTTGATGCCGAAGCGCGCCTCGACCGCGATGACGAGCTCGATCATCCGGGTCGAATCCCACCCCTCGACATCCTCGGCGGTGAGCCCGGGGCTGAGCGGCACCGGCTCGCCGAAGACGTCTTCGAAGAGCGGGGCGAGGGCTGCGAGCGCGGCGTCTTCGGTCATGGCGGGGCTCTCTGGTTCGCCCCCGGATGTAGCGCAGGTCGCGACCGCATCGCGAGCCGTGCCCTGCGCGCCGGGGTGGCCTGCCCGCCCGCGTCTTGCATGGCTTGGCCGAGTTGCTAGCTGACTCTGACAAGAATTCCGGAGAGCACCGGCATGAACGCCCGTCCCGACGCCCGCGACTTCGCCGGCCCGCAGAAATTCGGCATCGGCCAGCCCGTACCCCGGGCCGAGGACCCGGTTCTTGTCCGGGGCGAGGGCCGCTACACCGACGACCTCGCCCTCGACGGGCAGGCCTACGGGGTGTTCGTGCGAAGCCCGGTCGCCCACGGTATCCTGCGGGGCATCGATGCGGAGGCCGCCCGCGCCCTGCCGGGCGTGCTGGCCGTGCTCACCGCCGCCGACCTCGACGGCTACGGGGCGATCGGCAACGGCCTGCCGTTCAAGAACCAGGACGGCACACCGATGCGCAAGCCGCCCCAGGCCTCGCTCAGCACCGACCGGGTGCGCTACGTCGGCGAGGCGGTCGCCCTGGTGGTGGCCGAGACCCTGGCCGAGGCCCGCGACGCCGCCGAGGCGGTGATCCTCGACATCGAGGACCTGCCCGTGGTGACCACCCCGGACGAGGCCGCCGCGGCGGGCGCTCCGCTCCTGCACGACGACGCCCCCGGCAACCTCGCCCTCGACTTCCGCACCGGCGACCAAGCGGCGACGGAAGCCGCCTTCGCGCAGGCCGCGCACGTCGCCTCCCTCGACCTCGTCAACAACCGCCTCGTCATCAACCCGATGGAGCCGCGGTCGGCGATCGGCGTGTACGAGGCGGAGAGCGGGCGCTTCACCCTGCATGTCGGCTCGCAGGGGGTGTTCGGCCTGCGCAACTCCCTGGCGGACGGCGTGCTGAAGCAGCCCCGCGACAAGGTGCGGGTGCTGACCGGCAACGTGGGCGGCTCCTTCGGCATGAAGGCCCCGGTCTACCCCGAGTACCTGCCGCTGCTCGAAGCATCGAAGCGCCTCGGCCGGCCGGTGAAGTGGACCGACCTGCGCTCCGAGAGCTTCCTGTCCGACCACCACGGCCGCGACGTCGCGGTGACGGCGGAACTGGCCCTCGACGCGCAAGGACACTTCCTCGCCTTCCGGGTCCGGGGCCGCGCCAACATGGGCGGCTACCTCAATCCGCTCTCGCCGCTGTTCCAGACCGTCAACATCGCCCGCAACATGGTCGGCGTGTACCGCACCCCGGCTTTCGACGTGGCGGTGGAGTGCCTCTACACCAACACCACGCCTATCGGCGCCTATCGCGGCGCCGGCCGGCCGGAGGGCAACTACTTCATCGAGCGGCTGATCGACACCGCGGCCGCCGAGACCGGCCACGACCGGGTGGACTTGCGCCGCCGCAACCACATCCGCCCGGCCGACATGCCCTACCGGGCCCCGTCCGGCCTGACCTACGACAGCGGCGACTTCCCGGCCGTGCTCGACCGGGCGCTCCAGGCCGCCGACTGGGACGGCTTTCGCGCCCGCCGCGCCGAGAGCGAGGCCAACGGCCGCCTGCGCGGCATCGGTATCGGCGACTACCTGGAGATCACCGCGCCGCCGACCAACGAGATGGGCGGCATCCGCTTCGAGGCCGACGGCACGGTGACGATCGTCACCGGCACCCTCGATTACGGCCAGGGCCACCTCACGCCCTTCGCCCAGATCCTGCACGACCGCCTCGGCATCCCGGTCGACCGCGTCCGGCTCGTCCAGGGCGACAGCGACCAGCTCATCGCCGGCGGCGGCACCGGTGGCTCGAAGTCGCTGATGGCGAGCGGCACGGCCCTGGTCGAGGCCGGCGACCTCGTGATCGCCAAGGGCCGCGAGGCCGCGGCCGCCCTGCTGGAGGCCGGCCCCGCCGACATCGAGTTCCGCGACGGCCGCTTCACCATCGCGGGGACCGACCGGGGCATCGGCCTCCTGGAACTGGCCGCCAAGGTGCGGGCGGGCCTGCCCGACCCGGCCGCCCCCAGGAGCCTCGACGTCGCCCACACCCACAAGGAATCGCCCTCGGCCTTCCCCAACGGCTGCCACGTTGCCGAGGTCGAGGTCGACCCGGAGACGGGCGTGGCCACGGTCGTGCGCTACACCACGGTCAACGATTTCGGCACGCTGGTGAACCCGATGCTGGTCGAGGGCCAGCTCCACGGCGGCATCGTCCAGGGCATCGGCCAGGCGCTCATGGAGCGCACGGCCTATGACGAGCAGGGCCAGCTCGTGACCGGCTCGTTCATGGACTACTGCCTGCCGCGGGCCTCCGACGCGCCGTCCATGGGCTTCGAGAGCCACGCCGTGCCCGCCACCACCAACCCGCTCGGGGTGAAGGGCTGCGGCGAGGCGGGCTGCGCCGGTTCGCTGCCCTCGGTGATGAACGCCCTCGTCGATGCCCTGCGGCCCCGCGGCATCCGCCACATCAACATGCCGGCGACGCCGCAGGCGATCTGGTCGGCGCTGCAGCAAGGAGCCTCCGCGTGAGCGAGCCCGTGACCCTGGCGGCGCAAGCCCGCGTCGAGACGCAGAACGGCAGCCGCTACCTGACCCAGCTGTGCAAGCACTGGAGCCACAAGTTCCCCGAGACGACCTTCACGCCCGAGCGCGGCGTGGTGCCGTTCGGGGAGGACCGCCGCTTCACGGCGGAAGCCGACCCGGAGGGCCTGACCCTGCGGGTCGAGGCGCCGGATCTGGAGACGCTGACCCGGATGCAGGGCGTGGTGGCCGAGCACCTCGGCCGCTTCGCCTTCCGGGAGGATCTCGGCGGCATCGCCTGGACGCGGGTGGTGTGAGACCCCACTATCCGACCGCATGCCCGGACCTGTCCCACCCGCGACCTCATCCTGAGGTGCCGCGTAGCGGCCTCGAAGCAGGGCTCCAGAAGGCTCCAGGATCACTGGAAACCTCCTTCGAGGTAAGTCGATCTTCGATCGACTAACACCTCAGGATGAGGTCGCGGGTGGGGTGTGGTGTCACGGATCGTGCTCGTTCCAACCAAAGGTACTTCCGTTATGACGAAAGCCCCCGACTTCGACGCCCGCCTCGACCGGCTCGCCGAGGTCGCCGTGAGGGTCGGGCTCGGGCTTCGGCCCGGGCAGGAACTGGTGATGACGGCGCCCCTCGACGCGCTGCCGCTGGCCCGCCGCATCACCGCCCAGGCCTACAAGGCCGGCGCCTCCGTGGTGACGACGCTGCTCGCCGACGACCAGGCGACCCTGGCGCGCTTCGAGCACGGCCACGACGACGCCTTCGACAAGGCCGCCGGCTGGCTCTACGAGGGCATGGCGCAGGCCTATCGCACCGGCGCCGCCCGGCTCGCGATCTCGGGCGACGATCCCTCGCTGCTCGCCGGCCAGGACACCGACAAGGTAGCGCGTGCCAACCGCGCCCGGTCCAAGGCCTACATGCCGGCGCTCGAGCAGATCGCCAACTTCGCCACCAACTGGACCATCGTCTCGGCGGCGAGTCCGGCCTGGGCCCGCACGGTCTTCCCGGACCTGCCGGAGGATCAGGCGGTCGCCCGGCTGTGGGACGCGATCTTTGCCGCCTCGCGGGTCGACGGGCCGGATCCGGTCGGCGCCTGGGAGGCCCACAACCGGGGCTTAAGCGCCCGCACCGCCGCCCTCAACGCGCGGCGCTACGCCGCCCTGCATTTCCGGGGGCCCGGCACCGACCTGGCCGTCGGGCTCGCCGACGACCACGAATGGTGCGGCGGCGCCACCACGGCGAAGAACGGGATCGTCTGCAACGCCAACATCCCGACCGAGGAGGTCTTCACCACGCCGCACTGCTTGCGAGTGCAGGGCCACGTCAGCGCGACGAAGCCCCTCTCCTACCAGGGAACCCTGATCGACGGGATCGCGGTGCGCTTCGAGGAAGGCCGCATCGTCGAGTCGCGGGCCCGCACCGGGGCCGACGTGCTCGCCAAGGTGATCGACACGGACGAGGGCGCGCGCCGCCTCGGCGAGGTCGCCCTGGTGCCGGCCTCCTCGCCGATCTCGGCTTCGGGCCTCCTGTTCTGCAACACCCTCTACGACGAGAACGCGGCGAGCCACATCGCGCTCGGCCAGGCCTACAGCAAGTGCTTCCTCGACGGCGGCACGGGTTTCAGCGAGCAGGACCTGGCCGCGCGCGGCGCCAACCGCAGCCTGATCCACATCGACTGGATGATCGGCTCGGCCGAGGTCGACGTCGACGGGGTGACGCCGGACGGCCGGTCCGAGCCGCTGATGCGCCGGGGCGAGTGGGTCGACTGACCCGCGGCCCCAGGCATCCCTACCCGACGTAGATCAGGCGCTTGCCGCGGTTCTCGCCGCGATAGAGCCCCGCGATCGCCCCGGGCGCGCCCTCGATGCCCCCGGTGACGTCCTCGTCGAGGCGGATTAGGCCCTCACGGTACCACCCCGCCAGGGCCGCCACCGCCTCCTCGAACCGCGGCTTGTGGTCGAGCACCACGAAGCCGCTCCACACCAGGCGCCGGGTCAGGATCTCGCGCTCGACGCGGGGACCCGTCGGCACCTCGGCCCAGCTCGCCACCGAGGCGGTGCCGCACTGGACGATGCGCCCGGCGACCGCCATCCGCCGCAACGCGGCGTCGAGGATCGGCCCGCCGACATTGTCGAAATAGACGTTCACCCCCTCCGGCGCCTCCGCGGCGAGGGCCGCGCTCCAGTCGTCGGTGCGGTAGTTCCAGGCGGCGGCATAGCCGTAGGCCTCGCGGCAGCGGGCGACCTTGGCATCGTCCCCGGTGAGACCGAGGGGCCGGCAGCCGAGGTTGCGGGCGATCTGGCCGACGAGGCTGCCCACCGCCCCAGCGGCGGTCGAGACCAGCACGGTCTCGCCGGCCTGCGGCCGGCCGAGCACGGTCAGCCCGAGATAGGCGGTGAGTCCGTTGAGGCCGAGAAGCCCGGCATGGGCCGAGAGCGGCACCGCCTCGGTGCAGCGCCGGAAGATCGCCGAGACCGGAACGGCAGCGTAATCCTGCCAGCCGAACCAGCCGTACAGGACCTCGCCCTCGGCGACCTCCGGGCTGTTCGAGCGCACCACGACGCCGACGGCCAGCGCCCGCATCGGTCCGCCGAGCGGCACCGGCTGGGAGTAGTTGGCCTCGGCGCTCGCCCAGCCGCGCTGGGCCGGATCGACCGAGAGGTAGAGGTTGCGTACCAGGATCTCGCCCGGTCCCGGCTCCGGTACCGGCCCGGCGTCGAGCTGGAAGTCCTCCGCCTGCGGGATGCCGGAGGGACGGCGGGCGAGGAGTACCCGGCGGTTGGTCTCCGGCAGGCTATAGGCGGGGATGTCGGTCGGTCCGGTCACGCGCGTCTCCTCCTGGCACTCGTTCTTGCTGGCGCCGCCTCTTGTCGATCCGGCAGCCCGGACCGTTCGGTCGCACGGTCTCCACCGTACACGACAGCGCGGCCATAAGCAGGCGATGTGTCGGACTGTCCGGCGAAAATATCGCGCAACAAGCGAGCACGCCATCGAGAGCAAATGCAGACTTACCTATCATAAACACAAATAAAATATTCGGGAATATTATATTGATAAACTGACGAAGGGCAGGCGCACGTGCGCATCGACGCGCGACTCACCGTCCCCCCGATGTCGATCCCTCACTCCTCCGCCAACCCGCAGGCCCGCAGGCCCTCGCGCATATGCCCCGGCGCCGGAGCCTCGACGGTGATCGCCGGCTTCTTCGGGTAGAGCGGCAGGGCGAGGGTGCGGGCGTGGAGCTGCAGGCCGGGCCCGCCCTGGCGCGGGGCGCTGCCGTAGACGGCGTCGCCCAGGATCGGCCAGCCCATCGCGGCGCAATGGACGCGGAGCTGGTGGGTGCGCCCGGTCACCGGCGAGAGCGCCAGCCAGGTCCGGCCGGCGGCCGCGTCGCGCCCCATCACCCGCCAGCGGGTCAGCGAGGGGTCGCCGGCGGGATCGGTCTTCATCCACCAGCTGCGGGGATCGTCGGAGCGGCGCGCGAGGGCCAGGTCGATCTCGCCCGATTCCTCCGACGGCCCGCCCTCGACCAGCGCCCAGTAGGTCTTGTCGGCTTTCCCCTGTGCAAAGAGCGCGTTGAGCCGCGCGAGCGCCTTGGCGTGGCGGCCGAGCGCGAGGCAGCCGGAGGTGTCGCGGTCGAGGCGGTGGGCGGCCTCGGGCCGGCGCGGCAGGCCGAAGCGCAGGGCGTCGAGGTGCTGGGTCAGCGTCTCGCCGCCCTTCGGGCCCGGATGCACCGGCAGACCCGCCGGCTTGTCGATGACGAGCACGAGGGCATCGCGGTAGAGGAGCCGCGAGAGTATGTCGTCAACGATCATGAGCCTGTCGCAGTGGCGGCGGATGCGGGCGAAGTTCGGGGCAGGCCGCCCTAGATCGTCCGCAGGGTCTGGAGCAAGTGCGGATGAGTGAGACGAAACAGCCGGGCTGGTTCGGCCGACTGTTCGGCCGGAAGGCCGAGACGCCGACGGAGACGCCTGCCGAGACCCCCGCCGACGCTTCGGCCACGCCTGCCGAGCCCGATCCGGCCGCGACGATGCCGACGGAGCCGACCGGCACCCTCTCGGAGGGCGTCCCCGACTTCGCCACCGGCGCCGACGACGTGCTCCCGGCCCCCCCGACCGTGACCGAGGCCTCGCCCGAGACCGCCCCCGAGCACGACCTCCCCGACGAGCTGGCCGGGGCCGACCTCGAACCCGTCGAGGGCGTGCAACCCGAGGGCGTGGTACCGGCCGCCCCCGAGCCGGGGCCGGCCGAGATCGCGCCCGCCGCCGAGATCCCGCAGCCGGAGGCGACAAATATCGAGCAGCCGGAGGCCACCGAGGTCGAGGATCCGGAGGCCGAGGCGGCCGAGGCCGCCCCGCTGGTGATCTACCAGCCCCCGGCCGAGCCGGAGGCGGCGGCGGAGAAGCGCGGCTGGTGGAGCCGGCTGACCGGCGGGCTCAAGCGCACCTCCTCGGCCCTGTCCGACCGGGTGACCGGGCTGTTCACCAAGCGCAAGCTCGACGCCGACACCCTGGAGGAGCTGGAGGACGCGCTGATCCAGGCCGATTTCGGCCTCGAGACCGCGACCCGGATCGCCGAGGCCGTCGGCAAGAGTCGCTACGAGAAGGGCATCGCCCCCGACGAGGTGCGGGCGATCCTGGCCGCGGAGGTCGAGCGCGCCCTCGATCCGGTGGCGCTGCCCCTCGTGATCGACACGACCAAGAAGCCGTTCGTGATCCTCATGATCGGCGTCAACGGCGCCGGCAAGACCACGACGATCGGCAAGCTCACGCAAAAATTCCGGGCGCAGGGGCACAGCGTGATGCTGGCCGCCGGCGACACCTTCCGGGCCGCGGCGATCGAGCAGCTGCGGGTCTGGGGCGAGCGCACCGGCGCGCCGGTGGTGGCGCGCCCGCAAGGGTCGGACGCCGCCGGCCTCGCCTACGACGCGCTCCAGGCGGCGCGCGATGCCGGCACCGACATCCTGCTCATCGACACGGCCGGCCGGCTCCAGAACAAGACCGGGCTGATGGCGGAGCTGGAGAAGGTGCTGCGCGTCATCCGCAAGCTCGATGCCGAGGCGCCCCACGCCGTGCTCCTCGTCCTCGACGCCACGGTAGGCCAGAACGCGCTGAGCCAGGTCGAGATCTTCCAGAAGGCCGCGGGCGTCACCGGCCTCGTCATGACCAAGCTCGACGGCACGGCGCGGGGCGGCATCCTGGTGGCGCTCGCCGCCAAGTTCGGCCTGCCGGTCCACTTCATCGGCGTCGGCGAGGGCGTGGACGACCTCGAGCCCTTCGCGGCGCGGGACTTCGCCCGGGCGATCGCCGGCCTCGACAAGACCTGACCGGAGGGGGCCGCCCGGGGCCATTCGAGGAAGGCTTCTCCGGGCGTCGGAACCGCCCCGGGTTTTCCCGGGGCGGATTGGCCTGGGTCGGGCGGCCAGGGCCCGGTCGTCGACGCGAGCATGAGAGCTCGCTTCGGCCTCGGCGGGCGGGACGTGGCCGATGGGCGCGAGGAGGCGACGGGGGTCGGGTGGACTCAATGGGTCGTCGCAACGGCCTGGGGTCGTCGCAACGGCCTGGGGTCGTCGCAACGGCCTGGCGGGGGGCGGTCGTGATGGCAGGTCGGCGGCGTTCGGGTCGCTGTCTTCGAGAGAGGCTGCGGTCACCGGGTCGTCCCGGGACCGGAGGCCCGGACCGGCTCGGGATCGATCCACGCCACCTCATCCCGGGACTGCACACCCAAGCGGACTTGCATTGGCAGGCCAACGCTTCGCCTGCTCAGGTTGTTGTTCTGTCGCAGATTGTCGGCGCCGAACCGGCAACCGCTTCGGCGAAATCTGCTCAGAGCGTCACGCGCGTGTGCTCGCCGTCGACGTCGCGGAAGAACGGCACTGGCAGCATCGGCGAGAAGCCCGCCTCGAGCCGGGCCTCGAGCTCGTCGAGGACGATGCCGGTGATGCGCGGCAGGTCGAGCCGGCGCGCCTCGGTCAGGTCGACCCAGGCGAGCTCGGTCAGCTCGGAATCGGGGCCGACGATGCCGGGGGTCTCGGCCACCACCGCCTCGCGGTCGACGGCGAAGAATCGGGTGTCGAAGCGCTTCGGGCGCGAGGGCGGGGTGATCGCCCGGGCGACGAACTGGAGCAGTTCGAGATCGGGCATCACCCCGGCCTCGCGGAAAGCCGACCAGGCGCCGGGCGGAGCCATCTCGGGTGGGCCGTAGTCGAGGGAGCCGATCATCAGCCCGGTCTCCTCGTAGGTCTCGCGGATCGCCGCGAGCGCCAGGATCCGGCCGAGATGGAACAGCGGCGGGTGGACCTGCTCGGCGAGCGCGGCTTCCGCCCGGTCGTTGAGAGTGCCGGCGACCGGCATGGAGCGGTCGCCGAGCTCGATCCGGCCGCCCGGAAACACGAACAGGCCGGGCATGAACTTGTGGCCGGCGTGGCGCTTGCCCATCAGCACCTTCGGCCGCTCGCCCGAGCGGTCGAGGATGATCAGCGTCGCGGCGTTGCGGATCCGCAGCGGACGCGCCTTGCGTTCAGGCGCGGCCGGAGCCGATGGGTCGTGCGTCGGTCCCGCCGCCATGGCGCGTCTCCGTCTCGTTCCGGGTCGGCCCGTCCACCGGGCGGGCCCCGGCGCGGCGTATCGCGGAAAAGCCGTGCATGCCAAGGGCGTATTGCAGCCCGACCACCGCCCCCTTGGTCGGCTGGAGCAGCAGCAGCGAAGCGACGAGGGCGACCGTCGGCCAGACCGTCATCTGGATCCACAACGGCACGTCGTAGCGCATCTCGGTCTCGAGGACGGCCCAGCCGACGAGATGACCGACGACGAAGATCACCAGGTAGGGCGGCAGGTCGTCGGCCCGGTGGTGGTGCAGCTCCATCCCGCAGGATTCGCAAGCCTCCCGCACCTTGAGGAAGCGGTGGAAGAGCCGGCCCTCGCCGCAATGCGGGCAGCGGTTGCGAAAGCCGCGCCACATCGCGAGCGCCCAGGACGGTTGCTCCGGCGCCTGCGCCACCGCGGGCGGTCGGGCCCCGCCCACGGGCTCGGCGGCGGGTCCGGCGTGGATCTCGATCATGCGCGTCTCCCGCGGCGCTTGGTCAGGCTCTCGCGGCGCTCGGGCGCCGGCCGCCCCTTGCGCGGCCCGCCGCGGGCCGGCGCGGGGGCCCCGGCGCGGTCGCCGCCGGCGATCGCGAAGCGCAGTGCCCCGGCCACCGGCGCGGCCTCCATCAGCTGCACCTCGACCTTGTCGCCGAGGCGGAAGGTCTGGCGCGTGCGCTCGCCGACGAGGGCGTGGCGGCCCTCCTCGTGGCGGAAGTACTCGGCGCCGAGCGTCGAGATCGGCACGAAGCCGTCCGCCCCGGTCTCGTCGAGCTTGATGAACAGCCCCGAGCGGGTGACGCCCGAGACCTGGCCCGCGAAGGTCGCGCCGACCCGGTCGGCGAGGTGGTGGGCGATCAGGCGGTCGATCGTCTCGCGCTCCGCCGCCATGGCGCGGCGCTCGGCGGCCGAGATCTGCTGGCCGATCTCGGCGAGCGCGCCGGCCTCCATGCCCGACGGCAGGCCGTCGTCGCCGAGCCGCAGGGCCCGGATCAGCGCGCGGTGGACGACGAGATCGGCGTAGCGCCGGATCGGCGAGGTGAAGTGGGCGTAGCGGCGGAGCGCCAGGCCGAAATGGCCGGCATTCTCGGCGGCGTAGACGGCCTGGGCCTGGGAACGCAGCACCACCTCGTTGAGGAAGAGCTGGTGCTCGCTGCCCTCGACCATGCCGAGGATGCGGTTGAACAGGGCCGGGCGGAGGTTCGCCTCCTTGGGAAGCTTCAGGCCGATCGAGGCCATCACCTCGCCGAGCGCCCGCATCTTCTCGAGCGAGGGCTCCTCGTGGACGCGGTAGATCAGGGCCTGGCGCGCGGCTTCCAGGACCTCGGCCGCCGCGACGTTGGCCTGGATCATGAACTCTTCGATCAGCCGGTGCGCGGCGAGGCGCTCCGGAACGATCACCCGGTCGACCCCGCCCTCGGCGTTGAGGATCACCTTGCGCTCGGGCAGGTCGAGCGCCAGCGGCCCGCGGGCATCGCGGGCGACGGACAGCGCGTCGTAGGCGGCCCAGAGCGGGCGCAGCACCCCGTCGAGGATCGGGCCCGTCACCTCGTCCGTCCGGCCGTCGATCGCGGCCTGCGCCTGCGCGTAGGCGAGCTTGGCGCGCGAGCGCATCATGACCCGGTGGACGCTGTGGCGAAGTTTTCGCCCCTCCGCCGTGATGATCATCCGCACGGCGAGCGCCGGCCGGTCCTGGCCGGGCCGCAGGGAACAGAGGTCGTTCGAGATCCGCTCGGGCAGCATCGGCACCACCCGGTCGGGGAAGTAGACCGAGTTGCTGCGGATCAGCGCCTCGCGGTCGAGGGCGGAGCCGGGCCGGACATAGGCCGCGACGTCGGCGATGGCGACGGTGATCACGAACCCGCCCGGATTGGCCGGATCGGGATCGGGCAAGGCCATCACGGCGTCGTCGTGGTCCTTGGCATCCGGCGGGTCGATGGTGACCAGCGGCAGTTCGCGCCAGTCCTCGCGGCCCTCCAGCCCGGCCTCGCGGGTGGCGTCGGCCTCCGCCAGCACCTCGCGCGGGAAGACGTGCGGGATGCCGTGGGCGTGGATCGCGATCAGGCTGACCGCCTTCTCCGAGCCGAGGCTGCCGAGGCGCTCCTTGACGCGGCCCTGCGTCAGCCCGAAGCGGTCCTCGCGGCCGAGCGCGACGGTGACGAGGTCGCCGTCCAGCGCATCGCCCTCCCCGCCCGGCGGCACCGCGATCTCGCGCCCTTGCGCCTTCTTGTCGACGGGCACGATGCGCCCGCCGCCCGTGGGGAGCGCCCGGAACACGCCGAGCGTCTCGGCCTTGTTGCGGCCGATCACCTTGATGACCCGGCCGAGGTAGCGCCCGGGCGTGTCGCCGTCGGGCTCGACCTTGACGAGCACCCGGTCGCCGGTGCCCGGCGCCGGCCCGTCGGCGCGGCGCCCGCGCGGCGTCAGCACGGTGATGACGGGAGCGGGCCCGGCCTCCGGGTCCCACTGCGCGGGCCGCGCCACCAATTCGCCGTCGCGGTCGCGCCGGTTGTCGATGTCGGCGACGACGACGGGTGGCAGGCGGCCGGCCTTGCGCAGGCCGGCGCGGTCCTTCTCGATCGCGCCCTCCTCCTGCATCTCCTTGAGCAGGCGCTTCAGCTCGATCTTGTCCGAGCCCTTGATCCCGAAGGCGTGCGCGATCTCGCGCTTGCCGACCTTCTGGGGCGAATCCTCGATGAAGGCGAGCACCGCCTCGCGGGTGGGCAGCGGCGCGTGCGCGGGCTTGCTCTTCGGGGAAGGGCCCGTCTGGGGATGGTCCCCGGGGTGAAGTCTCTTGGCCAACAACTCGATCCAGGCGGCGGGACGCGCTCTCGGCCCGGCGGGCGAGCCGCGGTCGCTCCCACGAAATATGGGCCGAGTGCGGCCACGGGGCAACGGTCGGCTCCCGCGGGTGGGACGCGGTCCCGCGGCTGGATCGCCGCAGGTCGGCCGCCCCAGCAGACCGGCGAACCGGCCAAGCAGACATACAGTCGAATCGGCTTCTTCTGCAAAACAACGTTAATCAATCGTTTCACGACGACCCGTAACCGAAAACAGATTTTCGCTCCGATCGCCTTGACCACAATGTCTGCAAGTCTCCAGATGACGTCGCCCGAATCGGGCATCGATCACATCAAGATGTCAGACCCCGAGACTGCGATGACCAATAGATTCGCCGGGCGTGCCTCCGCGTCCACCGCCGTCAGCCGTCGCCGGCTGTTCCAGTCGGGCGCCCTGGCGGCCGGTGCCGCCCTCGGCAGCCGGATCCCCGGCGCCGCCGCCCTGGAGGGGCCGCCGCCGCGGGGGCTCGACGCCCTGGCGCGCGAGCTGCATGGCCGCCTGATCCGCCCGAACGAGCCGGGCTTCCGGGTCGCGGCGTGGCCGAACAACGGCCGCTGGGCCGACGTGCTGCCGCTGGCGGTGGCGATGTGCGTCGACGACCGGGACGTGCGCGCCTGCCTGGCCTGGGCGCGCCAGGAGCGCCAGACCTTCGCGGTGCGCTGCGGCGGCCACAACTACGCGGGCTTCTCGACGACGAGCGGCCTGCTCATCGACGTGAAGCCGATGA
Organism: Methylobacterium sp. ap11; assembly: GCF_900110515.1. Taxonomy (NCBI): domain Bacteria; kingdom Pseudomonadati; phylum Pseudomonadota; class Alphaproteobacteria; order Hyphomicrobiales; family Methylobacteriaceae; genus Methylobacterium; species Methylobacterium sp. ap11. The sequence goes on along the minus strand of NZ_FOEB01000006.1, from coordinate 356,938 downwards.
GCGCGATCACCTTCGACCCGAAGACCGGGCTGGTGACGGTCGGGGCCGGGGCCAGCAACCAGGACATGGCCGACGCGTTCCGGGCCACGGGCCTCGCGATCCCCTCCGGCCGCTGCCCGACGGTCGGCATCAGCGGGCTCACCCTCGGCGGCGGCTGGGGATTCTCGGCGACGCGCAACGGCCTGACCTGCGACGCCCTGCGGGCGACCGACGCGGTGACGGCGGACGGCGTCCTGCGGCGCGCCAGCGCCCGAGACGACGCCGCGCTGTTCTGGGCCGCCCGCGGCGGCGGCGGCGGCAACTTCGCGGTGCACACCGCCTTCACCTTCGAGCCGCACCCGGTCTACGACGTCACGGTGTTCAACATCGTCTGGCCGGCCCGCCATCAGGTCGAGCTGATGCTGGACCTGCAGGACATCCAGATCAGGAATCCCGGACTGATCTCGACCCGCAGCAAGCTCGCGCCGGCCGCCGCCGGCCCGGTCAGCCGCGGCGGCCTGATGGTGCAGACCCTCGGCCAGTTCTTCGGCTCGCCCGATCAGCTGCGGGCCATGCTCGACCGCCCCCTCTCGCGCTCCCGCCCGGTCGTCGCCGAGATCAACGCGATGAACTACTGGAGCGCTCGCGACTACCTCGTCACCGACGATCCGGGCGGCCTCTACGACATGCGCTCGAGCTACGTCGCCGGCGGGCTCGGCGGCGAGGCGATCGAGGCGATGATCGGCTGGATGGAGAAATGGCCGGGCGGCTCCGTGCGCCAGGACAACATGGGCATCCTGTTCGCCGCCGGCGGCCAGGTGAAGGCCGTGAAGCCCACCGACACGGCCTATGTCCACCGCGATTCCGACTTCATCGTCGAGATGGAGACGTCCTGGAGCCCGCTCGACGCGCCCGACACCGTCGCGCGCCAGCAGGCCTGGCTCACCGAATACTTCGCGGCGATGCAGCGCTTCGTGAAGCCGCAATCCTACGTCAACTTCCCGAGCCGCGACCTGCCGAACTGGCTCAACGCCTATTACGGCGAGAACGTCGGCAAGCTCTGCGAGGTCAAGCGCCGCTACGACCCCGACAACGTGTTCAGGTTCCCGCAGAGCATCCCGCTCACCGCCCCGGCGTGACGCCCAACAGAAAAAGGGGCCGGATCGCTCCGGCCCCCTCGTCTCTCGTCCCGGCAGCCGGTGACGGCTTACAGCGAGTAGTAGTTCACGAACTCGATCGGGTGCGGGGTCATCTCGTAGCGCATCACCTCGGTCATCTTCAGCTCGATGAACGAGTCGATGAAGTCGTCGCTGAACACGCCGCCGGCCTTGAGGAACTCGCGGTCGGCGTCGAGGCTGTTGAGCGCCTCACGGAGCGAGCCGCACACGGTCGGGATCTCCTTGAGCTCCGCCGGGGGCAGGTCGTAGAGGTCCTTGTCCATCGCCGGACCGGGATCGATCTTGTTGTTGATGCCGTCGATGCCGGCCATCAGCATGGCGGCGAACGCCAGGTAGGGGTTGGCCATCGGATCGGGGAAGCGGACCTCGACGCGCTTGGCCTTCGGCGAGGTCGTCCACGGGATCCGGCACGAGGCCGAACGATTGCGGGCCGAGTAGGCCAGCAGCACCGGCGCCTCGTAGCCCGGGACCAGGCGCTTGTAGGAGTTGGTCGACGGGTTGGTGAAGGCGTTGAGCGCCTTGGCGTGCTTGATGATGCCGCCGATGTACCAGAGGCACTCCTGCGACAGGTCGGCGTACTTGTTGCCGGCGAAGACCGGCTTGCCGTCCTTCCAGATCGACTGGTGGACGTGCATGCCCGAGCCGTTGTCGCCGTAGACCGGCTTCGGCATGAAGGTCGCGGTCTTGCCGTAGCTCTGGGCGACGTTGTGGATGCAGTACTTGTAGATCTGCATCTGGTCACCCATCAGGGTGAGCGTGTCGAACTTCATGCCCAGCTCGTGCTGGGCCGAGGCGACCTCGTGATGGTGCTTCTCGACCTTGACGCCCATCGACTGCATCGCGGCCAGCATCTCGCCGCGCATGTCCTGGGCCGAATCCTGCGGCGGGACCGGGAAGTAGCCGCCCTTGATCTGCACGCGGTGGCCGAGGTTGCCGCCCTCGTACTCGGTCTGGCCGTTGATCGGCAGCTCGACCGAATCGAGCTTGAAGCCGGTGTTGTACGGGTCGGCGGAGAAGCGCACGTCGTCGAAGACGAAGAACTCGGCCTCGGGGCCGACGAAGATGGTGTCGCCGATGCCGCTGGCCTTGACGAAGGCCTCGGCCTTCTTGGCGATGCCGCGCGGGTCGCGGCCGTAGGGCTCGCCGGTCATCGGCTCGAGCACGTCGCAGACGATCGACATGGTCGAGGCCGAGAAGAACGGATCCATGCAGGCCGTCGCCGGGTCCGGCATCAGCAGCATGTCGGATTCGTTGATCGCCTTCCAGCCGGCAATCGACGAGCCGTCGAACATCGTGCCCTCGGCGAAGATGTCCTCGTCGACCAGCGACACGTCGAAGGTGACGTGCTGCCACTTGCCCCGCGGATCGGTGAAGCGGAAATCGACGTACTTGACGTCGTTTTCCTTGATTTCCTTGAGGACGTCCGTCGCGGTCTTAGACATTCTCGTTTGATCCCTTCCTAGAACGGCGTCGAGGCCGCCATGAAGCCGCGGTCCTGGGGGTCAGGCCGCGGTTTTCGTCGTCGCAGAGAGGGGGCCGGCGGTCAGGTCGCGCCTCGATCAGATCGCGTCCTGGCCGGTCTCGCCGGTGCGGATGCGGATCGCTTCCTCGATCGAGGACACGAAGATCTTGCCGTCGCCGATCCGGCCGGTCTGGGCCGACTTGCGGATCGCCTCGACGGCGCCGTCCACCAGCGTGTCGGGCAGCACGATCTCGAGCTTCACCTTGGGCAGGAAGTCGACCACGTACTCGGCGCCCCGATAGAGCTCCGTGTGGCCCTTCTGGCGGCCGAAGCCCTTGGCCTCGATCACCGTGATGCCCTGAAGGCCGACCTCCTGCAGGGCCTCCTTCACCTCGTCGAGCTTGAAGGGCTTGATGATCGCTTCGATCTTCTTCATGCCGGGCGGGCCTGGTCTGCAACGGTTCCGGCGGCCTTCCTAGCATCGAGCCGCGCCGACCGCCACGGGGGATTTCCCAGGAGCAGATCGGGAATGCCCAATCCGTAAGCAATTGCTGCGCGTTTGTTGCGCAATTCGACGTTCCCAACCCGGGTGCCGCGGCAAGGCGGGCCCCCTCGGGCGTTCCTCGGAGTATGACGCGATGGCCGGAACCGAGTTGCTGACCACGGACGAGATGCGCCGGGCCGATGCCGCGGCGATCGCCGCCGGGACGCCGGGACTGACGCTGATGAACCGGGCCGGCGCCGCCGTGGCCGAACGCGCGGAGGCGATGGCGGGGGCGAGCGCCGGCGACGGCCGGGTCCTGGTCCTGTGCGGGCCGGGCAACAACGGCGGCGACGGGTTCGTAGCCGCCCGCCTCCTCGCCGCGGCGGGGATCGCGGTCGAGGTCGCGCTCCTCGGGGATCGTGCGGCGCTCAAGGGCGACGCCGCGGCGGCGGCCGCCGAGTGGACCGGACCGGTCGCGGACGCGGCCGGGGCCGAGCCCGCGGGCGTCTCCCTCGTCGTCGACGCCCTGTTCGGCGCCGGCCTCTCCCGCCCGCTCGAGGGCGACGCGGCGGCCCTGGTCGAGCGCATCAACGCCTCCGGCGTGCCGGTGCTGGCGGTCGACATGCCCTCGGGCCTCGACGGCGATACCGGTGCTTCCCTCGGGCCGGTCGTGACCGCGACCGAGACGGTGACCTTCGTGCGGCCGAAGCCCGGCCATCGGCTGCTGCCGGGCAGGCGCCTGTGCGGCCCGGTGACGGTGGCGGAAATCGGTATCCCCGACGCGGTCGTGACGGGGATCGGGGCGCAGGTCCACGACAACGGGCCGGACCTGTGGGGCGCCGCCGTCCCGCGCCTCAGCGCCGAGAGCCACAAGTACACCCGCGGCCATGCGGTGGTGCTGTCGGGCCCGGCCCACCGCACCGGCGCGGCGCGGCTCGCCGCCCGGGGCGCCCTGCGGATCGGCGCCGGCCTGGTCACGCTCCTGTCCCCAACCCCGGCGCTCGCCGAGAACGCCGCCCAGCTGACCGCGATCATGCTGCGCCCCTGCGACAGCGCCGACGACCTCGACGACACCCTCACCGACGAGCGCCTCAACGCCATCGTCGCCGGGCCGGGCCTCGGCAGCGGCGCGCCGACCCGGGACCTCGTGCGGGTGGCCTGCGAGGCCGGCCGCGGCCTCGTCCTCGACGCCGACGCCCTGACGAGCTTCTCGGGCCGGGCCGACGAACTCGTCGAGATGATCGCGGCGGGCGGGTCCCAGGCGGTCGCGACCCCGCATGACGGCGAGTTCGCACGCCTGTTCAAGGGCGTGGCGGCGGTGCCGGCGGAGGGCCCGCGGCTCGCCCGGGCCCGCGCCGCGGCAGCCTTCCTCGACGCCGTCGTGGTGCTGAAGGGCGCCGACACGGTGATCGCCGCCCCCGATGGGCGCGCCGCCATCAACGCCAACGGCACGCCCTGGCTCGGCACCGCCGGCAGCGGCGACGTGCTGTGCGGGTTCGTCGGCGGGCTGCTGGCGCAGGGCATGCCGGCCTTCGAGGCCGCGGCGGCCGCGGTCTGGCTCCACGCCGAGGCCGGCCGCCGGTACGGGCCGGGCCTGATCTCGGAGGACCTGCCGGAGCAGATGCCGGCGGTGCTCGGCGCGTTGCTGGAGCGGCTCGGCGCAGCGTGAGATGGCGGGGGGCGCCTGCGCCCTCCTCCCGCACGCCCGAAGACCCCGCACGCCCGAAGGCTCGGGACGGGCCCCGGCGCGGTCTCGCGCGCCCGAAGGGCCGCGGGACCGATCGAGGGACGACGGCGAAACGCGCAGCCGGGACCGGCCCGTTACGCCGCCGCCGCGACCACCCGGTTGCGGCCGGTCTGCTTGGCTTCGTAGAGCGCGAGGTCGGCGCGCTTGAGCAGCGCCCCCGGCTCGCCGTCGCCGGCCTGGCGGGCGGCGACGCCGATCGAGACCGTCACGTCGATCGAGCAGGTGCCGCGCTGGACCACGAACGGCGCCGCCTCGATCCGCTCGCGGATCCGCTCGGCGACCTGGCGCGAGGCCTCGAGCGCGGTATCGGGCACCACCACCACGATCTCCTCGCCGCCGAACCGCGCCACCACGTCGATGCCGCGGGTCTGGGAGCGGATGCGGGTGGCGAATTCCTTCAGGACCTCGTCGCCGGCATCGTGCCCGAAGCGGTCGTTGATCGACTTGAAGCGGTCGATGTCGAGGATCAGCAGCGAGACCGGCCGGTCGCGCAGGGACGCCTCGGAAAAGAGGCCGGCGAGGTAGCTGTCGAGGTAGCGCCGGTTGTGCAGGCTCGTGAGCCCGTCGGTGACCGCGAGGTCCATCGAGGCCTGCACCGACTCGCGCAGCGAGTGCGAGAAGCGCTTGCGCTTCACCTGGGTGCGGACTCGGGCGACGAGCTCGTTGCGGTCGATCGGGCGGACCAGGTAGTCGTGCACGCCAAGATCGAGGCCGCGCATGATCCGGGGACGGTCGTGAGGCTCGGCCAGCATCACGACCGGCACGGTGCGGGTCCGGTCGAGGGAGCGCAGCTGGCTGCACAGGCGCAGGCCGTCGTGATCCTGCAGGTCGAGGCTCACCAGCACCACGTCGTACTCGCCGGCCTTGACCCGCTCCAGCGCCTCCTGGGGCGTCGCCACGGTCTCGACGCAGTGGTACTGGCCCAAGGCCGCGGACAGGCGGTCGGCGGCGGAGCGGCGATCCTCGACGATGAGCACGTTGGCATTGTGCCCGGTCTCGGCGGCCGCCGCCGCCAGGGGATCGCCGACCCGCGAGGCCATGGCGCGGCTGCGCAGCTCGTCGGTCACCGCCTTGAGACGCACCAGGCTGCGCACCCGGGCCATCAGGGCGGTGTCGTCGATGGGCTTCGTCAGGAAATCGTCGGCCCCGGCATCGAGCCCGCGCAGGCGGTCGCTCGGCTGGTCGAGGGCGGTCACCATCACCACCGGCAGGTGGGCGGTGGTCGGCGTCGCCTTGATCCGGCGGCAGACCTCGAACCCGTCCATTCCCGGCATCATCACGTCGAGCAGCACGATGTCGCACAGCCCCTTCTCGCAGATCGCGAGGGCGTCGGGCCCGTTCATCGCCGAGACGACGTCGAAATATTCGAGCGTCAGCTTCGTCTCGAGCAGCTTGATGTTCGGAAAGAGGTCGTCGACGATGAGAACACGTGCCGACATGGAAGGACAGGCCTCTCTCAGCTTCTGCTCAGCTCTGGCGCTCGTCGCCAACGTAGGTCCGCACCGTCGCGAGGAACTTCGCGACCGAGATCGGTTTCGACAGATACGCCTCGCAGCCGCCCTCGCGGATGCGCTCCTCGTCGCCCTTCATGGCGAAGGCCGTGATGGCGATCACCGGGATGCCCTTGAGGTCGTCGTCCTCCTTGAGCCATTTAGTGACTTCGAGGCCCGACACTTCGGGGAGTTGGATGTCCATCAGGATCAGGTCAGGCCGATGCCGGCGCGCCAGCTCGATCGCCTCGATCCCGTTGGCCGTCTTGAGGGTCGCGTAGCCGTGAGCCTCCAACAGGTCGTTGAAGAGCTTCATGTTCAGCTCGTTGTCCTCGACGATGAGCACCGTCTTCGTCATGGCTCACTGTCTCCGGCGCTCCAGCGGGCCGCGTCACACCCCGGCAGCGACCGGAACCGCAACACTGTTAAGCGACACATGTTGATGAAACGCAAATTCGATGGATTTGCCAGGGGGACGAGTCCCCGTGGCGGAGTGCTGAGCGAATCCGCCGCGGAGGCGCTGGGAGCCCGTGTCTTCGACTACGTCGCGGGGGATCCGGGCCGGCTGCTGCGCTTCATGGAGAGCTCCGGCCTGTCGCCCGATGCCCTGCGGCAGGCCGCGGGCACGCCCGAGCTCGCGGCCGGCCTCCTCGACCACGTCGTGGCGGACGAGGAGCTGCTGCTCGCCTGCGCGGGCGCCCTCGACGTGGCGCCCGAGCAGATCGCCCAGGCCTGGCGCCGCCTCGGCCCCCCGGACGTGGGCGAGTTCGGGGCGTGAGCGGCGCGCCGCTCTGCCGCGATTGCGGCGAGACGGTTCCGCCCGGCACCCCGCGCTGCCGGGCCTGCGGCTCGCCGCGCCTGCTCGCCCATCCGGAGCGCGACGCGCTGTCGATCGCCCACGTCGATTGCGACGCCTTCTACGCCGCGGTCGAGAAGCGGGACGATCCCACCCTGCGGGATCGGCCGCTGATCATCGGCGGGGGCCGGCGCGGCGTGGTGGCGACCGCCTGCTACATCGCCCGCATCCGCGGGGTGCATTCGGCGATGCCGATGTACCGTGCCCTCGAGGCCTGCCCGGACGCGGTGGTGCTGCGGCCCGACATGGAGAAGTATGCCCGGGTCGGCCGGGAGGTTCGGGCGATGATGCAGGACCTCACGCCGCTGGTCGAGCCGGTCTCGATCGACGAGGCTTTCCTCGATCTGTCGGGCACCGACCGGCTGCACGGGGCGCCGCCCGCCGTCACGTTGGCGCGCTTCGCCCGCCGGGTCGAGGAGGTGGTCGGCATCACGGTCTCGGTCGGGCTCGCGCCCAACAAGTTCCTCGCCAAGATCGCCTCGGATTTCGAGAAGCCCCGCGGCTTCTCGATCATCGGCCGCGCCGAGGCCGCCGCCTTCCTGGCGGGAAAGCCGGTGCGGATCCTCCCGGGCATCGGCCAGGCGGCGGCCGACCGCCTCGCCGCGCTCGGCATCCGCCTCGTCGGCGACATCGCCCGGGTGGCGCCGGAGCGTCTGCATGCGGGGCTCGGGCGCGACGCCTCCCGGCTGCTGGCGCTCGCCCGCGGCGAGGATCCGCGCCGGGTGCAGCCCGTGCGGGAGACGAAGAGCATCTCGGGCGAGACCACCTTCGCGGAGGACCTGCGCGGCTTCTCGGAGCTGCGCCCGATCCTGTGGCAGCTCTGCGAGAAGGTGGCGCGGCGCCTGAAGCGGGCGGAGTTCGCCGCCGGCAGCGTCACGCTGAAGCTGAAGGACCGGGATTTTCGGCTGCGCACGCGCACGCGCTCGGGCCTCGCCCCGACGCAGGTCGCCGAGCGGCTGTTTCGCCCGGCCGAGGCGCTCCTGCGCGAGGCCTGCGACGGCACCGCCTACCGGCTGATCGGGATCGGAGCCGGCAACCTGTGCGGGGCGGCGCATGCCGACCGGGGCGACCTCGCCGACGTCTCGGCCCTGCGCGACGCCAGCCGGGCCGCCGCCATCGACGCCTTGCGGGATCGCTTCGGCGCCGCGGCCGTGCAGCGCGGCCTCGGCTTCACGCCGCAGGAGGCCGAGCGGCAGGCCCCGGGAAAGCCCGACCGGGGTCGTTCGGGCACGGAATCCACCTGAGCGGACTTGCGTTGGCAGGCCAACGCTTCGCCCGCTCAGATCCTTGTTTTGTCGCAGATTTTCGGTGCCGAACCGGTCACCACGTCGGCGAAATCTGCCTGGGGCCCGACTCCGGTCAGGAGCCGGCCACGATCAGGGCTTGCAGTCCTTGCTCTCTGGCAGGAGGTCGATGCGCGACAGCTCGCCCTTGAGGGAGAACTCGCCGTAATCGAGGCGCAGGGCCGCGCTGACACCGTTCTCGTAGAGGTCGAAGGCGAGCACGTAGACCGGGGTGCGCTCGCCCTCGCCGGGCGAGAAGTAGCTCAGGGTCACCGGCCAGTGCGGCATCGTCGCCATGGCGCCGTCGCGCAACGCCGCCTCGACCGGGACGGGCTTCGGCGCCGGGGCGTCGGCCGGCTGGGCTCCGGTGGCGTCGGGCCTGGTCTCGACCTTTGGCTCGGGTTTGGCCGAGGCGCGCTGAGCCCCGATCACCGCCAGGGTGTCGTAGATCTTGCGGCCGTCGTCGGACCCGTCGAACACCTTGACGGCGACCGTGGACTGCCCGGCACGGGCGGCCTCGATCAGCCGCTTCATGTGGGCGGCGGGAAACAGCACCTCCCCGGACACGCTCATCTCGCCGCGCTTGGGCTGCTTGAGGCTGACCGAGAGGCCCTTCTCGCCCCGCTCGGCATTGCCGTCGACCGGGGCGGTCGTCTTGCCGTTGAGGTCGGACTGGGTGCGGAAACGGAAGCTGCGCCCGTCGCCGCTCTCGAAGGTGGTGTTGCGCAGGTCGGAGGTGCGGCTGCCGCTCTCCGAGCTCTCCAGCACGGTCACCTGGCGGTACTGCAAGGCGTAGCCCTTGCAGGCGTCGCCGGTGAAATCGAACACGATCCGGCCGCGGGCGCTCTCGACCGCGCGGGTGCCGGAACTGCCGGACAGCGACAGGTCGTAGACCGCGCGATGGGGCGCGAGATGCACGCTCTCGGCCGCGAGGGAGGGCGACGAGAGCGCGAGCACGACGCACGCGAGGAGTGTCCGCATGAAATCTCCCGGGACGGCCGTCGGTGATGGCGTCGGCCCTGTTGCCCGGCTCAAGATAGGTCCCGCCCCGTCCCCCGGCAACGGACACGGGCGGGCGGCGGCGGCGCAGGCCGTGGCAGCACGGCCACGCTTGTCCGGGACCGCACCGGAAACGCGCGCAGGTCGCGGTGCGCAGCGGCGGTTCAACCCAGGCGCATCACCCCCGGCGACGGCCGACGGCCGTTGAGACATCTCGCCAAGCCGTTGATAAAGAATGATTTTTTTGATCCATCGAGCGGTGGCGCGACGGTGGCCCGGCCGCGCGGTGCGACCGTCGCACCCGGTTTCGCCGGAGGGCGCGGGCTCGGGGAAAAACCGGCTCGGCCGCGGGCCGGACTCTTGCGCGGATGTTAGGGCGTCCTGTAGGTTCACCCCGTCGCCAGCGCCCACGGCGTGGCGGCGATCACCAGCAGGATCGGATGGACTGAACGCGCGGTCGAACGGCGGACCGCTCGCGGCTGCGCGCCGATTCCATGGGTGATGTCGGGGGAGTGGAGGCGGCGATGATGGATGCGGGTCCGGGCTGGACGAAGGAACGCGTCGAGCTTCTCAAGCGGCTCTGGAGCGACGGCCACAGCGCCAGCCAGATCGCCGCCGAGATCGGCGGCGTCTCCCGCAACGCGGTCATCGGCAAGGTCCACCGCCTCGGCCTCGCCGGGCGGGTGACGAAGCCCAACGGCGCGCCGGCCGGACCCGCCCGCCGGGCGCGCCCCGAGGTCGACGCATCGGCGTCGGTCGCCGCGCCGCCCGCCATGCTGGCGCCCGCACCGCCGGCCCTCGCCCTGGTCCAGCCGGCCTCGACGCCGTCCCAGGCCGTCGCGCTGCCGGAGAGTTCCCGCGTCACCATCATGGAGCTGCGGGACTTCATGTGCCGCTGGCCGATGGGCGACCCCTCGACCCCGGAGTTCCGTTTCTGCGGCGACCGGGCGATCACCGGCCTGCCCTACTGCACCCACCACAGCCGCATCGCCTACCAGCCCGCCGCCGAGCGCAAGCGCGACCGCAAGGTCGTCGGCTTCCGGTAGTCGCGTCCCGGGCCGGCAAGGCCCGGCCCTTTCGATCGTGTTGAGACTATCGCTCGAATCCTAACGAATCCTGTCCGGGCGGCGCACCGCCTTCGCGGATGGGGCGACCGCGCGCTATACCGACGGGCACGGCCGCCGGAACCGAGGGCCAAGATCGGACGAGCCGGGCGATGCAGGAGACCGTCGTCCCCGAGGGATCAGGGGTGAGCGAGAAGAAGCGCCGGGCCACGGCGGCGGAGGTCCGCGAGCGGGCCTTCCTCGACGTGATCGACTGGCTCGACTACCGCGTCGCGGTCTGCCGCGACGGGCTCGAGCGCTACAGCGCCTCCCACGGCGCCGACAGCCGGGCCGCCGCGGCCGAGCGCGCCGCCGCCTTCGAGGCCGAGCTGATCCTGCGCGAGATCCGCAAGCTCGCCGAGGTGCCGCCGCGGTCCAGGACCTTCCGGGAGGCCGCCGAGGCGCGCCGCCGCTACGTCGCCGCGCAGGCCTCCCGCACCGGCGAGCCGGAGCGGGAGGCCTGATTTTTTGGGGGCCGGACCCGCCGCGCGCCCGTCACTGCAGTTCCAGCACCACGCTGCGGAACCCTTGCGGCCGGCGTGCCGGGCAGATGTCGGTGTCGTCGGCCAGGAGTTGCACCTTGGTGCCGTCCGGCGCCACCACGAGGCCCTCGGGCTGGAAGTCGGGGATCGCCGCCAACGCCTCGGCGACGCCGGGCACCCGGGCCGGGGCCTCGCCGGCACGCCCCGACCAGCGATAGAGGTCGAAGGCGCCGCCGCGGCCGCCCGCCACGATGAAGTAGGCCTTGATCCCGCCCGCATAGGCGATGTCGCGGATGCCGCGGCCCTTGAGGTCGAGGGCGATCGGCTTGCCGAGCTTCGGGGCGGCCCCCTCCCCCAGTACCGCGGCCGGATTCTCGACCGGCACCACCAGGGCGTCGTTGTCGGCGTTGAGCGGGTTGCCGAGGCCGACGAACAGGCCGCGCCCGTCCGGGGCCGGGCTCAGGCCCTCGATCGCGAGGCCCCGCCGCTGCGGGCTGAGGTTCGGCTTTGCCGCGAGATCGACGGCGATGCGGTCGGCGAGCGCCGGATCGAGGTCGGCGATCGCCTTGGCGAGCCCCCGGAACGCCTTGCCCTTCGGCGCCACGGTCGGCGCGGTCGCGTCGCCGCCGACCGACAGGGCGAGGACCTGGCGGGTCGCCTCGCGGGTCCGGCCTTCGGCGTCGCGGCCGTGCGAGCCGATCGCCACGAGGTCGTTGCCGAGCCAGGTCAGCGCCTCGAGGTCGGCCTGGCCCGGCTCCTCGCGGGCATCGGTCGCCAGGGCCGCATCGAGGTCGCCGCCCTTCAGGGCGAGCGGCGGGCCGGACTCGTTCGCCCGGTAGAGCCGCAAGCCGTTGTCCGCGTCGCTCACCACCAGGACGCGGTCGCCGAAGCTGCCGGCCGGGTACGGGACGGCGCCGGAGGCCTGGCAGGTCCCCCAATGCATCAGAACCGGCCCCGCCTTCACCTCGGCGCGCGCGGCGGAGGCCGCGAGACAGAGGGCGAGCCCGGCAACGAGGGTGTCCAGACGCGTCGTGCGCAGGCCCGTCATGGCGTTCCTCCCTGGTGGTGCGGTCCGGCTGAGCGGGACCGTCCTGGTTGACGTCCGGATGCGCGACGGCCTTCGAGCAGGCCCCCGGCGCCTCCCCTCACCCCTCCCGGCCCGGCTCGTCCGCACGCCGGGCCGCCGCGCTCCGGCGCCGGTCGCGCCGCAGCACCCACAACTGCCAGAAGCCGAAGCCGAGCACGGCCCCGAAGACGAGCCCAAAATCGAGCAGCGCGAACAGCGTCTCGTTCACGACGGTGCCGCGCCGCCGAAGCGCTCCCGCTCGCGCAGCACCTCGATCAGGTCGAGGACGCGCACGACCCGCGCGGCGAGGTTCCACCAGGCCGGACGCGCCCCGGCGAGCGGGGGCAGGACGGCCGGGGTGACGGCGGCTGGCCTGGGCATCGCCGTCACCGCCTCGACCAGGAAGGCGGCCTCCGGCAGGACCGGCCGGTCGGCACGGCGCAGCGAGCCCGTCAGCGCCGCGCGGGCGAGGAGCTGCGCCTTGCGGGATCCCGGAACCCGGGCGCGGCGGCTGACCGGGTCGAGGCCGCCGCGGGCGAGGTCGCGACCGATCTCGGCGTAGATCAGGCCGGCGGCCCGCACCGCCGGCCGGCATGCGGCGGGAAGCTGCGCGATACCGGAATCGGCCCGGGCGTACAGCAGGTCGGCCGCGGCGAGCAGGCGGGCGACCACGGCGGCGAGCGCGGGGCTCGGCTCCGGCCGGGCCAGGAACGCGTCGGGGTCGATTCCGGCGTCGCGCAGCCAGGATTCCGGCAGGTAGAGGCGCCCGGCGCGGGCATCCTCGCCGACGTCGCGGGCGACGTTGGTGAGCTGCATGGCGATGCCGAGGTCGCAGGCCCGGGCGAGCGCCTCGGCCGAGCGCTCGCCCATCACCAGCGTCATCATCGCGCCGACCGAGCCGGCGACCCGGGCCGCGTAGGCGACGAGGGAGGAGAGGTCCGGGTGACGGCGCCCGGCGGCGTCCCAGGCCAGGCCCTCGAGGAGCGCGGCCGGCAGGGCCTGGGGGATCGCGTGGCGGGCGACGATCTCCGCGAGCGCCCGGTCGGCGGGCGCGTCGGCGGGCCGGCCGGCATAGACCGCAGCCAGGCGCGCCTGCAGGCGGGGCACCGCGTCGGCCCGGGCGCCCGCCCCGTCGACGGCGTCGTCGGAGAGGCGGCAGAAGGCGTAGAGCCCGTAGGCGTCGCGGCGCACCGCCCGGGGCAGCAGCCACGAGGCGGCGTAGAAGCTGCGCGACCCCGCCCGGATCGCCGCCCGGCAGGCGGCGTGGTCGGCGGGGCGGGCGGCACACCCTCCGAGAGGTGCATCAGGCGAAGACGGCAGCATCCGGCACCACGCGATCGAGGATCTTCGACGAGGACAGAACGCCCGGAAGCCCGGCCCCCGGATGGGTGCCGGCGCCGACGAGGTAGAGGTGGCGCACCGCGCCGCAGCGGTTGTGCGGGCGGAAATACGCGCTCTGGGTCAGGATCGGCTCGAGCCCGAAGCCCGAGCCGCGGAAGGCCAGGAAATCGTCGGAGAAATCCTGCGGCGTCGTCACCCGGGAGGTGACGAGCGCGTCCGACAGGCCCGGCAGCACCGTCGCCTCCAGGCGCGCGGCGATGCGCTGCCGGTACGGCTCGGCGAGCGCCGCCCAATCCTGGCCGCCGGCGAGGTTCGGCACCGGGGCGAGCACGTAGAAGGCGTCGTGGCCCGGCGGCGCCACGCTCGGATCGGTCGCGGTCGGGCGGTGGAGGTAGAGGCTCATGTCCTCGGCCAGCACCTTCCGGGAGAAGATGTCGTCGAGGAGCCCGCGATAGCGCGGCCCGAGCACGATCGTGTGGTGGGGCAACTCAGGGTAGGTCCGCCGCGTGCCGAAATACCAGACGAACAGCCCCATCGAGGAATGCGCCCGGGCGAGCCGCCCGGTCCCCCGCCCCCGGACCTCCGGCGGCAGCAGGTTCAGCGCCGTGGCGACGGAATCGGCGTTCGACACCACGATGTCGGCCCGGATCGTCGTGCCGTCGGCGAGCGCCACGCCGCGCGCCGTACCGTCCTCGACCAGGATGCGCGCGACCTCCGATCCGCAGCGGACCTCGCCGCCCTGGCCCTCGATCAGCCGGACGAGGCCGCGCACCAGGGTGCCGGTGCCGCCGAGCGCCGAATGCACGCCCCAGCGCCGCTCCAGCGACGCGATCAGGCAGTAGAGCGCGCTCGCCCGGAACGGCGAGCCGCCGATCAGGAGCGGGTGGAAGCTGAAGGCGGTGCGCAGGCGCTCGTCGCGGAAGACCGACGAGACGAGGGAATAGACGCTGCGGTGCCCGCCGAGGCGCAGGAGGTCGGGGGCGATGCGCAGCATGTCGGTGACGCGGCCGAACGGTACCGCCCCGAGCTGCTCGAAGCCGACCCGGCACAATTCGTCGGAGAGCGCCATGAAGCGATCGTAGGCGGGCGCCTCGCCGGGGCTCAGCCGCTCGACCTCGTCGCGCATCGCCGCCGGATCGCCGGACATCGCGAAGGTGGCGCCGTCGTCGAAGCGGATGCGGTAGAACGGCCGCATCGGCACCAGGGTCACGTCGTCGGAAAGCCGCCGGCCGCACAGGGCCCACAATTCCTCGAACAGGAACGGCGCGGTGACGATGGTCGGCCCGGCATCGAAGGTGAAGCCGTCCTGCCGGTGGACCCTTGCCCGCCCGCCCGGCTGGTCGAGCCGCTCGAGCACGCTGACCCGGTAGCCCCGCGCGCCGAGCCTCACCGCCGCCGCCAGCCCGCCGAAGCCGCTGCCGATCACCACCGCACGAGGCCGGCGCCGGGCGGACGTGACCCGCGGCGGCGCATCGTCGAGTGTCAACATAGGTTTACACTATTGTCCCGGTTGGGGCGGGTGGCAAGGGGGAAACGAGGGGCGGCGCGCGATCGAGCGGCGAGCGTCAGGCGCGGTCCGCGCCCGCCCGGATCAGCTCCGCCACCACCTCCGGCTTCTCCTCGTGGGCGAGATGCCCGAGGCCGCGCAGCCACTCCACCCGGGCGCGGCCGCCGAGGCGGTCGCCGAGGGCAATGGAGACGTCGGGCGCGATGGTGCGGTCCTGGCTGCCGACGATCAGCAGGAGCGGGACCGCGAGGCGGGGCAGGTCGCGGTCGAGGGGAACGAGGTCCCAGTTCGCCATCATGCCGAGCGCCCCGGCGACGTGGCCGGAGGTCTGGAACAGGCGGCGGTAGAGGTCGAGGCCGGCGCGGTCGAGGGTGGAGCCGGTGCCGTGGATCAGCCGCTCGACCGCGGCGCGGTCGGCCGACCAGGCGAAGACGCGCGGCGTGACCGGGTTGAGGAACAGCGCCCGCGCCATCGCCGGGAAGAGGAAGCCGGCCATGCCCGGAAACGGCTTGAGCGCCGCGTTGAGCCCGACGAGGAGGCGGGGCGCGAGCACCCCGTCGAGACAGAGGCGAGCCAGGATCGCGGCTCCCGCGGAATGACCGACGACGATCTGCGGGGCGGCGTCGAGGGTGCGCAGCAGCGCGGCGAGCGCGCGGGCCATGCGCGGCAGTGAGGGGGTCGGCAGCGGATCGGTGAAGCCGTGGCCCGGCAGGTCGGGGGCGATCACCCGGAAGTCGCGGGCGAGCAGGGGCAAGAGCCCGCGCCAGGAATGGGTCGCCGCGCCGGTGCCGTGGACGAGGAGCAGGACAGGGCCCGTCCCGGCCTCCTGGACGTGCCAGGTCAGGCCGCCGGCGGCGACGAAACGGCTCGTCTCCCGGTTCGGCCAGTCGCGGCCCTGGCGGGCGAAGTCGGGCCTGTCGTCGGACGTCCTCGCGCTCGTCATCGGGCTCATGCCGCCGGAGCGGCCTCGCGCACGGCCCTCGCGAGGCGCGCGGCATCGGCCTGCGGCAGGGCGAGGTAGCGGGCGCGCATCGCGGCGGCGAGCGCCCGGGCGGAATCCTGCGGCCGGGCGGCGGTATCGATGACGAGGGCCCGGGTCCCCTCGGCGGCGAGCGCCCGGGCGGCCGCGAGGGCGTCGGCACCCGCTTGCGCCCGTCCGGGCCGGCCGGCGCGGTCGATGTTGGCGCGGCCGTCGGTGAGGAGGAGCACGACCGGGCTGCGACCGCCGCGGCGCTCGGCGGCGGCGAGGCGCGCGGCTGCGTCGATGCCGCAGGCGAGCGGGGTGCCGCCGCCGCCTGGCAGCGCGGCGAGCGCGCGCTTGGCCCGCACCAGCGAGCGGGTGGGCACCAGCAGCAGGTCGGCGCCCCGGCCCCGGAAGGCCACCAGGGCGACGCGGTCGCGGCGGACGTAGCATTCGGCGAGCAGCTGCTCGACCGCGCCTTTGGCCTCGGCCAGCCGCTCCAGGGCGGCGGAGCCGGAGGCGTCGACCGCGAAGATCGTCGTGGTCTCGCGCCGCTGCACGAGGCGGCGGATGCGCAGGTCGTCCGCCGTGATGCGCAGGCGGGCCTCGCCGTCGCCGCGGCGCAGGCGCTGCCAGGGGGCCGCCGCCCGCAGGGTTTCGATCAGGGCGAGGCGCCCGCGGCGCGGATCGCCCGGCCGGGCCCCGACCGGACGGCCGCGCAGCGCCGCCGCGACCGCCCCGGCGCCGCCGGCCCCGGCGCTGCGGATGCGCGGTCCGTCCCCGGCGAGCAGGCGGGCGAGGAGGCCGGGCGGCAGGCTGGCCGCGACCGCGGCAAGGAGGCGGTCCTCCTCGCCCTGCCGGGCCTCGTGCCGGTCGTCGTCGCCCCCGGCCTCGTCGGCGGGCGGCGCGTCCTCTCCCATCCTCTCGTCCTGCTCCTCCTCCTGCGGCCAGGCCCGGGCGCGGGGGGCCAGCACGAGGGCGGCCGCGGCGGCGAGGTCGGGCTCGCCCACCGCCGCGCGGCCCTCCAGGGCCGCGTGCAGCCGGGCGACGCGCAGGGCGAGGAGCGGGGCGCGCAACGACGCGATGCCGAGCTGGGCCGCGAGGGCGCAGAGGGTTTCGGACGCGTCGGGGGTGGTCTCGGGACGGATCTCGCGGGCGGCGGCGAGATCGGGGAGCGGCGGCGATGCCCCCAGCGCAGCGACCGGCACCGCGTCGAGGTCGAGATGGAGGGCGATCCGGTCGGCGAGGCCGGCCGGCACGCCCTCGTCCTCGCCCTCCCCCTCGTCGAGGAGCACGAGGCCGAAGCGGGTCGGGCAACGGGTCGCGATGCCGTCGCGTGCGACCGTGACGGCGCCGGCATCGAGCCCCTGGGCGATCCGCGCGGCGGTGCCGGGCGCCAGCCGCTCGGCCATCGGCACCAGCACCACGCCGCCGTCGCTGCGGGCGAGCAGGCCCGCCTGCGCCACCGGGCGTCCGGTCCGCAGGGTGGCCGGCAGGTCGAGCCCGCCGAGGAGCGCGTCGTCCGCGATGCCGGCTGGCAGGCGCATCACCGGCGTGCCCGCCGGGAGGAGGGCGCGTAGCCGGTCGAGCCAGGCCTCCCGCACCGGGCCGGGCCGGGCCCGCAGCACGACCCCCGTGCCCGCCGGATCGAGGGCGACGAGGGCCGCCGCGTGGCAGGCCTGGAGCCAGGTCGCGTCGGGGCTGGCGCTCACCCGACGACCTCGGCGAGGGCGCGGGCGATCCGCGCCTCGGAGCCGGCCTCGTCGAGGGGGTTGCGGCGCAGGCGGTGGCCCAGGGCGCTCGGGGCGACCTCGCGCAGGTGATCGAGGGTGACGATCGTCGCGCCGTCGAGGCTCGCCAGCGCCCGGGCGGTACGCATCAGGGTCAGCTCGCCGCGCAACCCGTCGGTGCCGAGCGCCAGGCACAGCCGGGCCGCCGCCTCCAGGATCTCGTCCGGCACCGCGACCTCGGGCAGGTGCGCCCGCGCCGCCAGGATCCGTCCGGACAGCCGCGCCTCCTCGTCCGCCCACTCCGCCGCGAAGGCGGCGGGGTCGCGCTCGTAGGCGTCGCGCCGGCGCACGATGGCGATGCGGGTGGGAAGATCGGTCGGCGTCGTCACGGTGACGGCGAGCCCGAAGCGGTCGAGGAGCTGCGGGCGCAATTCGCCCTCCTCCGGGTTGCCGCTGCCGACGAGGACGAAGCGCGCCGGGTGGCGCAGGCTCAGGCCCTCGCGCTCGACGGTGTTGACCCCGGACGCCGCCACGTCGAGCAGCAGGTCGACGAGGTGGTCCTCGAGCAGGTTGACCTCGTCGATGTAGAGGAAGCCGCGATTGGCGCGGGCGAGCAGCCCCGGCTCGAACGCCTTCTCGCCGGCCCCGAGCGCCCGGCCGATGTCGAGCGCCCCGACGACCCGGTCCTCGGTCGCGCCGAGGGGCAGGTCGACCACCGGCACCGGCACGGTCCTCACCGCCAGGCCCTGCCCCCGGCGGGCGGCGCAGGCCTGGCACATCGCCGCGGCCTCGACCGGGTCGCAGGCATAGGGGCAGCCCGCCACCGCCCGCATCGGCGGCAGTAGAGCGGCGAGCGCCCGCACGGCGGTGGACTTGCCGGTGCCGCGGTCGCCGAAGACCAGCACCCCGCCGACCGCCGGATCGACCGCCGCGACGAGGAGCGCGCGCCGCATCGCCTCCTGCCCGACGATGGCCGCGAACGGATAGGCCGGACGCGGCCCGGCCTCGGCGAGCGCGGCGGATTCCACGACGGTCGGTTTCGGGAAGCCCGGCTTGGACGCCCGCCGGGACAGGGCCGATTGGGTGGGGGCCACGGTGCGGATCCTCGCGGGTGAAAGTGGGAGCAGGATCGGATGTGGCGACAGAATTGTCCAACAAAAATGACGGTTGGTTTGGGTGACAGTGGTTCTCGGATCTGGAGCGAAAAATCCGAGATGGTCGCGCGCAGATCCCTCTCTGCGGCAGGGCTGTCAGGGAGAAAAGAAGGGCGTGGGCCCTCTCCTTTCCCCGCGGGCGGGGAGAGGGCCGATCCCCCGTCCAGGGGGAGCGGCGAGCCCGCGCAGCGAACCGCAGGTTCGCCGCGAGGGCGAGGGGGTGTGTCCGGAGGAGTCTCAGGCGTCGAGCCCCCCTCACCCTCGCTCCGGCATCCGCTTGCGCTCGTCACGACCCCGACAAGGGGGTCGTGACCCTCTCCCCGCCCGCGGGGAGAGGGGATTTCCTGCGCCTCGTCTTTCCCGGACAGCACTGCGCCGAGGAGATGGACTTGGAGCTACGCCGCCCGGGCGAGCCCGATCCGGCCCCAGATCGTTCCGAGCGCGAGGGCCAAGTGATCGATGTCGGCGTCGCTGTGGAGCGGCGAGGGCGTGATCCGCAGGCGCTCGGTACCGCGGGCCACCGTCGGATAGTTGATCGGCTGGACGTAGATGCCGAACTCGTCGAGCAGCGTGTCGCTGATCTGCTTGCACAGCACGGGATCGCCCACCATCACCGGGACGATGTGGCTCGGGTTGTCGAGGAGCGGGATGCCGATCGCCGACAGCCGCCGGCGCACCGCCGCGACCCGGTCCTGGTGGCGGGCCCGTTCCGCGCCGCTCGCCTTGAGGTGGCGGATGCTCGCCGCCGCGCCCGCCGCGATGCTAGGGGGCAGCGAGGTGGTGAAGATGAAGCCCGAGGCAAAGCTGCGCACGAAGTCGCACAGCGCGGTCGAGGCCGCGATGTAGCCGCCCGATACCGCGAAGGCCTTGCCGAGCGTGCCCTCGATCACCGTGAGCCGGTGCATCAGCCCGTCGCGCTCGGCGATGCCGCCGCCGCGGGGCCCGTAGAGGCCGACCGCGTGGACCTCGTCGAGATAGGTCATGGCGCCGTGCGCCTCGGCCACGTCGCAGAGTTCGGCGATCGGCGCGATGTCGCCGTCCATCGAGTAGACCGATTCGAAGGCGACGAGCTTCGGGAGCTTCGGATCGACGAGGCGGAGCTTGCGGTCGAGGTCGTCGGGATCGTTGTGGCGGAAGATGTGGCGCTCGGCCCGGCTCGAGCGGATGCCCTCGATCATCGAGGCGTGGTTGCCCTCGTCGGAGAACACGACGCAGCCCGGCAGCTTCGAGGCCAGCGTGCCGAGCCCGGCCCAGTTCGAGACGTAGCCCGAGGTGAACAGGAGGGCCGCTTCCTTGCCGTGCAGGTCGGCGAGTTCCTGCTCCAGGAGCACGTGGTAGTGGTTGGTGCCCGAGATGTTGCGGGTGCCGCCCGCCCCGGCGCCGCAGCGGTCGATCGCCTCGTGCATGGCGCCGGTCACCGCCGGGTGCTGGCCCATGCCGAGATAGTCGTTCGAGCACCACACCGTCACCTCGCGGGTGCCGTGGGCGCCGTGCTGGGTGGCGTAGGGGAACCGGCCGGCCTGCCGCTCCAGGTCGGTGAAGACCCGGTAGCGGCCCTCGCGGTGCAGACCCTGGAGAGCGGCGGAGAAGTGCGCTTCGTAGTCCATCGAACGTCCCCTTGTACGGCGTTTTTCCGGTCGTTTTCTTCTGGATTGTCAGGGTGCGGCGTCGGCTCCCGGGCGGCGGGCGGGCAGCCCCCAGCCCCAGAGCGCGGCCGACGGCAGCGGCAGCATCAGGAAACCGTGCTCCAGGATGGCGAGCGCCATCAGGGTCGCCATCATGGTGTGGCCGGAGCGCTTGAAGGCCGAGGCGCTCTCGGTGACGGCGGGGTGGAGCAGCACCAGGAGGAAGCCGGTGGCGAGGATCATCGCCACCGGAAACAGCGCGTTCATCGGCGCGCGGCGGAAGAAGCTGCCGAGGTAACGAAGGTGTTCGGGCAGGAACTCGGCGTGGAGGTTGCGCACGCCGAGGAACAGGTTGAGCCGCGCGCTGAGGTTCATCCCCCACAGCACCAGGTAGGTCCAGAGCGCCATCCGGTTCGGTCCGCCCGCCGTGAGCCAGGCGATGGCGGCAAAGCCGAGGATGATCGCCGCCTCGTGCCAGAGGTTGGTCGCGGCAGCCGCACCGAACCGGGCGAGGCCGCGATCCGTGGCCGAGCCCGCGGTCCGACGAGGCCCGGCGACATAGCCCATGTAGAAGGCCATCTCCTGCCAGCCCCAGACGATCAGGGCCGCCGTGAAGGCCGCGTAGGCCCCCGCCTCGCTCTCCTGGTTGGCGCTCCAGGCGATCACCCACAGCGCTCCGAAGAGCGCCACGGTCGTCGCGCCGAAGCTCCAGGCATGGGTGCGGCGCGGCCGGTGGTTCAGCCAGAGGATCGCCCCGGTCAGGAACCACCAGATCACGACGGCATAGAGGATCGGCGCGGCGTAGTCGGACATGCGGGGCGCTACCAGGCGGGGCTGAGGCGGATCTGCGCGGGCATCGGGTTGGCCTTCGCCGGCATCACCATCAGCCGTCCGAAGGCGAAGGCGGCCTTCGCCACGTAGCCGGCATGCTTGATCCTGCCGACGATCCCGCCCCGCGCCTTCGCTTCCTCGATACCGCGGGCGCAGGAGAGCAGCCGTTCGAGGCCTGCCCGGAAGCCTGGGTTGTCGAGATCGAGGGTGAGCGGGAAGACCTGGCGCGAGATCTCGGAGGTGATGGCGAAGACCTGGAAGTCGTATTCCTTCGGATCGATCCCGAGCGCCTTGTGAAAGGCCGGCCGGCACTGGTCGCGCACGTACATCGTGCAGAACACGGCGAGCAGGAAGAACTTGATCCAGTAGTAGTTGATGCCGGTGAGGAGCTTGGGGTTGGCGCGCATCAGCAGCGCGAAGGCCTCGCCGTGGCGGAACTCGTCGTTGCACCACTTCTCGAACCATTTGAAGATCGGGTGGAAGCGATTGTCCGGATTACGCTCGAGGTGGCGGAAGATCGTGATGTAGCGGGCATAGCCGATCTTCTCCGACAGGTAGGTCGCGTAGAAGATGAATTTCGGCCGGAAATACGTGTACTTCTTGGCCTTGGTCAGGAAGCCGAGATCGATGCCGACGCCAAAGTCCTTCAGCGTGTCGTTGATGAAGCCGGCGTGCCGCGCCTCGTCGCGGCTCATATAGGCGAACAGCTCGCGGATGTCCTTGTTCTTGGCGCGCTTGCGCATCTCGGCATAGAGCACGCAGCCCGAGAACTCGGCGGTGATCGACGAGACCAGGAAATCGAGGAATTCCTTGCGCAGCTCCGGGTCGAGACCGGAGAGGTCGAGGTCGAAATCGGAATTGCGCACGAAGTGGCGCTTGTTGGGATCGGCGCGCATCTCGGCGAGGAGCACGTCCCACTCGGCCCGCACCGGCTCGACGTTGGTGCGGTCGAGTTCCTCGAAGTTGGTCGTGTAGAAGCGCGGGCTCAGGAAAGTGGTTTCCTGGGCCGACTGGGTGCTCTCGTTCGGGGTCTTCAGGGTCGTCGCGCTCATAGCCGCGTCCTTTCCGAGAAGCTGACTTCGTAGAGTTCGGTGAGTTCGAAATGGCCCGCGATGCGGGTCCACAGGCGCTCCATGGCGCCGGCCCGCACCACGGTGGCGGTGCGGCGCACCACGATCCGGTCGCCGTAGGGCACGGAGGTGGGGGCGTCGTGCACCGTCACCTCGTCGCCCGGGGCGATGAGCAGGCCGCCATCCAGCGTGACATGGGCGTGCAGGCTCTCGGCCGTCTGCTCGATCTCGACCGTGCACGGCACCTCGATGCGGCGCTTGCCGCCGAACCACTGCATCACGATGCGCCCCTCCCCTGTTCGAGCAGCCGCGCGAAGGCGACCGCGTTGTCGAGCCCGAAGGCCTCGAGGTTGATCCGCCGGCCCGACGCGACGTCGTCGAGGGTCAGCGTGCCGTTGTCCCAGCGGGTGAGCCGGAACGGCGGGTCGCGGGGCAGGCCCTCGCGCAGGCGGGCCTGGGCCATCACCCGCAGGGTGGCGCGCAGGAAGCCGTCCTCGCCGGGCTGCACCTCGGCGACGAGGCGCCCGCTCCCGGCGTTGCGCAGGGAGACGCGGCCGTCCGGCCGGTCCTCGACCGCGAGGTCGAGGACCTGGACGGCGAGCGCCGGCGGCATCTGGGTGATGCCGACACCGCCGAAGCGCCCGATCGCCACGGCGGCGAGCGAGAAGGCGACGAGGAGGCCGGCGTTGCGCAGGAGCGGCCGGGGTATCGGGATGTCGTGCGCCATCACCCCCCTCCCTAGTGGCCCGCGGCCGCGAGGCGGCCGGGCAGGACGGGGCTGGCGGCGGGTGCCGGCGGGAGCGCCTGGACGGGCTGGCCGCTCGCCTCGGCCAGCGCCGTGGCGATGCGCTTGGCCACCGTCTCGGCCTCCGGCACGCAGCGCAGCATCGGCTCGGGCCGGGTCAGGCGCCAGGGCCGGGCGTGGGGCCAGAGATGCAGGTAGGCCAGCCGCACGCCGGGCTTGAGCCGCAGCGGCAGGTCGCCGCTGCCGTCGCCGAAACGATGGAAGGCGGCGCCCTCGATCTCCTTCAACGGCAGGTTGACGTCCATCTGGAGCGCGATGCCGATGCGCAGCATCAGCCGCCTGTCGGTCAAGGTGTAGACCGTGGTGCGGCAGGTGCCCCAGGCGAGCGCGAACAGGATCACCAGCGCCAGGGCACCGGCGAGCAGCACCGGCCAGGCCGCCGAGACCCGCCCGGAGGAATAGGCCTGGAAGGCCGCGAGCCCGCCGAAATACAGCGCCACGAGATCGACGTGGAAGGCGCGGCGGGCCAGGCTGACGAGAGCCGGGCGGCCCTGCCACAGCAGGCGCTCGCCCTTGGGCAGCGGGCCGGGCAGCCCGTGGGGCAGCAGGTCCGTCACAGCAGGGGCTCCTGGCGGTCGTCGGTGGCGTAGAGCGTGCCGGCGCCGAAATAGGCGATGACCCGCTCCTCCTCCCGAAGGGTGATGCTGTCGGGGTCGCGGTGCTGCGGCACGCCGGCGAACTGGCGGGCGAGGAGCGCCTCGACGATGATCTTCTTGTGCCGGCTGAAGCGCTGCACGTCCGCGAAGGTCACCGGGATCAGCACGGTGCGGTCGCGGGCGCCCTCCAGCTCCATCTCGTAGTAGCGCGGCAGCGACTCGCCGCGATCGACCCAGATCTCGGTCACGGTGCCGGCGAGCACCCGATCGGCACCGTAGACCGGAAGCCCACGCGGATCGGGATCGTCCGCCGAGACCGTGAACTCGTCGGCGACGCGCATCGGCACGATGCGGGTCTTGCCCTCCCAGGTCAGGTCCGGCCGCTCGGCGCGAAGCGCGTAGGCACCCGGGCCGATGCCGTCGGCGAGGCGCGAATCGTCCGTCGAGGTCGGGACGATCGGGGCGCCGGGCCAGGGCTCGAGCTTGACCGCCTTGAGCTCGCCGACCGGGCCCTCGTGCGGGCGCGGTGCCAGCACGGCCGAGCCGTCGGCGAGCAGGAAGGTTTTGGGAGACGGCACGAACAGCCAGTCCCAGCCCTTCAGGCCGCCATGGACCTCGGATTCGAGCGGGTAGCCCTCCCGGCGATCCTCGCGGCGCAGGTAGAAGACCAGGCCGGCAAAGAAGATCCAGAACGCGTAGAGCACCACTTGCGCGACGTCGAGATAACCTGTGAGGGCACCCTTGGGCATGATGGCCTCCTTCTAGGATAGGGCCGGACGGGTGGAGAGCGGGGCGCGATCGGGCCGGCGCACCAGCGGCCCGATCGCCACCAGGGTGGCGAACAGGAGCCCAATCTCGATGTGGTAGACGACGAGGTAGCCGGTGGAGGCTTCGGACATCGCCTCGCCGAGGCGGCCTGAGACCGCGAGCGCCGAGCCGGCATCGCGCAGGATGCCGCTCGCGGCGATCGCCGCGCCGGCCGCCGTCGCCTGGACGGCCCCCCAGGCACCGAGGGCGAGGCCGGACTGCTCAGGGGCCGCCCCTGCCATCGAGGCGGTCAGCGTGCCGTGGGCGAAGAGCCCGCCGCCCAGCCCGATCAGCGCGACGCCGCAGGCGAAGAGCCCGCCGGAGCCGAGAGGGGCGGCGAAGACCACCGCCGAGAAGGCCGCGATGCCGACGACCGCGCCGGCCGCCGCTACCCGGAACGGATCGCCGCCGCGGTTGAGCCAGCGCGCGGCCGTCAGCAGCCCGATCCCGCCGCCGACGGCGAGGACGGCGGTGAGCGCGGTGGTCGCGGCGACCGGCAGGTGCAGGATCTGGCCGCCATAGGGTTCGAGCAGGATGTCCTGCATGCTGAACCCCGCCGTGCCGAGGCCGGTGGCGATGAGGCGGCGGCGCGCCTGCGGCTGGGCCGCGTAGGCCTCCCAGGCCTCGCCGAAGCGGCGCGCCGGCGCGGACTTCCGGGAGGTGTCGCGCGGCTCCTGCTTCCACAGGGCGATGCCGTTGAGGATGAGCGTCGCCAGAGCCGCGCCCTGGATCACCTGGATCAGGCGGATGGCCGAGAAGTCGTGCAGCGCCAGCCCGAACACCACGGCGCTCGCCATCATGCCGGCGAGCAGCATGGCGCAGAGCAAAGCCACCACCTTCGGGCGGGCATGAGCGGGCGCGAGGTCGGTGGCGAGCGCGAGACCCACCGTCTGCGTGGTGTGCAAGCCCGCGCCGACGAGGACGAAGGCGAGCGCCGCCGCGGCCTGGCCGATGACGATCGGGCCGGTCGTATCGCCCGACAGAATCAGCAGCGCGAACGGCATGATGGCAAAGCCGCCGAATTGCAGCAGCGTGCCGAACCACAGGTAGGGCACGCGCTTCCAGCCCAGCACCGAGCGGTGGCTGTCGGAGCGGAAGCCCACGAGCGCCCGGAACGGGGCGGCCAGCAGCGGCAGCGACAGCATCACGGCGACGATCCAGGCCGGCACGTCGAGCTCGACGATCATCACCCGGTTGAGGGTGCCGATCAGCAGCACCGCCGCCATCCCGACCGTGACCTGGAACAGCGACAGGCGCAGCAGCCGGCCAAGCGGCAGCTCCTTCGTCGCGGCATCCGCGAAGGGCAGGTAGCGGGGCCCGAGGTCGGCGAGCACCCGGGCGATGCGGCTGGCCGTGCTCATCGGCGCACCAGTTCCAGGGCGTTGGACAGGTAGAAGCCGGAATTGATCCGCCGGCTGCGGGCGACGGTGAAAGCCTGAAGGCCCGGATCGGCGGCGACGCGGCGGCGTAAGCTCCCCTCCCCGACCGGCTCGATCGCCGGCGCCCGGTCGCCGCGGGGAAAGAGCCGGCCGGCGGCATGCATCACGGTGAGCAGCGGGGTGCGCGGCGCCACCGTGAACAGCACGGAGGCGTCGGTGCGGCGGGCCAGCGCCGAGAGGGCGCGGACGATGTCGGGGGTGCGGTAATGGATCAGCGAATCCATCGCCACGACGTGGTCGAAGCGACCCAGTCCCTCGTCCAGCATGTCGCCGACCTGGAAATCCAGGCAGCCCTTGAGGCTGAGGCTCGCGGTGCGCTCGCGGGCGAGACCGACCAGCGTCGGCGACACGTCGATGGCCACGACCTCGGCACCGCGCCGCGCCGCCTCGAGCGCGAGCGCCCCGGTGCCGCAGCCGGCATCGAGCAGGCGCCGGCCGGAGAGGTCGGCAGGCAGCCAGGACAGGAGTTCGGCCCGCATCGCGTCGCGGCCGGCCCGCACGGTGGCGCGGATGCGGCTCACCGGCGCGTCCGAGGTCAGCCGCGCCCAGGCCTCGACGGCGGTGCGGTCGAAATAGGTTTCGAGCTGGGCCCGGCGGGTGGCGTAGGTGGAGCTGGTCATCAGTCGAACCCGAGGAATTCAAACAGATCCCGATCCTTCATCGGCACCGCCGGGAGCGGGTCGACGCCGGCCCAGAGTTGTTCGGCGAGTTGCAGATACTCGGCCTGTACGGCGAGCAATTCCGGCGAGGGATCCATCTCGAACAGCGTCGCCTTCTTCAGGCGCGAGCGGCGCACCACGTCGAGATCCTGGAAATGCGCCAGGCGCTTCAGGCCGACCGCGTCGTTGAACCGGTCGATCTCGTCGGTCTTCGCCGAGCGGTTGGCGATGACGCCGCCGAGGCGCACGCCGTAATTCTTCGACTTGGCGTGGATCGCCGCGACGATCCGGTTCATCGCGAAGATCGAGTCGAAGTCGTTCGCCGTGACGATCAGCGCCCGGTCGGCGTGCTGGAGCGGCGAGGCGAACCCGCCGCAGACGACGTCGCCGAGAACGTCGAAGATCACCACGTCGGTGTCTTCCAGAAGATGATGCTCCTTGAGGAGCTTCACCGTCTGGCCGACGACGTAGCCGCCGCAGCCCGTGCCGGCAGGGGGACCGCCGGCCTCGACGCAGCGCACGCCGTTGTATCCCTCGACCACGAAATCCTCGACGCGCAGCTCCTCCGAGTGGAACTGCACCGCCTCCAGGGCATCGATGACGGTCGGGGCGAGGCGCTTCGTCAGCGTGAAGGTCGAATCGTGCTTGGGGTCGCAGCCGATCTGCAGCACGCGCTTGCCGAGCTTCGAGAAGGCGACGGAGAGGTTGGACGAGGTCGTGCTCTTGCCGATGCCGCCCTTGCCGTAGACGGCGAAGACCTTGGCGGTCTCGATGCGGATGTCCGGATCGAGGGCGACCTGGAGGCTCCCCTCTTCCCGACGCGCCGGCACGGGGTTTCGGATCGCGATGTTCATGCGGCAGCCTCCGCGGTGATGCCTTCGAGCCGGTCCTCCAGGGCCTCCTCGGCCCGGTCGAGGGCGGCCCGGGTCTCGGGGTCGGGGGTCCAGAAGCCGCGCCGATGCGCCTCGATCAGGCGATGGGCGACCTTGGCCGAGGCGGCGGGGTTGAGCGCCGCCATGCGCTCGCGCATCGCCTCGTCGAGGACGTAGGTCTCGGTGATGCGCTGGTAGATCCAGGGCGCGACCTGGTCGGTGGTGGCCGACCAGCCCACGGTGTTGGTGAGGTGCTGGTCGATCTGGCGCACGCCCTCGTAGCCGTGGCCCAGCATCCCCTCGACCCATTTCGGGTTGAGCATGCGGGTGCGGGTCTCCAGCGCCACCTGCTCGGAGAGCGAGCGCACCCGGCCCTCGCCGCGGGTCTGGTCGCTGATATAGACCGGGACCGAGGTGCCCCGGGCCTTCGCCACGGCGCGGGCCATGCCGCCGAGACCGTCGAAGTAATGGTCGACGCTGGTCACGCCGACCTCGACCGAATCGAGGTTCTGGTAGGCGAGGTCGACCCCCGCCAGCACCGCCTGCATCAGGGCGCGGCGGGGCTCGGGTTTTCCCGTGCGGCCATACGCAAAGCTCTTGCGCCGCGAAAAAGTCTCGCAAAGTTCGGCCTCGTCCTCCCAGCGCCCGGAATCGACGAGGTGATTGAGGTTGGCGCCGTAGGCCCCTTCCGCGTTGCTGAAGACCCGGAGCGAAGCCGTCTCGAGGTCGATCCCCTGCGCCGCCTGGTGCGCCAGCGCGTGCTTGCGCACGAAGTTCATGTCCTGCGGCTCGTCGGCGCTGGCGGCGAGCCAGGCGGCCTCGGCGAGGAGCTTGGTCTGGAGCGGCAGGAGATCGCGGAAGATGCCCGACAGGGTCGCGACGACGTCGATGCGCGGGCGCCCGAGGTCTTGGAGCGGGATCAGCACCGCGCCGCAGAGCCGGCCGTAGCCGTCGAAGCGAGGCTGGGCGCCCATGAGCGCCAGCGCCTGGGCGATCGGCGCGCCCTCGCTCTTCAGGTTGTCGCTGCCCCAGAGCACCAGGGCGATGCTCTCCGGATAGGCGCCGCCATCGGCCGCGTGGCGGGCGAGCAGCTTCTCGACCTGGGCCCTCCCGTCGGCGAGAGCGAAGGCGCTCGGGATCCGGTAGGGGTCGAAGCCGTGCAGGTTGCGCCCCGTCGGCAGGATCGCGGGCGAGCGCAGCACGTCGCCGCCGGCCACCGGGGCGATGAAGCGGCCGTCGAGGGCGCGGAGCAGGGCCGGGATCTCGTGGTCCTCGGCGAGCAGCCGGTCGGTCTCGGCGAGCGCCCGGAAGGCCGCAAGAGTCGCGTCGGCGGCGCCGGGACCGGCAGCGTCCTCCGGGGTGGCACCGGCCACCAGCCGCGCGATGACGGCACGATCCGGCGCGAGGCCGTGGACGGATTCGGCGAGCGCGAGCAGCAGGTCGATCCGCTCCTCGGGCGGCGTCCCCTGCCCGACCACGTGCAGTCCGTGCGGGATCAGGGTGTGTTCGAGCTCGATCAGCCGGATTGCGAGGTCGGCGATGCGGGTCTCCGCATCCTCGCCCCAGCCGTCGCCCGAGGCGAGGTCGAGGGCGAGCGCCTGGCCGTGGATGAGCACCGCGAGCTTGCCCCGCTCCGCGGCCTCCTCGGGCGGCAGGGCGCGGCGGCGCTCCAGCGAAGCCTTGAGGTCGATCAGCCCGCGATAGAGCCCGGCCTGGGCGAGACTCGGGGTGAGGTAGCTCACCAGCGTCGCGGCGGACCGGCGCTTGGCGAGCGTGCCCTCCGACGGGTTGTTGGCGGCGTAGAGGTAGACGTTCGGCAGAGCCCCGATCAGCCGCTCGGGCCAGCAGGCGGCCGACAGCCCGGTCTGCTTGCCGGGCATGAATTCGAGCGCCCCGTGGGTGCCGAAATGCAGCACCGCGTCGGCACCAAAATCCTCGCGCAGGTAGCGGTAGAAGGCCGAGAAGGCGTGGGTCGGCGCGAAGCCTTGCTCGAACAGCAGGCGCATCGGGTCGCCCTCGTAGCCGAAGGCCGGCTGCACTCCGACGAAGACGTTTCCGAACTGGGCGCCGAGCACCAGGATCGACGAACCGTCGCTCTGGTGCCGGCCGGGAGCCGGTCCCCACTGCGCCTCGATCTCGGCGAGATGCGCCTCGCGACGAACGTGGTCGTCGGCCGTGATGCGGTGAGCGACGTTGGCCGGCGTGCCGAAGCGGGCGGCGTTGCCCTCCAGCACCGTGGCGCGCAACGCATCGACGGTCTCGGGGACCGCGACGGAGTAACCGTCCGCCTTCAGCCCCTGGAGCACGCGGTGGAGCGAATCCCATACCGACAGGAAGGCGGCGGTGCCGGTGGCGCCGGCATTCGGCGGGAAATTGAACAGGACGATCGCGACCTTGCGCTCCGCCCGCGCGCGGGCCCGTAGCGAGACGAGCCGCGCCACCCGGTCGGCGAGGCGAGCCGTGCGCTCGGGATGCACCGCCATGTCGCGGGATTCAGTCCCCCCGGCGGCGCGGCCGCCGAACACCATCGGGGCGGTGGCGCCGTCGAGCTCGGGGATCGCCACCATCATGGTCGCCTCGACCGGCGACAGGCCGCGGGCCGAGGCCTCCCACTGCTCCAGGGTCTGGAACTCGACCGCCTGCGCGGCGAGGTAGGGTACGTCGAGCCGCGCCAGCATGGCGCTCGCCGCGGCGGCGTCGTTGTAGGCCGGCCCGCCGACGAGGGAGAAACCGGTGAGCGAGACCAGCGCGTCGATCGCCGGCCGGCCGTCGCGCAGGAAGAATTTTTCCACCGCCGGCCGGTTGTCGAGCCCGCTGGCGAAGGCCGGCACGACGGTGAGCCCGCGGGCCTCCAGCGCCGCGATCACCCCGTCGTAATGCGCCGTGTTGCCGGCGAGCACGTAGGAGCGCATCAGCAGCAAGCCGACCCGTCCCGCCTTGCCGGAGGCCGGCAGCCGATCGAGGCGCTCGGTCACCCGCTCCGCCAGGCGCGGGTGGTAAAGGCCGGTCTCGGGGTAGCTCAGCGGCTCGGCCGCCGTGAGGTGCCGGCGCCAGGCGGCGCGCGGGCCGGCGGCGTAGCGGCCGGCGAGGAAGCGCACGAGGTTGACGACGTTCTCGTCCGAGCCGGCGAGCCAGTATTGCAGGGTCAGGAAGTACGCCCGCACGTCCTGGGCCGAGCCCGGGATGAAGCGCAGGATGCGGGGGATCTGGCGGATCAGCGCCATCTGGCGCGCGCCGTTTCCCTGCGTTCCCCCCGGCCCCGACTTGCCGCGCAGGCGCTTGAGGAAGTCGAGCGCGCCACGCTGCGAGCCGTCCATGGCGAAGCGGTTCATCCGGGTGGTGCGCACCACCTCGGCCGCCGAGAGGCAGCCCACCATCGCGTCGCAATGCGGGCGGCGGGCGAGCAGTGCCGGTAGCACCGCCCGGACGTGCTCGTCCATGAACAGCATCGCCGAGAGCACGATGTCGGCCCGCGCGATGTCGGCCCGGCAGGATTCGAGGGCCGACGGGTCGGTCTCCCACTCGGCGGCGGCGTGGAAGCCGAGGATCAGGGCGGGATCTGTCTTCGACAGCTCCCGGCGCGCCCGCTCCACCGCCCCGGCGAGGTGGTTGTCGAGGGTGACGATGACGACGCGCAGCTCCGGCAGCGCGCCCGGTCCGTCACCGGCTGAAATGCGCTTTGGCATCGTACAGGGTCTCGACGGTGATGAGCGGGAGCGCCCGCTCGCGGGCGTAGCGTTCGGTGTTGTGGCGGGCCTTGCCCCGCACGAAGAACGGGACCTTCTTCAGCTCGCGCTCGGCCTCGATCGACCA
Source organism: Methylobacterium sp. ap11 (assembly GCF_900110515.1). Lineage (NCBI taxonomy): Bacteria > Pseudomonadati > Pseudomonadota > Alphaproteobacteria > Hyphomicrobiales > Methylobacteriaceae > Methylobacterium > Methylobacterium sp. ap11. The sequence goes on along the minus strand of NZ_FOEB01000006.1, from coordinate 325,599 downwards.
GACCACCGGCGTCGCGGCGGTCACCGCCGCGGCGACGACCGCGGTCTCGGCCTCCTCGCGCGGCCTTCCGCCGAGATGCGAGGGAGCGACGCCGTCGTGGAACTCGGGATCGTCCCGGAACATCGCCAGCAGGTGCTCCTCCAGCCCCATCATCAGCGGGTGGACGAAGGTGTCGAAGAGCACGTTCGCGCCCTCGAACCCCATCTGCGGCGCGTGGCGGGCCGGCACGTCCTGGACGTGCATCGGCGCCGAGATCACCGCGCAGGGGACGCCGAGCCGTTTGGCGATATGGCGCTCCATCTGGGTGCCGAGAACCAGCTCCGGCTGAGCCGCGGCGATCGCCGCCTCGACCGCCAGGTAATCGTCGGTGACCAGCGCCTCGATGCCGTGCTCGGCGGCCTCCGCCCGGACCTCGCGGGCGAATTCGCGCGAATAGGTGCCGAGCCCGACGACGGAAAAGCCGATCTCGCGCGCCGCGACCCGGGCCGCCGCGATGGCGTGGGTGGCGTCGCCGAAGACGAAGACGCGCTTGCCGGTGAGATAGGTCGAATCGACCGAGCGTGCGTACCAGGGCAGGCGCGAGCCCTCCCCCTGGAGGACCGGCCCGGGATCGATCCCGGCGAGCGCCGCCACCGCCTCGATGAAGGCGGTCGTGCCCTTCACCCCGATCGGCGCGGTCTCGACGAAGGGCTGGCCGTGGGTCTTTTCCAGCCATTGCGCCGCGCTGCGGGCCACTTCCGGATAGAGCACGACGTTGAAGGCCGCTTGCCCCAGCCGCCCGAGATCGGCCGGCGTCGCGCCGAGCGGCGCCACCACGTTGACGGCGATGCCGAGTTCCGCGAGAAGCCCGCGCACCTCGCGCAGGTCGTCGCGGTGGCGGAATCCGAGCGAGGTCGGCCCGAGGATGTTGCAGCTGGCCGTGGGCCGCTCCGGTGCGGGAGCGGCGGGAGCGAGGGTGCGCACGAGGCGATAGAAGGTCTCCGACGCCCCCCAGTTCTCTTTCTTCTGGTAGGCGGGCAGCTCCAGCGGGATCACCGGGATCGGCAGGCCGAGCGCCTTCGCCAGCCCGGCCGGATCGTCCTGCAACAGTTCGGCGGTGCAGGAAGCGCCGACGATCATCGCCTGGGGGCGGAAGCGGCCATAGGCGGCGGCGACCGCCTGCTTGAAGATCTCGGCGGTGTCGGACCCGAGGTCGCGGGCCTGGAAGGTGGTGTAGGTCACCGGCGGGCGGGCGCCGTGCCGCTCGATCATGGTGAAGAGCAGGTCGGCGTAGGTGTCGCCCTGCGGCGCGTGCAGCACGTAGTGCAGGCCGCGCATCGCGGTGGCGACGCGCATGGCACCGATGTGAGGGGGCCCCTCGTAGGTCCAGAGCGTGAGCTGCATGGCCTTCAGCCCTCCAGCCGCGCGCGGCGCGCGAGGGGGCGGGTGAACAGCCCGGCGAGGTCGCCGGCCTGCTCGTAGCCCTGGATCGGGGTGAACAGGAGCTCGATCGACCACTTGGTGGCCAGATCCTCGGCCTCGAGCGGGTTGGCGAGGCCGAGGCCGCAGATCGTGAGGTCGGGCCGGGCCGCCCGGCAGCGGTCGAGCTGGTCGTCGAGGCTCTGGCCCTCGGTCACTCGGGTGCCGTCGGGGAGCAGCGCCAGGTCCTCGGCGAGGTGGGCGCGATGCAGGTAGGGGGTGCCGACCTCGATCAGCGCCGCGCCCATCTCCCGCGACAGGAAGCGGGCGAGCGGCACTTCGAGCTGCGAATCGGGGAAGAAGAACACCCGCTTGCCGGCGAGCCGGTCGCGGTGGGCCGCGAGCGCCCGCGCCGCGCGGGCACGGCCGGCCTCGGTGACCTCCGCGAGGCGGGCGGACGGGATCCCGAAAGCGCGGGCGGCGGCCGACAGCCACAGGGTCGTGCCCTCGGCGCCGAGCGGGAACGGGGCCGGGATGCGGGTGGCGCCGCGATCCTCCAGCGCCCGGGCGGTATCGGTGAGGAAGGGCTGGGCGAGAAGGTAGCGGGTATTCGGGCCGATCGGCGCCCGGTCCGCCGCCCGGCGCCCGGGCAGGAAGCGGACGTTGCCGATTCCGAGATCGGCGAAGAGCCGTGCGAACTGATCCTCGACCACGTCGGCGAGCGCCCCGACGACGAGGAGGGATTCATCTGCGCTCCGGGGCAGATCCGGCACCAGGGCGGCGAGGCAGGCGTCTTCCCCTTGGGTGAAGGTCGTCTCGATGCCGCTGCCGGAATAGCTCAAGACCCGCACGTCGGGCGCGAAGGTGCCCGAGAGGCGCGCCGCGGCCCGGCCGAGATCGAGCTTGATCACCTCGGAGGGGCAGGAGCCGACGAGGAACAGGAGCCTGACGTCGGGCCGGCGCTCCAGCAGGCGGCGCACCACCCGGTCGAGCTCCTCGTGCGCGTCGGCGAGGCCGGCGAGGTCGCGCTCCTCGATGATCGCGGTGGCGAAGCGCGGCTCGGCGAAGATCATCACGCCCGCCGCCGACTGGATCAGGTGCGCGCAGGTGCGCGAGCCGACCACCAGGAAGAAGGCGTCCTGGATCTTGCGGTGCAGCCAGACGATGCCGGTGAGCCCACAGAACACCGCCCGCTGGCCGCGCTCGTGGCGGATCTCGGGGCCGCAGGGGACCGCGGACGGGAGAGCGGACGCCAGCGCCGTCATCGCGCCGCCCCCATTGCGTAGGCCGGCGCCTGCAGGCGGGCCGCCCGCAGCTTGAGCAGGAACTGGCCGGCATTGATCAGGTAGGCGGCGTAGGCGGCGAGCGCGAGCCACATCAGCCCGGTGGTGGCGAGCGCGCCGGTGGCAAGCGCCACTAGGTAGGCGGTGTGGAGCGCCAGCACCAGCATGCTCACCACGTCCTCCCAGTAGAAGGCCGGGGCGAAGAGGTAGCGCCCGAACACCGCCTTCTCCCACAGGGAGCCGGTGACCATGATGGCGTAGAGCGCGAGGGTCTTGGCGACGACCGAGGCGTTGGCGAGCGCCACGCCCTCGCCGGTGGCCAGCGTGCGCGAGACCAGGGCGAGGCTCACCAGGAAGACCGCGAATTGCAGCGGGGCGAGTACCCCCTGGACCAGGGTCCAGGGCGAGGCGTCGCGGCGGCGGCGCTCGGCCTCGCTGTAGAGAAACGGCCGATCCGTGGACGTCGCCATCGCGCCTGCCCTCCTGGCCGACCCGCGTTGACCGCGGATGCCGATGAGGGAAGCCTAGGACCGGCGGGCCCGAAGTGTCAACCTAAGTTGACAGTTGGTGACTATGACAATCTCCGGAACCTCTCGCGAAAGTGCCTTGCGGCCGCACGCCGGAGATGTATCCTGCAAGGAAAGCGGATGACGCCGCCCGGCCTGAGGCGCTCCCAAAGTAGAAAACCCGACACAAGGTCGAGCAGAACCGGTTTTCCTGCGCATCGGGGAGGTGCTGGTGGGAGATCAAGCGCAGCCCGGCACCAGGTCCAGCGACAGGACGGGTGTCCGCGAGCGGACCTTCCACGACAGGTCTTCTCATGACAGGCCCTCCTGCGAAATAAACTCCGGGGGGGTACGCAGGAAGCTCAGGTGGCGCGACGACCTCGCCGAGGTCGTCGAGGCCGAGATCATCCCGCGGCTGATGCTCGCCCATCGCGGCGAGCGCCCGGTGCGCCGGCTCTCGTCACGCCCGTGCGCGGCCGACGACATCGTCCGCCTCGGCACCCTGCTGCTGCTGCCCGAGGACCGGGACGTGCTGGCCGAGGTCCGCCGCCTCCTCGACGAGGGCATGAGCCTCGAGGAGGTGCTGACCGGGCTCCTCGCCCCCACGGCCCGGCATATCGGCCGGCTGTGGGAGGAGGACGTCTGCGACTTCGTCCAGGTGACGACCGCGATGGCCCGCCTGCGCCGCCTCGTCCACGACCTCGAGACGCACTGCCTCGATCCGCGGCCGGTCGATCCGGCGAGCCGGCGGGTCCTGCTCGCGCCCGCTCCCGGCGAGACCCACACCTTCGGGCTGACGCTGACCGCTCACTTCCTCGGCGAGACCGGCTGGGACGTGGCGACGAGCTTCGAGCCCTGCCTGACCGACGCGATCGAGCGGCTGCGCGCCGAATGGTTCGACGTGCTCGGCCTGTCGCTGTCCTGCGACGTCCACGTCGAGCGCCTGGCGCTGGCGGTCCCGGTGCTGCGGCGCGCCTCGCGCAACCGCGACCTGCGGGTGGTCGTCGGCGGCCCCGCCTTCGCCGGCCGGCCGGACCGGATCCGGCTCGTCGGCGCCGACGCGGCTGTCGAGGATGCGCGACAGGCGCCCGGAATCTTGCAAAGCTTGCTTGATCTGCGGATTAGAGCCTGCTGAAAGACCTGTTCGGTGCGGTCCGGCGTATTGGTGGCCCTTGAACAGACCCGTGAGCCCTGCTGCGAAGGAATCTTTCGCGGTGCTTCGAGATGCCGTCTCCCGCCTCGATCCCCGGATGACGGGCAGCCTCGTCGCTGCTGCCAGCGACGTGTCCCTCGTGGTCGACGGCGACGGGGTGATCCGCGACGCCGCCTTCGGGGCCGACGGCCTGTCCGAGGAGGCCGGCGAGACCTGGCTCGGGCGGCGCTGGATCGACACCGTGACGGTGGAGAGCCGGCCCAAGGTCCTGCGCCTGATCGAGGATGCGGAGCCCGGCGCCGTCACGCGCTGGCGCCAGGTCAACCACCCCTCGGCGCAGGGCGGCGCCGACGTGCCGATCCGCTACGCGGCCCTGCGGGTGCCCGACGACGACCGCATCATCGTGATCGGCCGCGACCTGCGGGCGCTCTCGGCCCTGCAGCAGCGGTTGACCGACTCGCAGCAGGCGCTCGAGCGCGACTACGCCCGCCTGCGCGGCGCCGAGACCCGCTACCGGGTACTGTTCCAGCTCGCCGGCGAGCCGATCCTGATCGTCGACGCCGCGACCCGCCGCATCGGCGAGGTCAACCCGGCCGCCGCCCGCCTGCTCGGCCGGGCGGTCAAGCGCGTCGTCGGGCGCGACCTCGTCGACCTGTTCGAGCCCGAGAGCGCCCGCGCCGTCCAGGCGCTGCTCGTCGGCCTGCGCCTGACCGGCCAGGCCGAGGACCTCGCCGCCCGGCTCGCCCAGCGGCGCGGCGAGGCGCGGGTCTCCGCCACCCTGTTCCGCGAGGAGGCGGGGACGAGCGTTCTCGTGCGCCTCAGCCCGCTCGCGCCGGTCGAGAGCCCGGCGGCCCTGCGCTCCGGGGCGCTCGACGTGATCGAGGCGATGCCCGAGGGCTTCGTCGTCACCGACCGCGACCGGCGCATCATCGGGGTCAACGCCGCCTTCCTCGACCTCGCGCAGCTCGCCACCGAGCACCAGGCCAAGGGCGAGCCGCTCGACCGCTGGCTCGGACGCGAGGGCACCGAGATCGCGTCGCTCTTCACGACGCTCGCCGAGCACGGCGCGGTGCGCCACTTCGCCACCGTGGTGCGGGGCGAGTTCGGGGCGGTGGACGAGGTCGAGGTCGCGGCGGTCTCGGTGCCGGGGGGCGACCGGCCCTGCTTCGGCTTCACCCTGCGCAGCCTGCCCCGGCGCGTCGCCGCCGCGATGCCCGGGAGCCTGCCGGGCGCGCGCGAGCTGCCCCGCTCGGTCGAGCACATGACCGAGCTCGTCGGCCGCGTCTCGATGAAGGCGCTGGTGCGCGAGACGACCGACCTGATCGAGCGGCTGTGTATCGAGGCGGCTTTGCGCATCACCCACGACAACCGCGCCTCGGCGGCCGAGATGCTGGGCCTGAGCCGCCAGGGCTTCTACGCCAAGATGCGCCGCTACGGCCTCGGCGACCTCGACGGCTCCGAGGAGCCCGACGACGCCGACGCCTGAGCCGCGCACGCTTGCGTGACGACACTGCTGGAAGTGTAAAGTCTGCTTGACACTCGTCCGGGGCGGTTCCACCCTCCCGGGATGTCGACCGAGCCCCTGCTCAAGCCCCTACGGAAGCCGCCGCTTGTGGCACAGCCATCGGGTGTGCCGGAGCCCGGCGCGCTCCTCGAACTGCTCAAGCCGATCACCTGGTTCGCCCCGATGTGGGCTTTTGCCTGCGGAGTGGTCTCGTCCGGCGTCCCGGTCCAAGGGCGCTGGCCGGTGATCCTCGCCGGGATCCTGCTCGCGGGCCCCCTGGTCTGCGCCACGAGCCAGGCGGCGAACGACTGGTTCGACCGGCACGTCGACGCCATCAACGAGCCGGACCGGCCGATCCCCTCGGGCCGCATGCCGGGCCGCTGGGGCCTCTTCGTCGCGCTCGCCTGGACGTTGCTGTCGCTCGCGGTCGCGGCCTTGCTCGGGCCCTGGGTGCTCGGCGCGGGCGTGTTCGGCCTGGCGCTCGCCTGGGCCTACAGCGCACCGCCGCTCCGGCTGAAGCGCAACGGCTGGTGGGGCAACGCCGCCTGCGGCCTCTGCTACGAGGGCCTGCCCTGGTTCACCGGTGCCGCCGTGATGGCGGGCGCCCTGCCGGACGGGCGGATCGTGCTCGTCGCCGCGCTCTACAGCCTGGGCGCCCACGGCATCATGACCCTCAACGACTTCAAGTCGATGGAGGGCGACCGGCGCACCGGCATCCGCTCGCTGCCGGTCCAGCTCGGCGCCGGCCGCGCCGCCCGCCTCGCCTGCCTCGTCATGGCGGCGCCGCAGGTCGTGGTCGTCGCGGCGCTGGCGGCCTGGGGGATGCCCTGGCACGCCGCCCTCGTCGCCGCCCTGCTCGCCGGCCAGGGCCTCCTGATGCGCCGCTTCCTGTCCGATCCGCACCGCTGGGCCGCCTGGTACAACGGCACCGGCACGCTGCTCTCGGTGCTCGGCATGCTCACCGCGGCGCTCGCCCTGCAGGGAGGCGCCGCATGAGCGCGACGACCGGTTTCGGCTGGGGCACCATCGTGCGCCTCGGCCTCGTCCAGACCGCGCTCGGCGCCATCGTGGTGCTGATCACCTCGACCCTCAACCGGGTGATGGTGGTGGAACTGGCGCTCCCCGCCGCCCTGCCCGGCGGGCTCGTGGCGCTGCACTACGCCGTGCAGATCCTGCGCCCGCGCTGGGGCTACGGCTCGGATCTCGGCCGGCGCCGCACGCCCTGGATCGTCGGCGGCATGGCGCTGCTGGCGCTCGGCGGGCTCGGGGCGGCCCTCGGCACGGCGCTCGTCGCCGGGCAGCCAGCGCTCGGCTTCGTCGTCCTCGTCGTGTCCTTCCTCGCCGTCGGCATCGGGGTCGGGGCGGCCGGCACCTCCCTCCTGGTGCTGCTCTCCACCGGCGTCGCGCCCCACCGCCGGGGCGCGGCCGCGACGATCGTCTGGATCATGATGATCGCCGGCTTCGTCGTCACCGCGCCGACCGCCGGGCACCTCCTCGACCCGTTCTCGGGCGAACGCCTCGTCGCGGTCTCGGGCGGCGTCTCGCTGACCGCCTTCCTAGTCGCGCTCGCGGCGGTGTGGGGGGTCGAGCCGGCCCGCGCCCCGGCGGCCCCGCTGCCGCCCGGGCCGGTACGGCCCTTCGCCCGGGTGCTGGCCGAGGTCTGGGCCGAGCCGGAGGCACGCCGCTTCACGGTGTTCGTCTTCCTGGCGATGCTCGCCTACAGCGCGCAGGAACTGATCCTCGAGCCCTTCGCCGGCCTCGTCTTCGCGCTCTCGCCGGGGGCGACCACCAAGCTCTCGGGCCTCCAGAACGGCGGGGTGCTCGCCGGCATGGTCCTGGTGGCGCTCGTCACCGCCAACGGGCGCGGGACGCTGGCCTCGCTGCGGCTCTGGACCGTCGCCGGCTGCCTCGGCTCGGCGGCGGCGCTCGCCGCCATCGCGGCCTGCGGCCTTGCCGGGCCGGGCGCGCCGCTGCGGACCTGCGTCGCCGCGCTCGGCCTGTTCAACGGCATGTTCGCGGTCGCGGCGATCGGCTCGATGATGGCGCTCGCCGGCCACGGCGGCGCCCCCGGCGGCGAGAGCCGCCACGGCACCCGGATGGGGGTGTGGGGCGCGGCCCAGGGCATCGCCTTCGGGCTCGGCGGCTTCCTGGGCGCGGCGGGCGTCGACCTCGCCCGCCTCGCCTTCGGCACGGTGGTGCCGGCCTACGCGACGGTGTTCGTCACCGAGGCGGCCCTGTTCCTCGTCGCGGCCGGGCTCGCCGCCCGGATCGGCCGGCCGGCCCGGGATCCGCGGCCGCTCGAGGGTTTGTCGGTGCAGCACGCGGTCTAAGAGGCTGTTTGACTTGCGGCGACACAATCGCGAGGGGATTTTCTATCTTAGCCCTCGACCTCATCCTGAGGTGCGAACGCAGTGAGCCTCGAAGGAGGGATCCAGAAATCTCGGAGGCTTCTGGAGCCCTCCTTCGAGGTCAGTCGATCAGAGATCAACTAACACCTCAGGATGAGGTTGCTGGTGGGATAGATGATATCGATCGGTCAAACGGGCTCTGACACGAAACGATCCGGCCGCGAGCCGGCCCGGACGGGAGGCACGGCCATGGACGAGACGATCCTCGACGCGGTGGTGGTGGGAGGCGGGCCGGCCGGGGCGACGGCGGCGGCGGACCTCGCGCGGCTCGGCCGCCGGGTGGTGCTGCTCGACCGGGCCGGACGCATCAAGCCCTGCGGCGGCGCGATCCCGCCCCGGCTGATCCGCGACTTCGCGATCCCCGACGAGCTCCTGGTGGCCAGGATCCGCTCCGCCCGAATGGTCTCGCCCAAGGACCGCGCGGTCGACATGCCGGTCGGCGAGGGCTTCGTCGGCATGGTCGACCGCGGCCCGTTCGACGAGTGGCTGCGCGTGCGCGCGGCGCTCGCCGGGGCCGAACGGGTGACCGGCACCTACCTGCGCCTGACCCGCGCCGGCGACGGGCCGGTGACCGTGCAGTACCGCGACGCCGCCGGGGCGGAGACGTCCCTGCGCACCCGCCTGGTGATCGGGGCCGATGGCGCCAACTCGGCGGTGGGGCGCCAGGAGGTTCCCGCGCATGCCCGGATGCGGCAGGTCTTCGCCTATCACGAGATCGTCCGCACGCCGCCCGGCGGCGCCGTCGAGGGCACGCGCTGCGACGTCTACTACCAGGGCGTCCTCTCGCCGGACTTCTACGCCTGGATCTTTCCGCACGGCGACACGCTGAGCATCGGCACCGGCAGCGCCAGGAAGGGGTTCTCTCTGCGCGGGGCGGTCGGCCGCCTGCGCGCCGCGACCGGGCTCGATCACGGCGAGACGATCCGGCGCGAGGGCGCGCCGTTGCCGCTCAAGCCGCTCGCGCGCTTCGACAACGGCCGCGACGTGCTGCTGACCGGCGACGCCGCCGGCCTCGTCGCCCCGGCCTCGGGCGAGGGCATCTACTACGCGATGTTCGGCGGGCGCCTCGCCGCGCAGGCCGCGCACGACTTCCTCGCCACCGGCAACCCCCGCGCCCTGGGCCAGGCGCGGCGCCGCTTCCTCCGGACGCACGGCCGGGTGTTCTGGATCCTGCGGCTGATGCAGTCGGTCTGGTACCGCAACGATGCCTTGCGCGAGCGCTTCGTCAGCATCTGCCGCGACCCCGACGTCCAGTCGCTGACCTGGGACGCCTACATGAACAAGGAACTGGTGCGGGCCAAACCCGCCGCGCATGCCCGGATCTTCTTCAAGGATCTCGCGCATCTCTTCCGCTGGGTGTCGCCGTGAGCGGGGGCTGGACCCCGATCGTCGTCGCGGCGCTCGCCGCCATCGTGGTGGCGGCCGCCGGCGCGTGGCTCACCGCCCTCGGCCCCTGGTACCGCAGCCTGCGGGTCCCGTCCTGGAAGCCGCCCGACTGGGCGTTCGGGCCGGTCTGGACCACCATCTTCACGCTCACCGCCATCGCCGGGGTCCTGGCCTGGAATGCCGCGCCGGACGGGCGCGAGCGGACCTGGCTCATCGCCGCCTTCGGGGTGAACGGCCTCCTCAACATCGCCTGGAGCGGGGTGTTCTTCCGGCTGCGCCGGCCGGACTGGGCGCTCGTCGAGGTCGCCGCCCTGTGGCTGTCGGTGCTGGGGCTGATCGTGGTCGTCGGGCGGCATTCCGGCGTCGGGGCGGTGCTGCTCCTGCCCTACCTCGCCTGGGTCGGCATCGCGGCCCTGCTCAACCGGTCGATCGTGAGGCTGAACGGGCCGTTCTGAGCGGATCTCGCAAGCATCGGCGGGTCGGACGGCCGACCCCGTTCCGTCCACTCCTCGATGGAGTTCTTCGCTGGCGAAAAATCCGATCGTACGGGATCGATCGAGACGGATGCGACATCGTGAACCGCGACGCGATTTCGGTGAACGCGCACGCTGTTTTTCGAGTTTGCAGGGCTGGAAGCGGTCGTCTCCTACGTTACCTTTCCGGTCGACTGCGCATCTTCGGTGCCTGCAGGAGGATTGATGCGTGCCTGACCTCCTCACCAGCGATCACATCGTCGATATCGCATTGCTGATCGTCGCGGCGGAGGCCGGATACCTTGCCCTGTGGCGGCGCGGGCCGGGACGGACCGCCCTCCTGATCAATCTCGCCTCCGGGGCCTGCCTGATGCTCGCCCTGCGCCTCGTCCTTGCCGGGGCTCCCGGATTCTGGCTCGCCGCCGCCCTTGCGGGGGCGGGCGCCGCCCACGTCGCCGATCTCTGGCTGCGGTTGCGCCCCGCCGCCCCATGACCCCGGAGGAAGCCCCGATGCGCCGCCAGCCCGCCACCCGTCGCCTGCTCAAAGCTCTTGCCTGCTCCAGCGCGCTCAGCCTCGCGGCCGGCGCGGCCCTGGCGCAGCCGGCCGGCTCCGACCTCGTCGAGAAGGGCCGCTACCTCGCCACCGCCGGCGACTGCGTCGCCTGCCACACGGCGCCGGGGGGCAAGCCCTATGCGGGCGGGCTCTACATCAACTTCCCGGGCGGCATCGGCAAGCTCGCGACCCCGAACATCACCCCCGACAAGGAGACCGGCATCGGCAGTTGGAGCGACGACGACTTCAAGCGCGCGATGCACCAGGGCATCACCAAGAGCGGCAGCTACCTCTACCCGGCGTTTCCCTTCCCCTGGTACACCCGCCTGACCGACGAGGACGTGCAGGCGATCAAGGCCTACCTGTTCTCCCTCGAGCCGGTGAACGCGCCGCGCAAGCCGACCGACATCGCCTTCCCGTTCAGCATCCGCGAGGGATTGCTCGCGTGGCGCCTCGCCTTCTTCACCGAAGGACGGTTCAAGCCCGATCCGCAGGCGAGCGAGCAGGTCAACCGCGGCGCCTACCTGGTCGGCGGCCCGGGCCATTGCGGCGCCTGCCACAACGGCAGCAAGCTCGTCGGCGCCTCGCAATGGAGCGGCTACCTCGAGGGCGGCACGATCGACGGCTGGTACGCGCCCAACCTCTCGGGCGACGACAAGGAGGGGCTGGGCAAGTGGAGCGAGGACCAGCTCTTCACCTACCTCAAGACCGGCGCGGCGCCCGGCCGGGCCGGCGTGGTCGCCGGGCCGATGCGGCAGGTGATCGAGGAGAGCTTGAGCAAGATGACCGACGAGGACGTGCGCGCCATCGCGGTCTACCTCAAGACGCTGGCGCCCAAACCCACCTATACGCCCGACGTGAAGTCCGACTTCAAGCAGGCCTCGGCCCCGGGGGCGGACGTCTATCTCAACCGCTGCGTCGCCTGCCACCGGCCGGACGGCCAGGGCCAGCCGGGAGCGATCCCGGCGCTGGCGGGCAACGGCGCGGTGCTGGCCAAGGGCCCCGAGACGGTGATCCGGGTGATCCTCGGCGGCCTCGACGCCAAGGGCGAGTACGCGGCGATGCCGGCGGTGGGCGTCGGCATGACCGACGCCGACGTGGCGGCGGTGACGAACTACGTTCGCCAGACCTTCGGCAACGAGGCCCCGCCGACCGCCGAGCCCGGCCAGGTGGCGAGCCTGCGCGCCGAGACCCAGAGCATGCTGGCCGGCAACGCCCCATGCGAGACCGTCTCGAACCCGACGCTGGTCGAGGCACTGAAGACCGTCGACGCGGCGGGCCAGCTCAAGGACCTCAAGGCCGAGCAGATGCTGCCGCGGGTGAGCGCCCTGCTGCCGGCCCTGCGCCAAGCCGCGCCGCAGGCGAGCTCGGCCGACCTGGTCAACGGTCTGACCGCCACCTTCTGCCAGGTGGCCGACCACAAGGCCACCGGCCTCGACTGGCCGACGACGATCGGCAGTTTCGCCGGTGTGGTTTACGGGCAGATCAAGTCCCCGAGCCGGGCCGAGAAGTAGCCGGCAGGATCCGGTCGCGGTCGATCTCCGACGGATCGCGCGAGAGCCCTCCCCCTCGGCGGGGGAGAGTGTCCGGCTGCGAGTGCGGGGCGCTCGTGCGCCGGACGGGAGAGGGGACTCGGCTTTCGGACACGGCAGAACCGTCGTGAGGGCGCCTTCTAAATCGCGCTCGCGTAACCCTCTCGGCGGGATTTGCGTCCCGCTGCGCCTGCTCCGCGAGCGACCCTCCCCCGCAGGGGGAGAGGGTCACGCACGACGCGCCCTGCATCACCAGACACGCCGTTCAAAGGTTTCGCTTCACCGGGGATCCACCCCCTGGTGCGGCCGCGGCGGGCCGCCGTGGTGGTCGGTGAAGCTCGAGCGCTCGCCGGTCTCCTTGGCGCGCTGGACGCGCATGCGCTGCCAGATCAGGAACAGGATCACGAGCGCGAAGGTCGTGAAAGCCAGCATGTAGATCAGGCCGGAATCGCCCATGGCCGTTGCCTCCTTGTCGCGCCCCGGGGGGCAGAGAGTGACGGGCGCACGGGCGGCGGGTGCCGTCGCACGCTTCAAATGAAACTCTTCGATCCGTGCATTCCGCCGCTGCGGCAAATCGTCGTGAGATGACAGAAAGAAATCGCCCCGATCTCATTGGGCGGAATACGGTTCGATCGCCGGCAATCGATTGTCCATCATCGAAGGATCCGGATGCGAGAAGGCCCCGGCTCCTCTCGGAACCGGGGCCTTCCTCGGGCGACGATCGGGCGATGCGGCCTCACGGCGCCTTCGATATCGCCTCACGGCGCCTTGGGCATCGGCCCTCCGGCGAGCTCGGGATAGTCCTTGAGCATCTGGGCGCCGTTGAGGGGCTTGGCCAGGCCCTGGTGGCAGGTGGTGCAGTTGGCCTTGGGCGGGTCGCCCTCGGGCCCGAGGCGGGCCTCGGGCAGCACCGGGGTCAGGGGCTCGATGAAGTTGCCGTTGATGTCGCGTACCATCCGGATGCCGTGCCAGGCGGTGACGCGCTTCGGGGTGCTTTCCTCCCATGAGGAGAAGGCGCGGCTGTTGTGGCAGTAGGTGCAGTTGACGCCCAAACCCTCCGCCATGTGGATCATCAGGGCGTAGGTCTTCTCCGTGGTCTGGAGCGACTTCGAGGGGCTCGTCGGCAGGGCCGTCCTCGCGGCGACCCGGACGGCGTTCTGGTCGATGTCCTTGTTGCCGAGCAGGTCCTTGTAGGGGTCGTAGTTGAGCGAGGTCAGGCCGGCCTCGGGCGCGGGATGGTTCTGGCCGCCGTCCCGCGCCGCGAAGCCGAGGGCGTGGGGCGGTCCGGGATTGTCGTGCCAGACCGCCTTCGGCACCGGGTTGCCGCGGTGGCAGGTGTAGCAGGTCACGCCGGTCTGTCCGACGTGGTTCTGCCAGTCGGCGTTGATGTGCCGGACCATCCGGAGCATCGAGCGCGCCACGGTCTTCGCGTAGACGCTATCGTCGGCCATGTTCTCGACGTTGTGGCAGTAGGCGCAACCCTGCTCGGGTGCCACCCACTCGGTGATCGAGGCCATCACGCGGTTGAACTGGTCGGTCGAGAGGTCCGTCAGCACCTTCACGTTCTGGTAGGCTTGGGTCGCGGGCTCGCCGCCGGGCGGGACCGGGTCCTGGGGGGCCGGGGCGGCGTTCTCCTCGAGCTTGACCGCCAGCGTGCGGGGGTTCTGCACCTGCACCATGCCGGTGCCGCGAAATCCCGTCTGCTCGGAGCGGACCGGGGGCCTCGTCCAGCCCGCGGTGCCGAACATCGCGCCGGTGAGCAGCACCGCCACCACGACGCCGAGGATTTGGAGCGCGAGCTTCATGGCGTGCCTCCCGGATTCGTGAGCGGATCCACCACCGGGCCGTAGATCTGCGGGTAGTGCGGGGCGACGCCGTGCTTGACCGCCCAGAGGTACCAGTTGTCGACCACCGTGCCGGTGAGCAGGATGCCGATGCCGCCGGTCAGCGTCGTCAGGAAGGCGAACCACCACAGCCAGCGGTGGACCGATTCCATCGTGGCGTTGAAGCCCATGGTCCAGCGCCAGAACAGGGCGGCGCGCTCGGTCGCGGTGCCGCGATCCACGATCTGCTCGATCTCGCGCTCGCCGCCGTAGCGGCTCACCGCCAGGATGGTGGCGCCGTGCATGGCAAACAGCATCGTCGACCCGTACAGGAAGACGATCGAGAGCATGTGGAACGGGTTGTAGAACAGGTTGCCGTAGCGAAGCGAGAACGCGGCGGTCCAGTCGAGGTGCGGGAAGATCCCGAACGGTACCGCCTCGCTCCAGCTCCCCATCAGGATCGGCCGGATGAAGCCGAGCACCAGGTAGAGCCAGATCGCCGAGGCGAACGCCCAGGGGACGTGGTAGCCCATCCCGAGCGCCCGGGCGCGCCGGAACAGCCGGACCCACCACAGCAGGATCGAGGCGGTGAGGAAGAAGCCGGCGAGCAGCCACCAGCCGCCCTCGGCCAGCGGCGGCAGGATCTTGAGGCCGTATTCCGGTCGGGGCGGCTCGAGGGCGAGCCAGGGCAGCTGGCGGACGAACTGGACCGGATCCCAGTTCACCGAGGCCCACATGTTGAGCCCGATGATCTCGAAGGCGATGACCCCGCTCGCGATCGACAGCGTGCCGAGGGTGCCGAGGTAGATCGGGCCGATCTGGGCGTTGCCGACGAGGCCGGCGAGGTAGTTGAAGCCGCCCTTGCCGACGCGGTTCTCGATCTCCGGGATCTCGACGCCGGCCTCCGGGTGGAGCGGGTGGACTTGGATCTGGGTGTAGATGTTCTGGTAATACCCCATGGCGGCGGATGCCTTCTGACGGTGTTGGGGCGAACGCGGCGGGACACGCGGGCAGGGCTCAGCGCCAGATCGGCAGGCTCAGCCACCAGCCCCACCATTCGGGCCAGCCGCGGGTCCAGAACGGGCCGCTGATGACGATGCAGACCGCGCTCCAGAACCCGGCCGAGAGGGCGAGGAACAGGCCGAGGCGATGGATGCCGATCGTGCCGATCGAGTAGCCGATCGTGTCGCGGAAGAAGGTGTCCTCGTGCTCGGGGGTCTTGACCACCTCGCCCTTCGGCGGATTGGTCGAGGACAGGATCAGCGAGCCGTGCAGCGACAGTGCGAAGGTCGTCGTGAAGAAGAACGTCACGCCGAGCATGTGCGCCGGGTTGTAGTGGAAATGGAGATACTGGTAGCCGACGTTCGACACCCAATCGAGATGGCTGAGGATCCCGTACGGAAAGCCGTGGCCCCAGGCGCCCATCAGCATCGGCCTGACGACCACCAGGGTGACGTAGGCGAAGATCGCTACCGAGAAGGCGAAGGGCACGTGGTAGCCCATGCCGAGCTTGCGGCAGATCTCGACCTCGCGCAGGGCCCAGGACCCGAAGGAGCCGATGGCGCAGAAGGTGATGATCTGCCAGAGGCCGCCCTCGCGCAGCGGCGCCAGCGCCAGGCCGTATGAGAGGTCGGGCGGCGCGATGTTGATCTGCCAGACGTTCCAGGTCGGCCCGAGCGCCGCGCCCCAGACGATCAGTCCGGTGCCGAGCAGGATGAAGAACAGGCCCGTCACTCCGAAGAATCCGACGTAGAACGGCCCGACCCAGAAATCGAACAGGTCGCCGCCGAGCAGCGTGCCGCCGCGGACCCGGTATTTGCGCTCGAAGTTCAGCATGGCCATGGCGCGGCCCTCCCCGTCCGCGAGAAGCGTGGTGGCCGCGGGCGGGGCCGTGACGGCCCGTCCGCGGTGCGGAGGCACTCCGGGGAGCACCCGGGTCCGCCGGCCTCAGGTCGGCAGGACGTGGATCTGGGCGATGTCCGCCTTCTTGACCGCCGGGCCCTCCAGCCAGTTGAACCGGTTGGTGCTGAGCAGGATGAAGTGGATCAGGATCGCCAGCACGAACAGGAAGGTGGCCAGGGCCACCAGCGTGCGCCGCGGGTCGAACAGAAGCCAGACCTTGTGCATGTTGTTCATTCCTTCCTCACGAGATGAAGGGCATGATGCTGGTGGCGGCGACCTTCACGCCGCTCTCCAGCGCGGAATAGCCGTTCGGTCCGGGCAGCCACGGCCGCCAGAGCCAGACGAGGAAGTGCGCGACGACCGCGATCGCCGTGAAGATGATGAAGCTGGTGACGAAGATCCCGTGGAACTCCTTCGCCTCCTCTTCGGTGAGTCCTGACAGTACGCTGGGTTTGTCCATGCCGTTGGCCATTGCCGAACCTCCGGATGCGGATCCGCGCGGGGGCTCCCGCGCGGCTTTGCCCGGCCGTGACGGACGGGCGGTCTCTCCGCCGCCCATGCCGGCAGCGGAAACTCGGCCCCGGAAGGCGCGGGCCCGAAGGCTCCGGGCCTTCGGGGGGCCTGAACCCGGGAGGCCTCAGCCCGAAAGGCGCCTCAGCTCGAAAGGCGCCTCAGCCCATGAACGCGAAGGGGATCGCCGAGAGCGCCATCGCCCGCGCCTCGCCGAAGACCGAGCGGCGGGGCCCGTCGGCCGGCGCGCCGGGGCGCAGGCGCTGCAGCAGGGCCGCGACCAGGAAGATCGGGTAGGTCACCGCCAGGAAGGCCCGGAACTGGACCGCTTCCGAACGGGACCGCGACACCGTGACGAACGAACGGGACATGGTTCCGGCTCTCATGATCTCGGATCTCCTCCCTGGCCCGCGGGATTCGCGAGGCGTCTCGATGGCCGGCGCGGCGGGGGCCGCGCCGGAAAGGGCACGGCGTTCAGGCCGCCGCGAGGGCGATACGGGCGCGCTCGACGAAGGCGCCGGTCACGCTGTCGGAGCCGGCTCGGGTGGCTTCGCGCTCGGCGGCGTCGCGCAGCCGCTTGGCGAAGGAGATCCGCACCAGGACCGGGCTCTCGGCCACCGAGGCGTCGAGATGCTGGCGGGCCTCGTCGTCCCAGGGAAGGGCGCGGTGCGCGCGGGCGGGCGTGGCCTCGACGGCGTCCATGTCGCGCGACAGCGGCAGGATGTGGAAGAGCGCGTCGAACAGCGCGTTGCACACCTCCTGCACCAGGTAGGTCGCGCCCGAGTAGCCCATGAACGGCGTGCCGGTGTGGCGCCTGACCACGGCGCCGGGGAACGAGGCCGGGATGAACATCGCCCTGCCCCCGCTCTCTGCGAGGTAGAGGCGCTCGTTGTAGGAGCCGAACAGCACCAGCGGCGGCGTCTCGCGGATGGCTTGCCGGACCGCCGCGTTGTCGGGCTTGGCGCCGGCCTTTCGCGAAAAGCTGAACCGGCACGGCAGCCCCATCTCGTCCTCGAGAAAGTGGCGCAGGCCCCTTGCGTAGGTGTCGGTCGCCACCACGCCGAAGCTCGCCGAGGCGAAGAAGTCCTGCGTCACCGAGCGCCACAGGTCCCACAGGGGCTTCAAGGTCGTGTGCTTCTCGCGCTCGATGAACGGCTCGGGATCGACATCCAGGATCTCGCCGAGCGCGCGCAGGAACTTGGTGGTGCTGTGCACGCCGATCGGCGCCTGGAGGTAGGGCCGGTCGAGGGCCTCGCAGAGGAGCCGCCCGAACTCGCGGTAGAGGCAGATATTGGCGTCGGCCTCGACGAGTCGGGGGATGTCGGCGAGATGCGTGCCGAGCGGGAAGACCAGGTTGACCTCGGCGCCGATGCCCTCGACGAGGCGCCGGATCTCGGCGAGGTCGGAGGGCATGTTGAAGGTGCCATAGGCCGGGCCGATCAGGTTGACACGGGGTTTCACCCCCGGTGCCCGCTCCGGCCGGGGCGGGATCACGCCCTTCTTGGCCGCTTTCTTGGCGCCGTACTCGGCCCAGAGCCAGGACAGGGCCCGGTCGGCGGCCTGCCACTGGTCCTCGTCGATGGTGCGGGGCAGGAAACGCTGGAGGTTGGTACCCTCCGGCGTCACGCCGCCGCCGATCATCTCGGCGATCGAGCCGGTGACGACGACGCTCGGCTGCGCCGGATCGAGCGTCGCGTGGGCGCGGCGCATCGCGCCCTCGGTGCCGTGGCGGCCGAGTTCCTCCTCGGCCAGCCCCGTGACGACGATCGGCAGTTCGTGCGGCGGCAGCGCGTCGGTGTAGTGCAGCACCGAGGTCACCGGCAGGTTCTCGCAGCCCACCGGGCCGTCGATGACCACCTGCAGGCCCTTCACCGCGGTGAAGACGTAGACGGCGCCCCAGTAGCCGCCGGCGCGGTCGTGATCGAGGACGAGCATCAGGCCATCTCCCCGACCGGCTTCTCGGGCGCAGGCCGCTTCACCACCGCGCGCTTCTTCGGCACGTTTTCCCAGATCCCGGCGGCGTGCCCCGTCCCGACACCGGCGAAGAACGACCGCATCGCGTCGAACCGCTCGGCCTGCCCCATCGCCCCGTTGACGACCTGCGCGAGCGAGCCGGCGCCGGCGACGCCCATCAGCGGCCGGGCCGAGATCAGGTTGGTGAAGTAGAGGGCGGGGATCGCCCGCTCCTTGGCCTTCTGCACCACCGGCGTCGTGCCGATGGCGAGGTCGGGCCCAAATTCCTCCACCGCCTGCAGGTCCTGCTCCAGGGAGGCGCGGAACTGCACCCGGCAGCCATGGGCCTCGAGCCAGTCGCGGTCGGCCTCCGAGTGCCTGGTGCGCGGGCAGGCGGTGCCGATATAGGGCACCTCGGCGCCGCTCTCGACCAGCAGGCGGGCCACCAGCAGCTCCGAGCCCTCGTAGCCGGTGAGCGTGATCCGGCCGCGGATCGGGTTGGCGGCAAGCGCGCCGCGGATCGCCGGCAGGAACCGGTTCTTGGCCGCCGCGACCATCGCGGGCGCGACCCCGCAGGCCTCCCCCACCGCGTCGAGCCAGGCGGCGGTGCCGTCATGCCCGACCGGGGCGGAGGCGATGGCCGGGCGGCCCGCCGCCTCGAACTCGCGTAAGGATGCGGTGTAGAACGGGTGGATCGCCGCCACCGCCGTGCAGTCGAGCGCGGCGTACAATTCGCGCCATTCCCGCGTCGGCACGACCGGACCGGCGGCGAGCCCGAGCGGATCGAGGAGCGCGCCGATCTGCATCGGATCGGCCGGGAACATCTCGCCGAGCAGCGCGATCGTCGGGCGCCCGTCCCGGGGCTGGCGCGGCGCCGCGACGGGGCCGTGCTCGGCTTCCGCCCGCGCGACCTTCAGCATCGCGCCCGCGAGCACGTCCTTGGCCTCGGCATGCGTCGGCACGCCGAAACCCGGAACGTCGATCCCGATGATCCGCACCCCGTCGATCTCGCGCGGCAGGAGCCGCAGCGGCACCCCGGAGGCGGTGGGGACGCAGAGGTTGATGACGACGACCGCGTCGTGGAGCGCCGGGTCGGCGGTCTCGCGCACCGCGTCGCGGATGTCCTCGAACAGCTTGCCGGTGACGAGCGTCTCGGAGTTGAACGGCACGTAGCCGACGGTCCGGCGCGCGCCGTAGAAGTGCGAGGTGAAGGTCAGCCCGTAGACGCAGCAGGCCGAGCCCGACAGGATCGTGGCGGTGCGTCGCATCCGCAAGCCCACCCGCAGCGCCCCGAAGGCCGGGCACATGCTCTGCGGCTGGTCGTGCGGGCCGACCGGGTAGTCGCGCTTCAGCGCGTCCAGGGTCTCGCCCATCCCTGCGGCTTTCGCCGCGTTCTGCATCGTCGCCTTGCCGGAATGGCAGCCGAGCCCGTCCTGGCGCGTCGCCTCCAGGTTGACCGGGGCGTCGACGGGGGTGCGGGCGCGTAAGGCTGCGAGATCGAGGGAGGCGCCCATGGTCACACCGCCTCGTAGACGACTTCGAGGGAGGGTTTCCGCTCGACGGCGCGGCCGCGCATGTCGGCATCGCTCGCCGGATCGAGCACCACGCCGCGCCCGACCGCCTCGCCCTTGAACAGGCCCAGCAGCTGGTCCTGGCTGAGCGGCGTCGGCCGGTGCGGCAGGGCGGTGCCGATGTTGTCGGCGAGTTCGGCAAAGAGCGGGCCCCAGCGCCCGTCCGGCCGGCCGATGATCTCGTAATTCGCGCTCTTCTTGCGGATGTCGTCGTCGGCGGGGATCGAGGCGAGGATCGGGATGCCGGCGGCCTCCGCGAAGGCCTGCGCCTCGCCGGTGCCGTCGTCCTTGTTGATGACGAGGCCGCCGACGCCGACATTGCCGCCGAGCTTGCGGAAATACTCCACCGCCGAGCAGACGTTGTTGGCGACGTAGAGCGATTGCAGGTCGTTCGAGCCGACGACGATGACCTTCTGGCACATGTCGCGGGCGATCGGCAGGCCGAAGCCGCCGCAGACCACGTCGCCCAGGAAGTCGAGCAGGACGTAGTCGAAGCCCCATTCGTGGAAGCCGAGCTTTTCCAGGAGCTCGAAGCCGTGGATGATGCCGCGCCCGCCGCAGCCGCGGCCGACCTCGGGCCCGCCGAGTTCCATGGCGAAGACGCCGTCGCGCTTGAAGCAGACGTCGCCGATCTCGACCGATTCGCCCGCGAGCTTGCGCCGGGTCGAGGTCTCGATGATCGTCGGGCAGGCCCGGCCGCCGAACAGCAGCGAGGTCGTGTCGCTCTTCGGGTCGCAGCCGATCAGCAGCACCCGCTTGCCCTGCTGGGCCAGCATGTAGGACAGGTTGGCGAGCGTGAAGCTCTTGCCGATGCCGCCCTTGCCGTAGATCGCGATGATCTGGGTCTCGCGGGTCGCGGCGGTCGGCACCGGGTCCGGCGGGATTGCGGCCTCGGCGCGCAGGATCGAGGCCTGGAGGGCGGCGCCGGTCAGCGAAGCGTTCATGGCTGGGCTCTCCAATCGAGGACCATCTTGAGGCAGGCGGGGTCGCCGAAGGCGACGGGGTAGGCCTGTGCCGCCGCCCCGGCCGGGCGGCGATGGGTGACGAGGCCGTCGAGGGACAGCGTCCCGGCGCCGGCGAGCGCCGCCACCGCGTCGAGGTCGCCGGGCTGCCACTGCGCGGCGACGCGGATGCGGGCCTCGCGCAGGAAGGCCGGCGGAAAGGCGAAGGCGAGCGGCGCCTCGTAGAAGCCGGCCAGCACCACCTCGCCGCCGGGCGCGAGCCGGGCGATCAGGGTGTCGAGGAGGCCGGCATCGCCGCTGGCGTCGAGGATGCGGGCGTAGGCCGTCTCGTCCTGGGCCGGGTCGATCACCGCGTAGCCGTCGGCACCGGCGCGGCGGGCGGGATCGCGCTCCCACACCACCGGGTCGTGGCCCGAGGCCCGCAGGAGGCGGGCGAGGAGCCGGCCGAGCACACCGTGCCCGACGACGAGCTGGCGGCCTTCGCCTTCGCTGCCGGCGAGGGCGTGGCGGGCGGTGGCGGCAAGCGCCAGCAGGATGCCGCGCTCGCCCAGCGACTCGGGGATCGGCCGCAGCCGGTGGCCGACGGAGACGAGGTGCGAGGCCGCGCCGCCGAACAGTCCGCGGACCGGCCCGAAGCAGCGCGCGCCCGGCACGAACACCGTCTCGCCGACCCGGCGGCCTGATTCGGGGCCGGCCTCGACCACGACGCCGACGGATTCGTAGCCCGGCACCAGCGGGTAGCCCATGCCGGGGAAGTCCGGCATCCGCCCGGACCAGAGCAGGCGCTCGGTGCCGGTGCTGATGCCGCTCCAGGCGACCGCCACGGTGGCGTCCGCGGGGCCGGGTGCGTCGAGAGCGAGGTCGGCGAGGCCGAGCCGTTCGGGACGGTCGAGGATCACGGCCTGCGCGTGCATGCGGTTCGGCCCCCCGCCTGTGCGGTGACACCGCTCGAAGCGGCAGATGTCATCTTAGTTGGACGAATACGTGCGTCAAGTTTACTTTACACTTTTACGCCGGAGACCCCCGATCATGGCGCCGCGGCGACGAGCAGGCGCACCAGCATCGGCCGGCGGGTGCGGTGCTCGCGGACCCGGGCGAAGCCCGCCTCGCGGAGCATGGCACCGAGTTCGTCGGCGGTACGGGGCCGGCCGCTGCCCATGGCGAGGAGGTAGAACCCGAAATAGGCGTCGCCGACCGGCTCGGCGCCCGGAGTACCGGCCATCGGTTCGGCGACGAGGAGCCGGCCGTCGGGCGGCAGGGCGGCGCGCGCGTTGCGCATCAGAGCGAGCGCCGGCGCGTCGTCGTGATCGTGGACCACGCGCACCAGCGAGGCGACGTCCGCCCCGCGCGGCAGCCCGTCGTGGAAGGAGCCACCGACGGTCGCGGCGCGGGTCGACAGGCCTTCCTGGGCGAAGCGGCGCGCGGCCCGGGCCGCCACCGGCGGCAGGTCGACCAGGGTGACGCGCAGGCGAGGACTCGCCCGCGCCGCCTCGACCGCGAAGGCGCCCTCCCCGCCGCCGATCTCGAGGAGGTGGGCGTGGCGGGCAAGCGGATAGGCATCGAGGATGTCGCGGGCGACGAGGGCCTGCGAGGCGCCCATCAACGCGCCGTAGGGCGCCGCCACGGCGTCCCCGACCTCCGTCGGGTCGTCGGCGCCCGCATAGGCCCAGTAGCCGGAGAGCCGCGTCGGTCCGCCGGTGCCGCGCAGGAGCGCCACGGGATCGCGCAGGTCGTCGTACAGGAGGGCGTGGTGGGCCACCATCGCGGCGACCGACGGGTTGCCGAGCAACGCCGCCCCGAGGTCGCCGAGGGCGAAGCGGCCGTCGCGCAAGCGTGTCAGGAGCCCCAGGGAGGCCGCGGCCCGCAGGAGGCACAGGGCCCGGTCCGGCGGCAGGTCGAGGCGGCGCGCGAGGTCGTCGGGCGTCATCGGCCCATCGGCGAGGACGCCGAACAGGTCGAGGCTAAGACATGCCGTCAGCACCTGGGCGTAGACCGCACCGGCGCAGAGATCGAACAGGGCCCGCGCGTTGCGTCGGGCCACTGGCCGCGTCGGCGGAAAGGCGGCGGCGAAGCGCTGGAAGCCGGGGCTGGCGATCAAGCGGTGGCGCCAGGCGAGAAGGCGGTCGCGCCATCCGGGATGTGACGGCGAGGCAATCGGGGCTGTCGGAAGGGCGTGCGGGCCGGGCCTCATGACCCTGCCCCCTCTGCGCAGGGCTGTCCGTGGAAAGGTCTGTCGCGGGCAATCTCCTCTCCCCGCGGGCGGGAAGAGGGCCGACGACACCTTGTCGTGCAGTCGGCAAGCGCAGGCGCAGCCGGAGCGAGGGTGAGGTGCCGGAGGAGTCCTATCCGGAACCACCCCCTCACCCTCGCCCTGCGGGCTCGCTGCGAACCCAACAAGGGGTTTCCCCTCTCCCCGCCCGCGGGGAGAGGGGAAACCCGCGCCTTTTCCCGTCCCCGGACAGTCCTTTGCAGAGGGGAGAGGGTTCGGGGACGAGCCACTCCAGTCATCGTTTCAAGCCACCAGGCTCTGCGCCAGCCGCTCCGGCAGGAACCGCCGGGTCTGGGCCAGGATCTCGCCGCGCAGGGCCACGATCCCGGGACAGTCGGGGATCACCTCCATGGCCTCGTGGGCGAGGTCGGAGAGGCGGCGCAGGGCCCCGTCCATGCCGAGCAGCGCCGCGGCGTTGGGCCGCCCGAGGGTGACGTCGCGCCCGACCGGCTTGCCGATCTCCTCCTGGCGGCAGGCGACGTCGCGCAGGTCGTCGGCGACCTGGTAGGCCTCGCCGAGATATTCGCCGAGCAGCCGCCAGCCCATCGGCTCGGCCCCGGCCGAGGCGGCGCCCGTAACGGTGGCGGCGGCAAAGAGCGCCCCGGTCTTCGCCTGCTGGTAGGCCGAGAGGCCGACCTGCGGCTCGGATTCCCAGGCCTGTCCGGCGACGATACCGGCTGGCGAGCCGACGGCGCGCGCCACCAGCCCGACGAGGGCGGGCAGGCGCGCAGGCCGCCGCGCCGCACCGCGGGCGAGCGTCTCGAAGGCGAGCACAATCAGCGCGTCGCCCGTCAGGACCGCCACCGGCTCGCCGTAGGCGACGTGGACCGTCGGCTTGCGGCGGCGCTCCGCCGCGTCGTCGAAGCAGGGCAGGTCGTCGTGGACCAGCGAGGCGCAGTGCAGAAGCTCGATCGCCGCCGCTGCGGCGTCCGCCGTCGCCGGGTCGTCGTCGCCGCAGGCCCGCGCCACGGCGAGGCAGAGCCGCGGCCGGATCCGGTGCCCGCCCGGGAAGACGGCGTAGCGGATCGCCTCCGCCAGCCGCGGCGGCGCGCCGGGCGCCTCCGCGTAGGACACGGCCACGTCCAGGGCCTGCTCGATGCGCCGACCGTCGTCCATCCGATCCTCCTTGGCGTGCTCCCTCGACCGTGTGTCCCGGGCGCTCGTCCCGGGGCCCCGCGTCGAGGCGTCATTTTGTTTGAACATTTCAAACTGTCAATTTAGATTGACACTGTCGGGGGAGGATCGACGCCGTGCCGGACGAACGGGTGGTGGTGATCGGCGCAGGAATCGGCGGCCTCGTCGCCGCCCTGAAGCTCGCCGCCGCCGGGCTTCCCGTGACGCTGGTCGAGAAGGAGGCCCGTCCCGGCGGCAAGATGCGCCGGGTCGCGGCCGGGCCGGTGACGGTCGAGGCCGGCCCGACCGTCTTCACGATGCGGTGGGTCTTCGAGGAGATCTTCTCGGAGTGCGGCGCGGACCTCGCCGCGCGGGTGGCCCTGCGCCCGGCCGACATCCTCGCCCGCCACGCCTGGGGCGCGAACGCGCATCTCGATCTCTTCGCCGATCCGGAGCGGTCCGCCCGGGCCATCGCGGATTTCGCCGGCCCGCGGGAGGCGGAGGGCTTCCGCCGCTTCCGCGAGCAGGCCGGCGCGATCTACCGCGCCCTCGAAGGGCCGTTCATCCGCGGCGAACGTCCCACTCCCCTCGACCTCGTGCGGCGGGCCGGGCCGCGCGGCCTCGGCGGGCTGATGCGGATCCAGCCCTTCACCACCCTGTGGGCGGCGCTCGGCGAGCACTTTCGCGATCCGCGCCTGCGCCAGCTCTTCGGCCGCTACGCCACCTATTGCGGCTCCTCGCCGTTCTCCGCCCCGGCGACCCTGATGCTCGTGGCGCATGTCGAGATGGCCGGGGTCTGGACCGTGGCGGGCGGCCTGTCGCGGCTGGCCGGCGCCGTGGCGGACCTCGCCGCGGAGCACGGCGCGGATTTGCGCTACGGCACCGGCGTCGAGCGGATCCTGGTCGAGCACGGGCGCGTCGCCGGCGTCGTCCTCGCCACCGGCGAGCGGCTGCCCGCGACCCACGTGGTGGCGAATGGCGACGCCGCGGCCCTGGCCGAGGGGCTGTTCGGGCCGGAGGCCGCCCGGGCGGTCGACCCGGTGCCGGAGCGCGAGCGCTCGCTCTCGGCGGTGACCTTCGCGGTGGCGGGGCGGCCCGCGGGCTTTCCGCTGGTGCGCCACAACGTCTTCTTCTCGGCCGATTACGCCGCCGAGTTCGCCGACCTCGCCGACCACGCCCGCCTGCCGCGGGACCCGACCGTCTACGTCTGCGCGCAGGACCGCGAGGACGACGGTGCGCCGCCCGGTGCGCCGGAAGCCCTGCTCTGCCTCGTCAACGCGCCCGCCCGCGGCGCCGCCCTGTCGCCCCAGGAGATCGCCCGATGCCACGACACGATGAGCCGGCGGCTCTCCGCCTGCGGCCTGACGATCGGCGAGACGGCGCGGACCGCCACGACGCCGGCGGATTTCGCCCGTCTGTTCCCGGCGACGGGCGGGGCGCTCTACGGCCGGGCCTCGCACGGCTGGATGGCGTCGTTCCGGCGTCCGGGCGCACGCACGACGGTGCCGGGGCTGTACCTGGCGGGGGGCAGCGTCCATCCGGGGCCGGGCGTGCCGATGGCGGCGCAATCGGGCCGGCTGGCGGCCGCGAGCGTGCTGCAGGACCTCGCTTCGACCGCCCGGTCGCGCCGGGCGGCTATGCCTGGTGGTACGTCGATGCGGTGAGCGACGACGGGCAGCACGGCCTGACCGTGATCGCCTTCCTGGGCAGCGTGTTCTCGCCCTACTACGCCTGGAGCGGCCGCGGCGACCCGATCAACCACTCGGCGGTCAACGTGGTGCTGTACGGTCGCCCCAAGGCCTGGGCGATGACCGAGCGCAGCCGGCGCCACGTCGACCGGACCGCGACCTCGCTCGCCATCGGCCCGAGTTCCCTCGACTGGGACGGCACCACCCTGACGATCCGGATCGACGAGGTGACGACACCCCTGCCCTCGCGGCTCTCCGGCACGATCCGGGTCCGGCCCGGCGGGTTCACGCCCGCCCCCTTCACCCTCGATGCGGGAGGGCAGCACCGCTGGTGGCCGCTCGCGCCCTCCTCGCGGGTCGAGGTGGCGTTCGACCGGCCCGGCTTGCGCTGGAACGGTCACGCCTATTTCGACACCAACGACGGCGACGGGCCGCTGGAGGACTCGTTCAGGAGCTGGACCTGGTCGCGCGCGACGCTCCGGCACGGCGCGGCGATCCTGTACGACGTCGCGCGGCGCGACGGCGGCCGCCAGGAGCTGACGCTGCGCTTCGATCCCGACGGCACCCCGCGGCCGATCGAGCCGCCGGTGCCGGCCGCGCTGCCGCGCACGCTCTGGCGCCTGGAGCGGGCCACCCGCAGCGACGACGGGCAGGCGAGCGTGCTGCGCCGGTTCGAGGACGCGCCGTTCTATTCGCGCTCGCTGCTCTCGGCGCGGATCTGCGGCGAGGCGGTGGAGCCGGTGCACGAATCGCTCGACCTCGACCGGCTCACCCACCCGCTGGTGCGGTTCATGCTGCCCTTCCGCATGCCCCGTCCCCACGGCTGAGCGCCCGCGCATCCAGGGCCGAGCGCCGCCCCGTCCACCCGTCCCCGGAGAACGCCATGGTGGAGACCGCGAAACTCGAGAAGGCCGAGAAGGAGGGCGGGTGGCTCACCCGGCTCTCCGCCTTCGTCTTCCTGCACACCGAGCACGCGATCTACGCCGCCCTCGGCGTGCTGCTCGCTCTCACCGCCGTGATGGCCCTGGTGGACGCCGCCGGCATGACCCTCAAGGCGGTGACCTCGGTCGGCGCCGCCGCGCAGCTCCTCGACGTGGTCGACCGGCTGCTGTTCCTGCTGATGCTGGTCGAGATCCTCCACACCGTCCGGGTATCGATGCGCTCGGGGCGCCTGACCTGCGAGCCGTTCCTGATCGTCGGCCTGATCGCCTCGATCCGGCGCGTGCTGGTGCTGACGCTCCAGACCGCCGAGCAGATGCACGCCGCCGACTGGAGCCCGCAGAAGGAGGCGCTGTTTCGCGCCTCGATGATCGAGCTCGGGGTGCTGGCCGGGCTGATCCTGGTGATGGTGGTGTCGATCTTCCTGCTCCACCGCGCCCGGGACACCGGTGCGCCGGCGGGCGAGGAATAGTCGTGGGGACCGGCGTGCAACCCCCGCCGGCCGCACGGCATTGACGGGGTTGGATCTGGTGCAACCGAAGGAGGCGCGTGATGGGCTTGCTGTTCTTCCTGGTCTTCGTCTGTCCGTGGATCGTGGTGGCGATCGTCTCGAGCCGCGGCTCGCTGATGAAGGTGAAGCCGTTCTGAGCACGACGCGTCGCCGCCTCGGCGACGACGACAGGACGCTTCGGGAGGAGCCGCGTCCCGAAAGCTCCGCCCGAAGCCCAACCCGGGTGACGGGACGCCTGCGCCCTCAGGCGAAGGGGCCGAACCGCCACCAGCGCCGGGCGGGCGCCCGCGCCTCGGCCGCATCCCGCGCGAGGCGGTGGACCAGCGGGTTGCAGGCCTCCTGGTCGGCCAGGAGCGGCGAGGCCGGCAGGCGCGAGAGGCCGTGCCGCGCCCGGTAGGCGGCGGCGTCGAACTCGTGACCGGTGTCGAGGTCCCGCCGGGCGCCGTGGCGCAGGAGATGCGCGAACGCATCCCGGTTACGGCCGATCTCGGCGCCGTAGCGCGCGAGGTAGCCGGCGAGGTCGAACCGCGCGTTCGGCGCGTAACGCTGGCTGCGGCGGTGCTGCAGGTAGTGGTGCAGGGCCGGGGTGCCGCGGGGCAGCCCGTAGGTCGCCGCGTACCAGGCCGGATCGAAGTAGCAGACCGGGCGCAAGCCCTTGCGCTCGCCGGCCTCGACGTAGTGCCGGACCGGGTTCACGCCGTCGCGCGCGCCGCCGAGATAGAGGTCGGCGTACCAGCCCGGATCGAAGTAGAGGTTCGGGCGCCGGCCCTCGCGGGCGCCGAACCGGCAGAAATGCTCCAGCGGATCGGCGCCGTCCGCGACCACGTCGGGCGATTCGAGCAGGTAGTGATTGACGTCGAACAGGCCCGAGGAGGCGATGAGGTCGTAGTCCCTTGAGGTGGTCATGACGGCCCGGCTGTCATTTCGGCACCGGCGCCTGCCCGGACCAGTGGGTCGACAGATCGCTCGGCGCGATGCCTGGGCGCGTCGTGTGCAGGAAGCCGCGGCGCCGATCGAGCGGGACGGGCATCCGCTCCAGGGCGCGCCGGGCGTTGACGGCGAAGCGCTTGCGCTCGGCCTCGGGCGCGGTCGGGCAGGCCATCAGGTCGAGGCTGGCCGCGAGGGCATGCCAGTAGCGGCCGATCTCGTAGGCGTTGAGCGCGTACTCTTCGCGCAGGGCCCAGGCGTAGATCCACGGCATGACGAACAGCCCGGCTTCCGGCGGCCGCAAGGACAGGCCGGCCTCGGCGAAGTGGAACCCCTCTTCGCAGCGTCCGGCGAGGCGGCAGGCGCGGGCAGCGGAGAAGCGCGCCTCCGCCCGGTGCGGACCGAGCGCGATGGCCCGGCGGCAGGTCGCCAGGACCTCGTCCAGGGGCCGACCGAGTTCCGCCATCAGGTCGGCGGCGGAGACGAGGGCGACATAGACCTCGTCCGGCCCGAAGCCGAGCTCGGCCCGTCGCAGATAGGCGTCGATCGCCTCCGCACGGGCTTCGTCGCCCCGATAGCTCTGGCCGAGATAGAAGGTGTAGCGGGAGACGAGGAACGGGTCGGTCTCCGTCCGCAAGGCGGCCTCCAGGATCGCGATGTCGCGCCGGACAGTCCCGGGCTCGCGGCGGCGGGCCCCGTCGTGGTGGCGCCGCATGGCAACGTCCAGGAAGACCGGGGGCTGCGCCTCCGGGCAGGTGACGAGTTCGTGCAGCACCCCGCGGTAGCGCCACGGCAGGGCGTTCCGCATCAGCTGGATCCGCCGGAAGCCGTGCCAGCCATTGATGATGGTGATCTCGTAAGCATCCGCCGTGAGGGCGGGCAGGACGAAGCGAGGTGGTAGGACCATCTCGTCGTCGGCGTCGATGACCAGCGTGTAGGTGCCGTGCGGGCGCGCCAGCGCCAGCGCCTCGGAGCGGTTGTGGGCGAAATCGACCCAGGGGCGCTCGACCAGCTCGCCCGGTAGGTCGGCAAGGATCTCCCGCACCAGGTCCTGGGTCCCGTCGGTGGAGCCGGTATCGACGACGATCCAGTGGTCGATGAGCGGGCGCACCGAATCCAGGCACCGGCGGATCACCGGAGCCTCGTTCTTGACGATCATCGCGAGGCAGAGGGTCTGGCCGGACGGCGTCATTCAGGGTCCTGCTGAGGACGCGGGCGATCGCGTCGCGATTCGGAGATCGGCGGCGCCCGTCACGATGCCACGACGGACGCATAGTAGTGCGTCGTCTCGAAATGCAGCTCGACCCGCGACCCGGCGATCCAGTCGGTAGCGTAGTGCGTCTGGCCGCGGCAGCGTTCGATGAGGTCGGTGCGCTCGTTGGGGATCGCCAGGTGGTCGGTCGGCCACTCGTTGCGGATCCGCAGCAGGCTGTAGCCGAGGCCGAGCAGATGCTCGATCACCGCCTTCGAGCTGGAGCCGTGCCGGCGCAGGTGCTCCTCCTCGATCTCGACGAACAGGACCGGACGGTCCCGGGCGAGGAGGTCGCGCATGCCGGCGAACGCTACGGCCTCCGCGCCCTGGATGTCCATCTTGACGAGGGCGACCGGCGGCAGGGGCAGGTCGTCGAGCCGGACCGTGAAGGCGAGGTCGCCGCCATGGCCGGACCCGGCCCGGCCGATGCCGGTATGCCCGATGTTGAGGGCGCCGCCCGCCGTCAGGGTCGCCTCGAGCGGCTCCATCTCGATCGTGTCGCCGGAGCGGTCGGTGACCGCCATCTTGTAGGTGCGGACGTGGTGGCAGCGGTTGGCCAGGACGTTCCGCTGCAGCAGCGAGAAGCAGAGGTCGAGCGGCTCGAAGGCGTGGACCGAGCCGCGCGGCACGAGGCCGGCGAGGCGGACGGTGTGGTAGCCGAGATTGGCGCCGAGATCGACGACGTTCGAGGCCTCGTCGAGGACGAGGCGGGCGAAGTCGATCAGGTGCGGCTCCCACTCGCCGGTCTGCGCGATGGTGCGGCCGATGAAGTCCTGCTCGACCACCACGAAGGTGCCGTGCCGCGCCTCGACCGTGCGCAGGCTCGGGACGAAGCGGGGGCTTGGTGCCGGCGCCGCGAGCCCGTCGACGAGGGCCTGCCAGGCGGGCACCCGCACCCGCCAGTCGTAGGCCTGCCGGCAATGCGCCTGCTGCGCCGCCGCCCGCTCGGGGGCGCCCTGCCAGGGATCGGCCAGTTCCTCGGTGAGCAGGGCCGCGAAGGTGCGGGCGTGCTCGGCCGGGTCGGCGACGAAGGGATAGAGGCGCGCAAAGCCCGCGGCGGTCTCCGGCAGCGCCCCGAGGCTCGGGCAGATCACCCGGCAGCCCGCCGCCATCGCCTCGATGACCGCGAGGCACGAGGTCTCCGCGAAGGTGTTCGGATAGGCCAGGATGTCGATGTCGGCGAGCGCGGCGCGCAGCTCGGCATTGGGCAGG
Organism: Methylobacterium sp. ap11; assembly: GCF_900110515.1. Lineage (NCBI taxonomy): Bacteria > Pseudomonadati > Pseudomonadota > Alphaproteobacteria > Hyphomicrobiales > Methylobacteriaceae > Methylobacterium > Methylobacterium sp. ap11. The sequence continues at coordinate 294,771 of NZ_FOEB01000006.1, read as the reverse complement.
AGCCCGTGGTAGTGCACGTTCGGCAGCGCCGCGGCGCGGGCATAGAGCGTGGCGTAGGGCGCGTCGTCGGCGCCCGGGCCGTAGAGCTTGTGCGACGACCAGACGTGCAGCTCGGCCTCCTCCGGCGCGGCCTGCGCCCAGGCCTCGAGCAGCACCGACAGGCCGCGATAGGGCGTGCTGGTATAGGCGACCTTGAGCGGGCGGCGACGGGCGGGCGCGCGGTCGCGGTCCGGCACCTCGGTGGCGTTGCGCAGCACCAGGCAGCGTTCGGCCGGCAGGGCGAAGGCGGCGAGGAACTGGGCCCGCTGCCACTCCGAGACGAAGACGAAGCGCGCCACGCGGCCCACCTTGGCGGGATCGCGCAGCCAGGCCACGGCGGGCTGGTCGGGGGCGTGGTGGATCCAGACCACGAGCGGGCGCCCGTCGATCCGGCCCTCGTCGTAGCCGTTGAGGCAGAGCTGGATGCGCTGGAGCGCCGGCCCGAGGCGCCGGGACAGGCCCTCGTGCATCAGCTCGGTGCCGCCCTGCGGCCGCGCCGGCACCCAGGGCTGGTGACGGGTCAGGCCGGACCAGAAGCCCGGCAGCTCGCTCGGGGCGATGCCCGGCCGCGTCGTCGCCAGGAAGCCGCCCCGGCCCTCCGAGGGGATCGGCAGCTTCTCGAGGGCGAAGCGGGCATTGGCGGCGTAGCGCTTGCGCTCGCCCTCCGGCGCGGTCGGGCAGGCCAGCAGGTCGAGGCAGGCGGCGAGGCTGTGCCGGTAATGGCCGGCCCAGTAGGCGTTAACCGCGTACTCGTCCCGCAGGCCGTACTCGTAGATCCAGGGCTCGCCGAACAGCCCGCCCTCCGGCTTCCCCAGGGCCAGGGCGGCCTCGGCGAAGCGGAACCCCTCCTCGTAGCGCTCGGCGAGGCGGCAGGCATAGGCGGCGTGATGGGGCGCCTCGGCCCGGTGCGGGCAGAGCGCGATGGCCCGGCGGAAGGCCGCCAGGGCCTCGTCCAGCGGCCGCCCGAGGGTGCCCATCAGCCGGGCCGCGGCGACGAGGGCGACGTAGGCCTCCTCGTGCCAGTATCCGAGATCCGCCCGCCGCAGGTAGGCGGCGACCGCCTGCTCGTAGGCGCCGCAATCGCGGTAGCTCTGGGCGAGGTAGAAGGTGTAGCGGGAGACGAAGAACGGGTCCGTCTCCGTCGCCAGCGCCGCCTCCAGGACCGCGGCGTCGCGCCGGTAGGTCTCGCCGTCGCGGCGGCGGGCGCCGTCGTGGTTGCGCCGCATGGTCAGGTCGAGGAGGGCGCGGTCCGTCCCGTCCGGGCATTCGACGAATTCGTGCAGCACCCCACGGTAGCGCCATGGCAGCGCGTTCCGCACCAGCTGGATCCGCCGGTAGACGAGCCCGACATCCGCGATGGCGACCTCGTAGGCATCGGCCGTAAGGTCGGGCAGGACGTAGCCCGGCGGCACGATCATCTCGTCGTCGGCATCGATGACCAGGGTGTAGGTGCCGTGCGGGCGCGCCAGCGCCAGCGCCTCGGAGCGGTTGTGGGCGAAATCGACCCAGGGGCGCTCGACCAGCTCGCCAGGAAGGTCGGCGAGGATCTCCCGCACCAGGTCCTGGGTCCCGTCGGTGGAGCCGGTATCGACGACGATCCAGTGGTCGATGAGCGGGCGCACCGAATCCAGGCACCGGCGGATCACCGGGGCCTCGTTCTTGACGATCATCGCGAGGCAGAGGGTCTGGCCGGACGGAGTCATGCGGGGTCCTGGTGCGCGGACCATGCCGCGAAGCGAGGGAGGGGCGGGCGCCGGCAGGGACGATCCGGACCAGCGGTGCTCCGGGCAGCGGTGCTCCGGGCAGCGGTGCTTCGGGCAGCGGTGCTTCGGGAATGAGGCCGGGGTGGGGTCGGCGCGTGGGCCGTTGCCTCTCCCGGCGGGGATGGCGTGTGCCCGCAAACCCGGTGCGAGCGCTTTTCGCCCACCGGAGGTCGCGCGCCCCTCTCCTCCGCCGGACGGGAGGGTCCGGCGCCCCGATCGTCCCCGCACGTCTCCTTGCTTTCCGCGAAACGCCCCTGACGACGAAACCCGCGGCGCGCCTGTCGGGGCGCCGCGGGCCGGTCTGGTCACGGTGGTCGGGCCGGCCCGGAGGCCGGCCGCGTCTCACGCCCGCCGCAGGAGGCGCGCGAGGAACGAGGGCCCGGCATCGGCCGTGCGCTCGATGCCGGACCGGGCGTCCTGCGCGGCGAGCCGCGCCCGGACCCGGTCGACGACCGGGCCGTGGAGGACGACCGGCGCGCAGGCCAGCTCCAGGTTCAGCGCCGAGGCGACGAGGTCCGGATGCAGGGTGACCGGTCCGTCGTGGTTCTCGAAGGTGCCGCGGTTGCCGCAATCGAGATAGCTCTCGGCGGGCATCCCGTCGGCGACCAGCACGTCGTGCACCGGGAGTTCGACGTGGTGGTAGATCACCTCCGCCTGGTCGAGCTGCGCCACCGACGCGCCGTTGACGAGCACACCGGCCGGGATCAGCACGTCGTCGACGAAGAGCGCGTGGCCGGGCGAGACGACGAGGTCGCGGTGCGGCAGGCCGGGGCCGAAGGCGTGCGCGGCGACCCGGACCGGCTGGGCCCGCTCGGGCTGCGGATGGCGCCGCAGGTCGAGGTGGCGGTGACCGACCCAAGCGACGCAGACCGTCTCCCCGGCGGCGGTGACGACGGCGTCGCCGGGCCGCAGGGCCTCGACCGGGCGCTCGCCCTCAGGCGTCAGGATCATCGTGCCGCGTGCGAAGCAGATGACCGGGCCGGTCGCACCGGTGGCTCCCTCCGGACCGGTCGCGCCCGTCGGACCGGTGGCCCCCGTCGCGCCGCCGGCACCCGTCGGACCGGTCGCGCCCGTGGTACCCGCGGATCCGGTCGGACCGGTGGCTCCCGTGACGCCCTGGGCGCCGGTGGCACCCTGGGATCCCGTCGCACCCTGAGCGCCGGTCGCACCTTGCGAGCCGGTCGCACCTTGCGAGCCGGTCACGCCCTGGGCACCGGTGGCACCCTGCGAACCGGTGACGCCCTGGGCTCCCGTCGCGCCTTGCGAGCCCGTGACGCCCTGGGCACCGGTGGCACCCTGGACGCCGGTCGCGCCCTGCGAACCGGTGGCACCCTGGACGCCGGTCGCGCCCTGCGAACCGGTGACGCCCTGGACGCCGGTCGCGCCCTGCGAACCGGTGACGCCCTGGACGCCGGTCGCGCCCTGCGAACCGGTGACGCCCTGGGCTCCCGTCGCACCTTGCGAGCCGGTCGCGCCCTGCGAACCGGTGACGCCCTGGGCACCCGTTACACCTTGAGAGCCGGTTGCGCCCTGGGCACCCGTTGCACCTTGAGCGCCCGTCGCGCCCTGCGAACCAGTTGCACCTTGGGCACCGGTCGCGCCCTGCGAACCGGTGACACCCTGGGCCCCCGTCGCGCCTTGCGAGCCGGTCACACCCTGCACGCCCTGATCGCCGGTCGCCCCTTGCGAACCGGTGACACCCTGAGCACCGGTGGCACCTTGCGAGCCGGTCGCGCCCTGCACTCCCGTCGCGCCTTGGGCGCCGGTGGTGCCCTGCGCACCGGTCGTGCCCTGGGGCCCCGTCACGCCTTGCGAGCCGGTCGCGCCCTGGGAGCCGGTGGTACCCTGGGCACCCGTCGCGCCCTGCGAACCGGTGACGCCCTGGGCTCCCGTCGCGCCTTGCGAGCCGGTCACGCCCTGGGACCCGGTGGCACCCTGGACACCGGTCGCGCCCTGCGAACCGGTGACGCCCTGGGCTCCCATCGCGCCCTGCGAGCCCGTGACGCCCTGCACGCCCTGATCGCCGGTCGCCCCTTGCGAACCCGTGACGCCCTGGGCACCGGTGGCACCTTGAGCGCCCGTCGCGCCCTGCGAACCGGTTGCACCCTGGGCACCGGTCGCGCCCTGCGAACCAGTGACACCCTGGGCACCGGTCGCGCCTTGCGAGCCGGTCGCGCCCTGGGCGCCGGTGGCACCCTGGACACCAGTCGCGCCTTGCGAACCGGTGACCCCTTGGGCTCCCGTCGCGCCTTGCGAGCCGGTCGCACCCTGGACGCCGGTCGCGCCCTGCGAACCGGTGACGCCCTGGGCGCCGGTCGCGCCCTGCGAGCCGGTCGCGCCCTGGGACCCGGTGGCACCCTGGGCACCGGTCGCGCCCTGCGAACCCGTGACGCCCTGGGCACCGGTGGTGCCCTGGGCGCCGGTGGAGCCCTGCGCACCCGTCGCGCCCTGCGCACCCGTCGTGCCCTGGGCGCCGGTCACGCCCTGGGCACCGGTGGTTCCCTGTGCGCCCGTCGCGCCCTGTGCGCCGGTGGCGCCCTGCGCACCCGTCGTGCCCTGAGCGCCGGTCGCGCCCTGAGCGCCGGTCGCGCCCTGGGCGCCGGTGGAGCCCTGCGCACCTGTCTCGCCCTGGGCACCGGTCGCGCCCTGGGCGCCGGTGGTGCCCTGCGCACCCGTCGCGCCCTGGGCACCGGTCGTGCCCTGCGTCCCCGTCGCGCCCTGGGCACCGGTGGCGCCCTGCGCACCCGTCGTACCCTGAGCGCCGGTGGTGCCTTGCGCACCTGTCGCGCCCTGGGCACCGGTCGTGCCCTGCGCACCCGTCGCGCCCTGGGCACCGGTCGTGCCCTGCGCGCCCGTTGCGCCCTGCGCACCCGTCGCGCCCTGGGCACCGGTCGTGCCCTGCGCGCCCGTCGTGCCCTGCGCACCGGTGGTGCCCTGGGCACCGGTCGTGCCCTGGGCACCGGTGGCGCCCTGCGTCCCCGTCGCGCCCTGGGCACCGGTGGCGCCCTGCGGGCCTTGGGTCACGTTCACCCGGTTGGCCGTCAGGCTGTAGCCGGCGGCCCCCGTGGTCGCGGTGCCGTCATTCACGGTATCGCTGAAGGTGAAGCCTTGGGCGGCATCATATGCCGTATATTGCACGGTTCCGTCTTGTACGGCGGCGGCAATCGCATCATCCGCTATGTATTGGAAAGAGAATTGAAAAGGACTGTTAAATGCACCACTGCTATTACCATTCAAACCGTTGGCAGTGCCAAGATAATTGCTCTAATTAATCGAATTTCCATAGAAAAAATTTATCGCATTTCCTTCGATCGACGTCGTTCCCGTTAGGGTTACAAGCCTCTGAACCATCGCGATACCTCAAAATTTTTCGTTGGCCTGCCGGACCTTGTCGAAGCAGGCGAAATGGCCATGCGGCGCGTCGATCGCTCGGCAAAATGCCCGCGATCAATCCATAACGGAAGGCAGAAAAACAGATTTTCGCGGCCACCGTCCATCAAACTCTCCACACGTGACATTTGCGCCATAGTTATGGTCTTATCTCATAATATGATGTTCTAAATTTATACTATCTATATTATGACTAGTAATTTATCATATATATTAGGTCAAAATAAGCACGATATGCTAAAATTGCCAGCCTGGGATTTCTTCGAAACCTATCGGATGTTTTTGCCTTCGGCGGCAATCTTATCCTGGCCGATCATGGAAGAATGCCGGGACAGGCCCCAGTCATCGTTCAGTCGACATGCCGGGCAAGCCGCCCAATCCCGGCTGCAATGAAAGACCGCACGACGGGTGAAGTGCCGTCTTACCGGTGACGTCGCGGTTGTCTATCCCGACAACCAGCTATGATGAGCAGATAGGCTCGCTCTAGCAATCATCTTGCCGGTTCAGCGTTAGCTCCAGGTGGCGTAGCGCCTAGCATCCATTTTCAAAGATCCGCTTGCCGAGAGGCGGTTGCGTCGTCTAACAGTCTACGGATAGGACGAATCACCGGATACAAGTGATTCGTCTGCATCCGGTGTAACACACGGCACAATCCATCGAAGGAATTTATCATGGAAGCGATGACGAGCATGATTTTCATGGTGCCGTTCACCTGGGCGCCGGATGGCTGGCTTTCCTGCCGAGGACAGATCTTGAATATCCAGCAATATCAGGCTGTGTACTCTCTCATCGGCACCATGTATGGCGGCAACGCCACAACGACTTTCGGCCTGCCGAACCTGTCGGGCCGCACGGCCATCGGCGCGGGCCAGTCCACGGTCACCCCCGGCACGCAATACGCGGTTTCCAGTGTCTACGGCACCGAGACGACCACGCTGGCGGCCGCCAATCTGCCGCCCCACGTCCATCCGGCGACGTTCGCGCCGACCATGGGCAGCCAGAACATCACCATCCCGGCGCAGACCGGTCCCCTGAAGGTGGCGCTGAACGTCTCGAATGCGCCGGGCGGCGGCGCCCCCGGGACCGGGACCGTGCTGGGATCGGGCACGAGTACATCAAAGATCTACGCGGCCTATCCCCCCACCGCCCCCAATGCCATGACCGCTCTCAACGATGCATCGACCACGGTGACGGGCACCCCGGCAATTCCACAGCAGACCGTTGCCATCAACACGGTGACCGGCGGTACCGTAACGGTCGGCGCGAATAGCGGCGGCACCCCGTTCAGCACCATGCAGCCCTCGCTGGCGCTGAACTTCATCATCACGATGTTCGGCCTCTACCCGCAGCGGCCGAATTGATGACTGATTCGCTCAGCACCCTGTCCGCCGGGCTGTTCACCCCCGCCCTGGGGGAGGCGTTCATCTTCCGGAACCTGAACGGCTCCACCCTGACGGTGACGCTGGTGCGGTGCGACCAGTATCCGCGCGCGACGATGCCGGGCAGCGCCCGCACGGCGTTCGGGCTGATCTTCACCTGCTCGGCGGACGCGGTCGGCGACTATGGCGGCGGCCACGGCGTGCTGTCGCATCCGACACTCGGCGAGTTCGGACCGCTCTACGTCGAGCGCATCCTGCCTGTCGGCTTCCCGCTGGGTACCGCCTCCTACCAGGCCGCCTTCTCCTGAGCGGCAAGGGCCGGCTCCGGCCGGGGATCATTCCCCGCTCCAGCACGGCGGCCGCCCTTTTCGATCTCCCACCGGCGGGACATCCGCCGGAGGTGGAACGATGCCGGATCTCGTCCGCGGACGGCAGGGGCACGGGACGGTGAAGCACATCCAGCGGCAACGCTCCGGCCGTCGGACGAACGGCCCGGGGGGCATCGATCCCTCCCGGTCTATACCCCTCGGGCAGTCGCTGCGTCATCGCCATGGACCATCATCTCGCGATCATGCGCGGATTGCCATTGTCATTCACTAAAGCGCCTGATAACACTCGAATTGAGCTCTCATTATTTTTCTACACGATTTCAAATCGTTCAATCGAAAATCTCGCGGAGGAACTCACAATGGACGCATTTATCGGAACTATCCTTACGGTTGGATTTAATTTTCCGCCTAATGGCTGGGCACTGTGCCAGGGGCAGATCCTGCCCATCAATCAAAACCAAGCGCTTTTTGCGCTCTTCGGTACGTTTTACGGCGGCACCGGCACGACGACTTTCGGCCTACCGGATCTGCGCGGTCGTACGCCTCTGGGTTTCGGCCAGGGCCCCGGCCTCCAGAACTACGGCATCGGGACACCGGCCGGCACCGAAACGACGACGCTGACCGTCGCCAACATGCCGATGCACACCCATCAGGCGACGTTCGCGCCGACCACCGGCAGCCAGAACATCACCATCCCGGCGCAGACCGGCCCCCTGAACGTGGCGTTGAATGTCGCGAGCGGGCTGGGCAACACCAACCCGGGCGCTGGGACCGTGCTGGCAGCGGGCCCAACTCAGGGGAAAATCTACACGGCCTATCCCCCGGCCTCCCCCGCCACCATGACGACGATCAACGCCGCGTCGATCACGGTGTCGGGCACCCCGGCGATCCCGGAGCAGACCGTCGCCGTCACCACGGTGACCGGCGGCGCCGTGACGAACGCCCCGATCGGCGGCAGCCAGGGCTTCACCAACCTGCAGCCCTCGCTGGCGCTGAACTTCATCGTCGCGCTCACCGGCATCTATCCGAGCCGCGGGTGACCGCCTCGCTCGACACCCTCTCGGCGGGCGTCTTCGCCCCCCTGGTGGGGAAAGCGTTCGGGCTGCACGGCCCGGACGGCCACGGCTTGGCGGTGACGCTGGCGCATTGCGACGAGCATCCCCGCGCGACCATGCCGGGAAGCGCCCGTACGGCGTTCAGCCTGACCTTCGTCGGTCCCGCGGACGAGGCATCCCCGGGCGGCGAGTGCGTGCTGTCGCACCCCTCGCTCGGCACGGTCGGGCCGCTCTACCTCGCGCGCGTCATGCCCATCGGCTTCCCGCCGGGCAGCGCGGTGTACGAGGCGGTCTTCGCCTGACCACCCTCGCGCCTCCGCAGCCCGCCTGCGGGGGCGCCCACGTTCCGTTTTTTCCCGACAGGACATCCGCCGCATGGTCGCTTATGCCGGCTCCATCCCGCTGCTCGGAGGCCTGGGGCTGCGCCCCATCCGCCCGACGGACCAGGACTTCCTGCTGCAGCTCTTCGTCGAGTCGCGTCCCTGGCTCACCTGGGCCGCCGACGACCGCGACTTCCTGCAGACGCTCTACGAGCAGCAGTTCAAGGCCCTGCGGACCGGGCTCGAGACGGTCTATCCCGAGCACCTGGACTTCATCGTCGAGCGCACGGGCCAGGCGGTCGGGCGCCTCGCCGTCGATCTCGGCTATGCCGATTGGCGCATCTCGGAACTGGCGATCGTCCAGGCTGCCCGCGGCAAGGGCATCGGCACCGACCTGGTGCGCAGCCTCCAGATGGCGGCCGAGCAGCAGCGCCTGCCGATCACCCTCTCGACCCCGATGGCCGGCGCCACCGACGGGCGGAGCCTCTACGAGCGCCTGGGCTTCCAGGTCACCGCCGTGCGCCCGCCGGTCTACGAGATGGCGTGGCTTCCGGCCTGCCTGCGGGCGCCGCAGCCGGCCGGCCTCGCCACCGGCTGAAGCCGCGGGGCGTCCGGAACGGCGCGCGCTACGGGAACATCGCGTCGACGGCGTCCTGCGACACCGCCGCGGCGCCGGGCAGGGCCGGGCCGTTGAGGAGGGACTCCTCCTCGCCGCGGGTGTCGGGCTTGGGCCGGGTGGGCGAGGGCGTGGCGCCGGACCACAGGCGCAGCATCTCGCCGACCCGCTCCTCGACGTCGACGATGGTGCGCACCACCTTGGAGATCCGCTGGCCGGTCAGGTCCTGGAAGTTGCAGGCCTCGAACACGGTCTGCATCTCGGCCTGGATCGCGCGGGCATCCTCCCGGGTCGCCTCGTCCTGCGCCCGCTTGGCGATGCCGCGAGCGAGGGCGTCGACGGTCTCCGAGACGGTCAGGATGGTGTGGGTGGCCTGCTCGGTGCCCTGGACGACGGCGTGCAGCTCGTCGCGGGCGCGGCCGCTCTCCTGCTGCTCGCGCAGGTCGGCGATCTCCTGGCGCGTGCGGGCGATGGTCTCGGAGATCGACATCAGGTGACGCTGCAGCAGCGCCGTCGTGTCCTCGAGGGATCCCGGGCTCACCGTACCAGTCATCATGATCGCAGGCCGTTGCAAGACATCACGCTGCCAAAGACCGTAGCCCGTCCGACTTAATCAATTCCGAACGTCGCCGTACCGTCATCCGGGCGCCGCGCCGCCGGCCAATACTGTCGCGCGGCGGGCGCCGGGCGAGCGGCCGGAACGGCGAAGGCCGGACCCCGCCCGCGGGCAGGATCCGGCCTTCGGCCACGATCGATCGGTCCCTGGCGGAACGCGACCCGGTCAGGCGGCGCGGACGCTGGCGAGGAAGCCGTCGACCTCCCGGCGCAGGCGGGCGCATTGCTCGGCGAGGTCGTCGGAGCCCTGCGACACCTCGGAGGCGGCGCGGCCGGCCGCGGCGGCGGCGCCCGCGACCTCGTTGATGTCGCTCGTCATCGCGGCGGTGCCCTCGGTCGCCTCGGCCATCTGGCGCACGATCTCGTGGGTCATCGCGCCCTGCTCCTCGATCGCCGAGGCGATGCCGGTGGTGACCTGGCTCATCGCCTCGATCTGCGCGGTCACCCCGGCGATGGCGCCGCCCGCGCCCTCGCTGGTGGCCTGGATCGCCGCGACGTGCCGGCCGATCTCCTCGGTCGCCCTGGCGGTCTGGCCGGCCAGTTCCTTGACCTCGGCGGCCACCACGGCGAAGCCGCGGCCGGCCGCGCCCGCCCGCGCCGCCTCGATGGTGGCGTTGAGCGCCAGGAGGTTGGTCTGGGAGGCGATCTGCGAGACGAGGCCGACCACGTCGCCGATGCGGGTGGCGGCAGCCGTCAGCTCCGCCATCGTGCCGCCGGCACCGCGGGCCTGGGCCACCGCCTCGGACGACATCCCGGCGGCCTGGACCACCTGGCGGCTGATCTCCGCAACGGTCGCGCCGAGCTCCTCGGCGGCCGCCGCGACGGCGCCGATGTTGCCGCTGGTCTGCCGGGCGACCGCCGCCACGGTGACCGAGCGCGACGAGGTGCCCTCGACCGCCTGGTGCATGGCGCCGGAGGCGCCGATCAGCCCCTCGGCCGCGCCCGACACCCGGCCGACGATGCCGCCGACCGAGGCCTCGAACCGGTCGGCGAGGTCGCGCAGCAGGCTGCGGCGGGCCTGCTCCTCGCGCAGGCGCGCGGCCTCGGTGGTCTGGAGCTGCTGGGCGGCGTCCTCCAGCGACATGTCGCGGATCATCACCACGGCCCGGGCGATGTCGCCGATCTCGTCGCGGCGCTTGAAGCCCGGCACCGCGTCGAGAACCTGGCGGGCGGCGAGCGCCTTGAGCGCCGTGGTCAGGGCGCCGAGGGGCCGCACGATCGCCCGCGACATCAGGAGGCCGAGGAGCGCCGTGCCGGCGAGCACCGCGAGCCCGATCATCACGAGGAGGCGGGAGAGCTCGCCCACCGCCTGGAGCGCCTCCGCCTCGGATTGCTCCGCCACCAGGGTGTAGGGCACGCCGAGCACCGGCACGACGGCGCTCACCGCCCGGTGGCGGCCGTCGGCGCCATCGTAGCCGAAGGGCTTGTCGGCCGCCAGCTGGTCCGGCGCGATGCCGAGTTCGCTCAGGGGCGCGCCCGCCTTCACGGCTGGGTCGAGGGGCGGGTTGCCGCGCAGCTTGCCGTCGGCGCCGACCGCCAGGGTCTGGCCGGTCTCGCCGAGGCCGGCGCGATGGGTCAGGGTCTGGTCGAACAGGGCCGGGGTGATCCGCATCACCACGTAGCCGGCCCGTTCCACCGCCTGGGCGGTGCCCATCGCGACGTTGGCGCGCCGGTTCATCGGCTTGCCGATGAAGGCCGCCTGCCCGCCGACCGGGTAGGCGGCGAAGTCAGCGAAGTTCACGGCGTCGGGGCCGGCCGCCTTCATCCGCTCGAACAGCTTGGAAAGGCCGGTGTCGCGCAGCGCCGGGTCGGAGAGCGAGGCGGCGAAGTCGTCGCCCTTGGTCGCCGTGTAGACGATGCGCCCGTTGGTATCGAGGAACATCAGGTCGGCGTATCCGGCCGGACCCAAGAGCTTACGGGCGACCTCCTGTACCTTGACGTGCCGGCGGCCGTACATGGTGTTGGTGGTGGTGCCGTCGAAGGCCAGCCGCGCCTCGACCCCCTGCGGCGCCCGGAACGCCGCCAGGATGCCGGCATAGTCGGGCTTGCCGGGATCGAGGGTCTCGATCAGGTCTGTGAAGTTCGAGGCCACCTGCGGATGGTTGGCGGCGGCGACGAACTCGGCCTGGGCCCGGTCGGCGACGAGCGCCATGCCGTGGCCGGTCGCGGTCGCGGCGAGCCGCAGGCGGTCCTCGACGGCCGAGACGAGGCTGCTCCTGGCCGTGTACCAGCTCAGGCCGCCCATCACGGACGAGCTGACGAGGGCCAGGCCGACGATGGTGGCGGGCAGCCGGACGGCCAGCTTGGACAGGGTCAGCATGTAGGGTGATCCAGCTCGCGATGCGCTGCTTGCCGTTGAAGGCATGGGGATTCAAGGCGGAACCCCCGTTGTCCTGAGAGCATCATAAGCGGGGAAATTTTTCGTAAAGCCCTGCCCCCGGCGGCTCTCGGCCAAGGCGATAACAGTTACGACCGGACCTTTGGCCTAGTCCGGACTGGCGCCAGCCCGGTGGACAGGATTGCTTCCGCTACTGCCGCGTAGTTTCTTCGGCAGGTCTCATTCCGGTGACCATCGGGCAATCGCCATGCTCGGAACCCGCTTCCGGTCTCGGTGCGGATACCGAGCGGCCGCCGTCAGGCGTAGTCGCCCGGGGCGATGTCGGCGCTGCGCAGGAAGATCTGGAGGGCGGGCTGCATCGCGCGGTGCAGCCGGGCGAGGTCGTCGCGCGGGCCGCCGACGGCCTTCGCCATCGCGTCCTCCAGGCTCCCCGGGCCGTAGGGGGCGTCGGCATCGACCGCCGGGACGCCGCGCGCCTCGTCCCACCCCATGGCGAGGTGGCGGATCAGGGCGACGTGCTCGGGGCCGATTTCGAACACGATCTGCTCGGGCGAAGTGCCGGTGCTCTCGTCGCGAAACACGTCGGAGACGTGCGTCAGGTCGAGCTTGGTCAGCGGGTTGTGGTAGCCGTAGCGGCCGGGCTTCAGCTCGGCGTGGCGCAGGAAGGCGACGAGCGCCGCGCCCACCGCCCGGTGCTCCTCCGCCGCGCCCTCGTCGTCGCCGGTGACGTTGGCGATGTCGCCGTCGCGGTCGAGGCTGCCGTAGGGGGCGTCCGGGTGGATCGCCGGGGCGCCCTGCCCCGCCGGGTCCCAGGCCACGACCAGGCGCCGGATCAGGGCGATGCGCTCGAGCGTGATCTCGGTGGTGGGGGTGGTCATCGCTGGGTCTCCGTGCCGGGCCTCTGTAGAGCATCGGGACCGGCAGCGGGAGTCACGGATCTAGATCCCGAGATAGACCCGGCGCACCTCTGGATCGTCGCGCAGGGTCGCGGCGGGCCCCGAGAGCATCAGCCGGCCGGTCTGGAGCACGTAGGCCCGGTCGGCGATGCCGAGCGATTCCGCGAGGCGCTGCTCGACCAGGAGGATCGTGGTGCCCGACGCCCGGATCGCCTCGATGGCGGAAAAGATCTCGTCGACGAGCTTGGGCATGATGCCCTGCGAGGGCTCGTCGAGCATCAGGAGGCGCGGCCTCGTCATCAGGGCGCGGCCGATGGCGAGCATCTGCTGCTCGCCGCCCGAGAGCGTGCCGGCGCGCTGCGGCAGGCGCTCCTTGAGGCGGGGAAACAGCGAGAACACCCGCTCGAGCGGCGCCTCGCGGTCGGGCGCCTTGCGGTGGAGATAGCTGCCGAGCCGCAGGTTGTCGGCAACCGAGAGGCGGGGAAACAGCCGCTTGTTCTCCGGCACGTAGGCGATGCCCCTGGCCGTGATGGCGTGGCCCGGCAGCCCGTCGATGCGGGCGCCGTCGAACACCACCTCGCCGGCTTTCGGCCGCTCCATCCCGGCGATGGACTTGAGCAAGGTCGACTTGCCGGCGCCGTTGGCGCCCGCCACGACGACGATCTCGCCGCTCGCGACCTCGATCGAGACGCCCTGGATGGCGAGCAAGCCCTGATAGGCGGTGGAGAGCCCGCGGACCTCAAGCAGCACGGTGGCGCTCCCCCAGATAGGCGGTGATCACGCCCTCGTGGCGCACCACCTCGGTCGGGTGACCTTCCGCGAGGACCCGGCCGAGATGCAGGACGACCGCGCGGTCGACGAGCGGCATCACCACCTCCATCACGTGCTCGACCATGATGACGGTGACGCCGCTCGCCGCCACCTTGCGGATCAGCTCGACGCCGGCCTTGGCCTCGCTGGGGGTCAATCCCGTCAGCACCTCGTCGAGGAGGAGGAGCTTCGGCTCGGTGGCGAGCGCGCGCGCCACTTCCAGGCGGCGCTTCTCCGGCGGGGTCAGCTCGCCGGCCACGGCCTCGGCGCGATGGGCGAGGCCGGCGAAGTCGAGGGTCTCGAGCGCCCGGCGGCGGGCCGCGGCGGCGCTGGCGTGCCGGGCAAAGCCCCCGACGACGACGTTCTCGAGCACGTTCATCGAATCGAACGAGCGGGGCACCTGGAAGGTGCGGGCGATGCCGCGTCGGCAGCGCTCGGGGGCGGAGAGCGGGGTGATGTCCTCGCCCCGGAAAAAGATCCGTCCCTCGCTCGGCTGGTAGGTGCCGGAGATCAGGTTGAACAGGGTCGACTTGCCGGCCCCGTTCGGCCCGAGCAGGCCGAGGATCTGGCCCTCCGGCACGTCGAGGCTGACATCGGCGTTGGCGACGAGGCCGCCGAAGCGGAGCGTGACGTGGTCGATGCGCAGCAAAGGTTCGCTCACGGCGCGGCCTCCTCGTTGCGGGCCCGGCGGGTGCGGGCAAACAGGCTGAGCACGCCTTCCGGCCGGGCGAGCGCCACCACCATGACCAGCACGCCGTACAGCATCAGGTCGAGGCCGTTGCCGCTGCCGCCGAGATAGGAGCGGCTGATCTCGGTGAGCGGGATCAGGATCGCCGCGCCGACGAGCGGCCCCCATAGAGTGCCGATGCCGCCGAGCACCGCCGGCAAGGCGAAGAGCAGCGAGAAGCGGAAGCTCATCACGCTCTCGGGATCGATGTAGGAGACGTAGGCCGCGTAGAAGCCGCCGCCGATCGCGGTGAAAAAGGCCGAGACCGCGGCCGCCGCCATCTTGGAGCGGAACACCTCGACGCCGAGGCTCTCGGCGGCCTGGGCGTCGTCCTTGACGGCGCGCCACCAGTAGCCCCAGCGCGAGCCCTCGATCAGCCAAGTGACGAACCAGACCACCGCCAGGAACCCGACCGCGAAGTGGACGTACGGGACCTTGTCGCGGGCGAACTGGAGCGTCCACCACGAATCGGGGTTGAACGGCCACTGGATGCCCATCGCGCCGCCGACGAAGTCCCAGTTGTGGACGAGCAGCAGCCCGATCTCCGCGATCACGATGGTGGCGATCGAGAAGTAGTGGCCGGCCAGGCGGAAGCACGGATAGCCGAGGACCAGCGCCACCGCGGCCGAAAGCAGGCCGCCCGCCAGCATGCCGAACCACGGCAGCACGCCGTAAGTCACGAACAGGACCGAGGTCGCGTAGGCACCGAGGCCGAAATAGAGCGCGTGGCCGAGCGACACCTGTCCGCAATAGCCGCCCAGGATGTTCCAGCTCTGCGAGAGCGCGGCGTACATCAGGGTCAGGATCAGGACGTTCTGCAGGTAGACGTCGGTGATGCCGTAGGGCAGCGCGGCCAGCCCCGCGAAGACCAGGGCGGCGACGACGAGCTTGCGCCGGCGCTTGGCGGCGTGGCTCGCCTCGGCCCGCGCGAGGCCGGAACCCGGGGCCAGGGGGGTGGTCGCGGCGGTCATCAGAGCCTCCCGAACAGGCCTTGCGGCCGCACGAACACCACCGCGAGGTAGAGGGCGTAGACCCCGCTCGATTTCAGCGCCGGCGGCAGGATCACCGCCGTGAACGCCTCGACGAGGCCGACGATGATCCCGGCGACCAGCGCTCCGGCGACGCTGCCGAAGCCGCCGAGCGCCACCGTGACGTAGGCGATCAGCGCGAAGCTCGCCCCGACCTGGGGGTGGATGTAGTAGAAGATCGCCAGCACCGCGCCGGCGAGGCCGACGAGTGCCGCGCCCAGGCCCCAGCCGAGGGCGAAGACCCGGTTGCGGTCGATGCCGACGAGCGCCACCGCGCCCTGGTCCTCGCGCGTCGCCTCCAGCGCGCGGCCGAAATCGGTACGGCTCATCAGGAGGTGCAGCCCCCCGAAGGCGGCGAGCGAGACCACGGCCCCGAACAGCTGCGGCCAGGGCAGGAAGATCCCGCCGAGTTCGAGGGTGCGCCCGCCGAGCCAGGTGTTCTGGACGTTGCGGTAATCGGGCGTGAACAGGTACTGGGCGGCGCCCTGGAGCAGGATCGCCAGGCCGAAGGTGGCGAAGATCTGCACCATGCCCTGGTTGGCCTTGGCCCGCATGGCGAAGCGGACCACGCCCAGATAGGCGGCGGCGCCGAGAACGAAGAGCAGGGCGGCGACCAGCGGCATCAGCACCACCGGATCGAGCTGGGTGACGAGCACCAGCCCGAAGGTCGCGTACATGGCGAGCATCAGGAACTCGCCATGGGCGAAGTTCACCACGTCCATCAGGCCGAAGATCAGCGAGAGGCCGACCGCGATGAGGGCGTAGATCAAGCCCATCAGGAGGCCGCTCGCCAGCACCTGCACCAGGGCTTGCGTGGTCATGGGGGTGGGGGCTCCGGTGGGGGCGTGCAATGATGGATCGCTCGGCGCGAGGAATGGCGCAGGGTCCTCCTCTCCCCGCGGGCGGGGAGAGGGCCGAGCCCTCGTTCAGAGGGGTCGGCGAGCCCGCGGGGCGAGGGTGAGGGGATGTCTCCGGACGAGGCTCGTCCGGCACCTCACCCTCGCTCCGGCTTCGCCTCCGCTTGCCGTGTTCCCTGGACGGGAACACGGCCCTCTCCCCGCCCGCGGGGAGAGGAGAAAGAGCATCGCCTTACGCGTTCATCGGCCACTTGGCCGGCGCCACCGCGGCCGATTCCGGGAAGACGGTGACGAACTTGTCGCCGATCCACTGCAGCAGGACCGGATCGGCGTGGATGTTCTGGCCGTCGGGGCCGAAGGCCACCTTGGTCCAGGGCATCACCGTGCGGTTGCCCGGGATGTCGGTGGCGGCGAGCGCGGCGCGGATCTTCTGGCCGTCGGTTGAGCCGGCGCGGTCGAGGGCGTCGGCGAGCACGATCATCGCCATGAACTGGCGCGAGGAGTTGTCGTTGAGGTCGCGGCCGGCGCGGGCCTTGTACATGGCGTTGACGGTGGCGACCATCGGGCGCTTGGCGGCGAGGTCGAGGGAGAAGCTGCCCCGCGAGATCAGGCCCTGGAGCTTGTCGCCGACCGCGTCGTAGGTGACCTTCTCGGAGAAGCCGGCGGCCTGCGCGATGATGCTCTTCGGCTTGTAGCCGAGTTCGGCCATCGTCTTCGTCAGCAGGATCGCGTCGGTGGTGTAGCTCGTCGGCAGGAGCACGTCGGCGTTGGCGGTCTTGAGCTGCTGCACCTCGGCGGTCAGCGAGGGCGAGTTGCTCTTGTACTTCACGTCGGCGACGAGCTTGTAGCCGCGCTCGGCGGCGAGCTTGCGCTGCACCGTCGAGGAATCGACGCCGTAGATGGTGTCCTCGAAGAACAGCGCGACCGAGTCGATCGTCTGGCCCCGCTTGCGCTGGGCGTCCAGGAAATCGAACATCGCGGTCGAGAACATCTCGTCGTGGGCGGCCGGCCGGAAGAAGTACTTCAGGCCCTTGCGATGCAGGCTCGGCGACGAGGAATCGGCGCAGACGAAGGGTACGCCGTAGCGCTCGGCGGTGGCGCTGACGGTGGCCGAGACCGCCGACTGGTAGCAGCCGACGAGCGCCGCCACCTTGTCCTGGGTGATCAGGCGCTCGGCCTCGGCGCGGCCCTTCTGCGGGTCGGCCTGATGGTCGGCGAAGACGAGGCGGATCTTGGCGCCGCCGAACCCGGCGAGCCCGACGCCCTTGGCGCCCGGCAGGTCGAGATCGTGGTCGTTGTTGATCAGGTCGAGCGCGGTCTCGATGGCGTGACGAGCATCCACCCCGACCTGCGCGCTCGCCCCCGACATGGCGTAGAGCACGCCGACCACCACCTCCGGCGCCGCGGCGCGGGCGGGCGCACCGCGGAGCGAGGCGAGGGACAGGGCGCCGGCGCCCACCAAGAGTTCTCGACGACGGATCATGCGCTGGCCTCCAGGGGTCGGGGAGTTCTTCTAAGCCTCATTCCGCTGCTTTTGAAAAGCCGACGCCGGCACCGTCGACGGCTTGAGCGCGGGAATAATGCGAACAAAAGGCTAAGACGAAGTGATAGGGGACATCTGTTAGAGCACCGCATATTCGCTGTTGCGCCGGTCGGTGATCAGCATGCAGCCCGGGGCATGGGTGATGGCGAAGGCCGGCCGCACCGCGGCGATGACCGATTGCGGGGTGACGCCGCAGGCCCAGAAGACCGGGATCTCGTCGGCACCGATGGTGACGGGATCGCCGTAATCGGGGGCGGCGATGTCCGCGATGCCGATCAGGTCCGGCCGGCCGAGATGGACCGGCGCGCCGTGCACGGCGGGGAAGCGCGAGGTGATCTGCACCGCCCGGATGGCCTGCGCGGGGGTGAGCGGGCGCATCGACACCACCATCGGCCCGGCGAAGCGGCCGGTCGGGGTGCAGGGGATGCTGGTGCGGTACATCGGCACCCGTACCCCCATCTCGACGTGGCGCAGCGGCAGGCCGTCCTCGGCCATCGCCGCCTCGAACGAGTAGGAGCAGCCGATCACGAAGGCGACGAGGTCGTCGCGCCAAAGGTCGACGACCTCGTCGCGCTCGGCCACCACCTCGCCGTCGCGCCAGACCCGGTAGCCCGGGATGTCGGTCGCGATGTCGAGGTCGAGGCCGAGTTCGGGGATCCGCCGCTCGCCCGGCGCGGAGACGCCGATGATCGGGCAGGATTTCGGGTTGCGCTGGGCAAACAGCAGGAACTCGGCGGCGAGGTCGGCCGGCAGCACCGCGAGGTTGCCCTGGACGAAGCCGTCGGCGATGCCGGCGGTGCAGCCCGTGATGGCGCCGCTGCGGCAGGCGAGCCGGGCGGCCTCGCCGCTTATCCGCGCCCGGTCGAAGGGAAGGGTCATCGCAGATCCCCTGCTCGCGGCAGATGTCCTGCCCAAGGATGAAGCATGATCACATCGCAGGCACGTCACGGCCAATCGTGATTTCGCATCGGTTTCGATAAGCGGGCCTTATCCGTGTCACTGGCGCCAGTCCGGCGCGGCGGCGACCTCGCAGGCGAGCCGGGCGGCCTCCGCGGCGAGGCCGCTGTCGGGCAGGCTGGCATAGGTGGCCGTGAAGGCGATGTCGGGCAGGGCCGGCGCCGGGGCGATCACCCGCAGGGCGCCCTCCTCCAGGTCGCGGCGCACCACCTCGGGCGGGATCACCCCGATGCCGATGCCCTCGCGGGCCATGCGCACGATGGTGGAGAGCGAGGCGTTGCTGTGCAGACGCGGCGGCGGCAGGTCGGAGCGCGCCAGCATCTCGCGCAGGGACACGTACGGGTTGGTGTTCTTCGGGTAGGTGATCAGCGGATGCCGCAGGAGGCTCGCCAGGCTGACCTCGCCGGGGCCGAGATCGAGCTGCGGCGCGGCGATCCAGGCCAGGGACACGCTGCAGAGCGGCAGGTTGACGAGGCTCGGCATGGTGATCGGGCCGACCAGGAAGGCGAGGTCGAGGTCGCGGTTCAGCAGCGCGTCGCGCATGTTGGGCGAGATGTCGACCGCGATGTCCACCGTGACCCCGGGATGGGTCTCGTTCATCCGGGCGATGAAGCGCATCAGCCAGGTATGCACGATGGTCTCGGACACCCCGAGGCGCAGGACGCCCCGCATCGCGCCGGGCCCGGCCACGCTCCGCATCATCTCGGTGCGCAGGTGCAGGAAGCGCTCGGCATAGCCGAGGAGGTCGCGCCCCTTGGGCGTGAGCGCGACCGAACGGGCGCGGCGCTCGAACAGCCGCACCCCGAACTCGTCCTCCAGGGCGGCGATGCGCTGCGACACCGCCGGCTGCGAGGTGTTCATCCGTTCCGCCGCCTTGCGGAAGCTGCACAACGAGGCGGCCCAGTAGAAGATCTCCAGGCTTCGCAGGTCCGCCATGCCCCGTCCCGGTTCGCGTTCGCCGGGCATCTTGGAGCAAGGATCGGACCGGGGGCAAATTCCGGTCGGGCGGATCAGCCCTCGGGGATCAGGCCGGCCACCCGGCGCGCGCCGTCATCGCCCGCCGCGAGCCCGGCCGCGACGCCGGCACGGTCGGCCGCGCTGCGGTTCTGGCTCATCTTGCGCTTGCCCTCGAGACGGGCGATCGGCAGCCGCAGGCCGACGATGCCGCGCAGCTGCGCGGCGACGAAGTCCGCCGGCGCGTCCGCGACCGCCCAAGGCGCCGCCCGCGCGCCCTCGTGCCGCTCGGTGAGCCGGGTGACGACGGCGAGCAGGCGGTCGGGCTCGTCGAAGAACTCGGCGGTGCCGTAGGCGTGGACCGCGACGTAGTTCCAGGTCGGCACGACCTTCCCGGTCTCGCGCTTCGTCGCGTACCAGGACGGCGTCACGTAGGCGTCGGGCCCGCAGAAGATCGCCAGGGACTCCGCCAGGGCCGGCGCGCGCCAATGCGGGTTGGCCCGGGCGAGATGGCCGTAGAGCACGCCCCGCTCGCCCTCCTCTGGCGCGAGGAGGAGCGGCAGCGGCGTGCACAGGAGCCCGTCCGCCGTCGCGGTCACGAGGCTCGCGAGCGGCGCGGCGCGCATCGTTTCGTGGATCGCGGCTTCGTCGGTCTCGCGGAAGGCGGGCGGGACGTACATCGAAGGTCTCCTCCGGCGGCAGGTCGTTTCGGGCGGCGGGTCTTGTCGGGCGGCGGGTCTTGTCGGGCGGCACGGGTCCGGCGCTGGTCCTTGCCCCGAAACCGGCCCATGCTGAACGGCCAGTTCGCAGAGAAAACGGTGGGCCAGCTTGACCGACGCGTCGCCCCGCACCGCGCCCGGCAGCCGCCGGATCGGCGCCGACCTGAAGGCGCAGATCGTCCGGGGGGTCTATCCGCCGGGATCGGCGGTGCCGTCGAGCCGGGCGCTCGCGGCCGAGCTCGGGGTCTCGCGCACCACCGTGACGGCCGCCTACGACCAGCTCGCCGCCGAGGGCTGGCTCGAGACGAGGCCCGGCGGGCGCACCCGCGTCGCCGCCGGCATCCTGCCCGTGCCGGCGGCGACGCCCGACACCTCGGCTGCGCCGCCGCGGCTCGCCGCCTTCGGCCGGCGCCTCCTGGCCGAGCCGCCGCCCGACGCGCGCCCGGGTCCGGCGATCGATTTCCGCTACGGCGACCTCTCGGGGGGCGATTTTCCGGTCCTCGCCTGGCGGCGGGCGCTCAACGCGGTCCTGCTGCGCCGGCCGGCCCGGCTCGGCTACGGCGACCCCCGCGGGCTGCCGGAGCTGCGGGCGGCGCTGCAGGGCTACCTCTGGCGCGCCCGCGGCCTGCGCTGCGAGCGCGACCAGATCGTCGTGGTCAACGGCTCGCAGCAGGGGATCGACCTCTGCGCCCGGCTCTTCGTCGATCCCGGCGACCGGGTGGCGTTCGAGGATCCGGGCTACGGCACGGCGCGGCGGGCCTTCGCGGTCGCGGGCGCCGCGATCGTGCCGGTCCCGGTCGACGCGGAGGGCATGCGGACCGAATGCCTCGTCGGGTTCGGGCCCGCACGGCTCGCCTACGTCACGCCCTCGCACCAGTTCCCCCTCGGCGGCGTGATGCCGGTCGCCCGCCGGCAGGCCCTGCTCGCCTGGGCGGAGGCCTGCGGCGCGATCGTCGTCGAGGACGATTACGACGGCGAGTACCGCTTCGACGGCAGGCCGGTGGAATCGCTCTCGAGCCTCGATCGCACCGGCCGCGTCGTCCATGTCGGGACGGTCTCCAAGACCCTCTCGCCGCAGCTGCGCCTGGGCTACCTCGTGGTGCCGCCGGCCCTCGCGGCCGTCGTGACCGAGGCCAAGCGCCTCGCCGACCGGCAGGCGCCGGGGCTGGAACAGGCCGCCCTGGCGGAGCTGATGGCCGGCGGCGCCTACGAGCGCCACCTGCGCCAGGCCCGCCGGCGCAACGCCGCCCGCCGCGCCGCCCTGCTGGCCGCCCTCGCCGAAAGCTTCGGTGCCGAGGTCCGGGTCGAGGGCGCGGCGGCGGGCCTGCACCTCGTCGCCTGGTTCCCGCATGAACCGGCCTCGCGGGAGGCCGCCATCGTGGCGACGGCGCGGGCGGCCGGGATCGGCGTCTACCCGGTCGGCCCGCTCTACCACGATGCGGCGGCGCGGCCGGACCGGGCCGGGCTGGTCCTGGGTTTTGCCGGCAGCGAGCCCAATGCGATCCGGGCCGGTATCCGGAGCCTCGCCGCCGCCCTCGCCGGCCGCCCGAAGCGGTTTAACGGGTGAGCCGGGAGGACCGGTTCGCCCCGCAGCGATTCGGCAACGCTTTTCCGTTAGGCCCGGGCGACTCCGTCCCGCGGCCCCCTCCCCTGGCCCCGCCGCGCGACGACACCGCGCAGCGTCGATCCAGCCTCGCCGGGGACTTCCGTGCATCAACCCTCTCCGGCATCGGCCGCTTCCTCGGGCATGGCAGGGGCCGGGCCGACCCGGCGGCGGGAGGTCGGGCTCGGCCGGCGGCTCCGGGGCACCGCCCTGCTGCTGGCGGCGGGCCTCCTCGCCCTGACGGCGATCGTCGTCGCCCCCTCGGTCACCGCCTACCGCGACAGCCGGAACAACCTCGCGCGCATCGCCCGGCTGCGGCAGGTGCTGGAGGCCGCCAACCGCCTCTCGGCCGAGCGCGGCCCCTCGAACGTGGTCATGGCGATCGCGCCCGGCAGCGACCCGGCGGCCGAGGGCCGGCTCGCCGCGTTCCGGGCGACGAGCGACGCGGCCCTCGCAATCCTCGAACGGGCCGGCCCGGCCGCCTCGCCGGGGGAAGACCGGTCCGTGCCGGCCCGCGTCGTCGCGGCGACCCTGGCCCGGCTGAAGGAGGCGCGCCGGGAGGTCGACCGGGTCGCCGCGCTGCCGGCCGACGGGCGCCGGGCCGGCGACATCGCCGCGGCGGTCGCCCGGATGGTGGCGGTGGTCGACGTCTTCCAGGAGGCGGTCGCCTGGGAGATCCGCACCCTCGGCCGGGCCGACCCGGTCCTGATCGGGCCCGGCCTCGTCGCCCACGTGGTGAGCGACCTGCGCGAATTCGGCGGCCGGATCGGCTCGGCGATCATCCCGGCGGTCGCGGTGCAGCAGCCGCTCGGCGTGGCCCAGCTCGCCGAGGCGAGGCAGATGCGCGGCCGCATCGTCGAGTTGATGCGGCTCCTGCGCGGCCAGGCGGCGTTCGGGCCGGGCGAACCCCTGGCGGACCTCCTGCGCGAGGTCGAGACGACCTTCGGCGAGACCGGGCTCGGCCTGATCGACGCGGCGATCGCGGAGGGACGGGCCGGCGGGCGCTACGCGCTCTCGGCCGACGAGCTCACCCGCCGCTACGTCCCGACCCTGAAGCCGGTCGAGTCCCTGCGCGACCGCTACCTCGCCGGAATGGTCGCGGGCTTCGCCGCCGAGCGCGACGCCGTGGGGACCCGGCTCGCCGTCGTCGCCTGCGGCACCGTCGCGCTCCTGGCGCTGCTCGTCGCCGTGCTGCAATCGCTGCGCGCCTCGGTGCTGCGCCCGCTGCTGATCGCCCGCGAGACCGTGATGGCCCTGTCGCAGGACGGGGTGCCGGCCCCGCCCCGGCCTCAGGTCGTGCGGGTGACGGAGATCCGACGGCTGTTCGATGCGCTCGGAGTGCTGGAGGAGCGGATGCGCGAGCGCACGCGCCTGATGGCGAGCCTGCGGCGGCAGGCCGAGACCGACGGCCTGACCGGCCTGAGCAACCGCCGAGGCCTCGCCCTGGCGATGGCGCGCCTCGCCGACGCGCCGGAGGGTTCCGGGGCCGCCGCCCTGATGATCGACCTCGACGGGTTCAAGAAGGTCAACGACAGCCTCGGCCACGAGGCCGGCGACGACCTGATCCGGCAGGCCGGCGCGCGGCTCTCCGCCTGCATCGGCCGGGACGGGTACGTCGCCCGGATGGGCGGCGACGAGTTCGCGGTGCTGCTGCCCGGCCGCGGCGAGCCCGGACCGGCGACGGCCTTCGCCGACACGCTGCTGCACAGCCTCTCCGAGCCGTTCCAGGTCGAGGACCAGGCCATCCATATCGGGGCGAGCATCGGCATCGCGCTCAGCCCGCTCCACGCTCCCCTCGCCGACGGGCTGCTCGCCTGCGCCGACATGGCGCTCTACGAGGCCAAGCGCGCCGGACGGCACTGCCACCGCCTGTTCACGCCGGCCCTGCGCGACGCCACCCTGTCCTGGACCGCGCGCCAGCAGGAGCTGCCGCGGGCGCTGGCGGCCGGGGAATTCGTGCTGTTCTACCAGCCGCAGCTGCGCCTCGCCGACCGCCGGGTGGTGGGCGCCGAGGCGCTGATCCGCTGGCGCCATCCCCGCCTCGGCCTCCTGTCCCCGGCGGAGTTCCTGGCCCCCCTCGAGGGGAGCCGGCTCGCCGTGCCGGTCGGCCGCTTCGTGCTGCGGGAGGCCTGCGCCCAGGCCGCCGCGTGGCGCCGGGCCGGGGCCGGCGACCTCCGGATCGGCGTCAACCTGTTCGGGGCGCAGTTCCACTCGGCGAGCCTCGTCGACGAGGTGAAGGCCGCGCTGGCCGATTCCGGCCTGCCGGCTTCGGCCCTCGAGCTCGAGATCACCGAGACCATCATCCTGCAGCACGACGAAGCGCTGATCGCGCCGCTGCGGGCGCTGCGCGCCCTCGGCGTCGGCCTCGCCTTCGACGATTACGGCACCGGCTACGCCTCGCTGAGCCTGCTCAAGCGCTTCCCGCTCACCCGGCTGAAGATCGACCGCTCGTTCGTGCAGGGCATGGTCGCCTCGTCCCAGGACCGGGCGATCGTGCAATCGGTGCTGACGCTCGGGCGCAGCTTCGGGCTCGACGTCATCGCGGAGGGCGTCGAGACCGAGACGATGGCGGAGGGATTGCGGGCGCAGGGCTGCGAGGAGGCCCAGGGCTACCTGTTCGGCCGCCCGATGCCCGCCGAGGCGTTCACCGCCCTCACCTGCCCCGGCGAGCGGCGCACCGCGTGAGCGGGGCCCCGCAGAACGGCCGCCCGGAAGGCGGATCGGTCGTTCGTGACGGGATACCACGATGGAGCAGCCGGCATGCGGCCGCGTGGACCGGGCCGCCGTCGGCCCGACGGTCGCTCGGCCGCCGCTCCGCAGCGCGGAGCCGGCTCAGCCCGCCGCCTTGAGCGATTCGCCGAAGGACTGCACCAGGCGGGCTTCGAGCTTGCCGTCCATGGCGGACAGGATCGCCATCGCGTCAGCCATCGGCATCGGCGGCTTGTAGGGACGGCGCTCGGTCAGGGCGGCGTAGATGTCGCAGATCGTGAGCAGGCGCACGATGTCGCCGATCTGCCCCTCGGCGAGGCCGTCCGGATAGCCCGATCCGTCGAGCATCTCGTGGTGGTGGCGGGCGGCCAGCAGGGTGATCGGGTCGCGCTCGCCGCCCGCCACCAGGATCTCGTGGCCGATGGCGGCGTGGGTGCGCATCACGCTCATCTCGTCGGGCGTGAGCCGGCCGGGCTTGTTGAGGATCTCGAGCGGGATGCGGGCCTTGCCGACGTCGTGGATCAGCGCGGCGCGCACGAAGCGGAACTGGTCCTCGTGGCGGAAGCCCAGATGCAGCGAGAACTGCGCGGCATGGCCGGCGACCAGCAGGCAATGCTGGTAGGTGGCGTCGTCGTGGGTCCACACCGTATCGAGCCAGCGGGCGAGGCCGCCCTCGCGCACCGCGGTGAGGATCGGGCCGAGGCCGGCCTCGACGGCGCCCATGCGGATCGGCTGGCCGGCCCGCGCCTCGGCGAGGAGGCCGTTCAGCGCCTCGCCGGCCCGGGCCACGCCCTGGCTCACCGTCTGGGCCTCGCCCTCGGCGATGATCCCGACCTGGTTGGCGAGGGCCGCCACGATGGTCTCGGGCGGCACGTAGGCGGGCATGCACACCGTCGCCCCGAGGGTCTTGGCGTGGCGCAGCGCGTCCTGGGTCGCCTTCCGCAGGAGGCAGATCACCGGCAGGTTCTTGTCGGCGAACCGGCGCTGCAGGGTGCGCAGGCAGTGGTCGGCTTCCGGCCGGGCGAGGGTCATGTCCGACACCACGCCGGCGAGCGCCCGGCGGCCCCGCCAGGTCTCGTCGGGGCCGACGACGTCGCAGATCCCGATGCTCCGCAGGGCCGCGCCGATCGCGGCACTGCGGTCCGGCCTGTCTGTCACGAGGACGAAGGTCCTCTCGTCGGGCATCGCGTCCCTCCCGGCAGCCGCACGGCTCTCCTGTGCCCCCCGATTACAGGTTTAGTCCCGAACAAATGCTTACGGCGATGGCGGAGATGGCGTTGCGGCAAGCTGAAGATCGCGCGGCCGCGCGTCGTCGCGCGGATCCGGCGGCATCGCCCGAGCACCCATACGCAAAGCTGCCGCGGGGCGAGGAATGCAACCTGCGAACGATGGTCGCCCGCCAGCCGCTGACCATGCGTTATGACGATCGTAACAGTTAGGCCTCACACGCGACGGACAAGCCGACCCGATCGGACCCTCCCTTCGACACGCCACGTACTCCCCGCCCGCCGGTGCGCATCCGACGGGCGTGCGTGGCCCGTCGCATCCGGAAGCCTGCCCATGTCGCTCAAGATCGCCGCGCGGATCCAGTCCCTGACGGGCGTCGCCCTCATCGGGCTCGCCCTGATCCTGGGCCTCGCCGCCTACGACCTCGCCGGGGCGGTGAGCGGCGCCCGCGCCCTCAAGACGAAGGATCTGGTCGAGACCGCCCACAGCCTACTCGCGCATTTCGAGGCCGAGGAGCGGGCCGGCCGGATGACCCGGGAAGCGGCGCAGGCCGCCGCGGCCGCGGCGGTGACCGGCCTGCGCTACGGCGGCAAGGAGTTCTTCTGGGTCAACGACCGGCAATCGCGGATGATCGCGCATGCCGACACCCGCATGATCGGCCGGGACGCGAGCACCTTCACGGAGCCGTCCGGCCGCCGGTTCTTCGCCGAGATGATGCGCAAGGTCGAGGCGGAGGGCGCCGCCTTCGAGACCTACACCTGGTTCCGCCCCGGCTCCGACGTGCCGGTCGAGAAGCTGTCCTACGCGCGCCTGTTCGCGCCGTGGGGCTGGGTCGTCGGCACCGGCGTCTTTGCCGACGACACCGCGTCCCAGGTCCATGCCTGGCTGCGCAACCTCTTCGCCGGGGCCGGCCTCGTGGCGCTCGTCGTCGGCGTCGTCGCGACGCTGATCGGGCGCAGCATCGCCCGGCCGCTGACTGCGCTGTCGGGCAGCATGGCGGCGCTGGCGCGCGGCCGGCTCGACGAGCCCGTGCCGGCGACCGGCCGGCGCGACGAGATCGGCGCGATGGCGGGCGCCGTGCAGGTGTTCAAGGAAAGCATGCAGCGGGCTCGCGCCCTGGAGGAGGAGACCGTGCTCGCCCGCGCCTCGGCCGAGGAGCAGCGCCGCGCCGCGATGCGCCAGATGGCGGACGCCTTCGAGGTGGCGGTCGGCGGCATCGTCGGCCAGGTCTCGACCTCGGCGACCGAGCTGCAGGCGACCGCCGAGGCGATGACCGCGACGGCGCGGGAGACCGCCGCGCAATCGACCAGCGTGGCCGCCGCCGCCGAGGAGGCCTCCTCCAACGTCGGCACGGTGGCGGCGGCGGCCGAGGAACTCGGCGCCTCGGTCGGCGAGATCGGCCGCCAGGTCGACGGCTCGGCCCGGCTCGCCCAGGCCGCGGTGGCGGAAGCCGGCCGGACCGCCGACCAGGTCCGCACCCTCACCGAGGCGACCCATCGCATCGGCGACGTTGTCGGGCTGATCTCGTCGATCGCCGCCCAGACCAACCTGCTCGCGTTGAACGCCACCATCGAGGCCGCCCGCGCGGGTGCGGCCGGCCGCGGCTTCGCGGTGGTGGCGGCGGAAGTGAAGGAACTGGCCGGCCAGACGGCGCGCGCCACCGAGGAAATCACCTCGCAGATCGCCGCGATCCAGGCCTCGACAGGTCTGGCCGCCGGGGCGATCGCCGGCATCACCGCGCGGATCGAGGAGATCGCGGGCGTCGCCACGGCGATCGCCGCGGCGGTCGAGGAGCAGGGCGCGGCGACCCGCGAGATCGTGCGCAACATCGCCCAGGCGGCGCTCGGCACCGAATCGGTCACCGGCAACGTCGCGGCGGTGGCGGGCGCCGCCGAGCAGTCCGGCCTCTCGGCGGGTCAGGTCCTTACGGCCTCCTCCGCCCTGTCGCACCAGTCCGAGCATCTCGGCGGCGAGGTCGCGCGCTTCCTCGCCTCGGTCAGGGCGGCATGAGGCGGGCTGAATTGAGCATCCGTCCGCGATCCTGTCGATTTCAGGCGGAGTGTTCTCGGCCTGATGCGGACGGGGGCAAGGCGTCGGGAAGCCGGCGCCTTGCGGGTGCGGCACTCCCACCCCTTCGCCAGCCGTCGGCATCGATCAAACCGGCCGATCGTCCGCCCTACGATCCACCGCTCGGGCAGGCCCCCGAACCCGACCCGAGGATCCGAACGTTCGGCGATCGCCACCGTTACGGACCGGCACACCCGGTCCAAAGCCTCCCGGAACGCCGGCCCCCGGCCACGACCATTCGCATGGACCGACAGCTTCGACAGCTCGATGGTCGAACCGGGCAGCTCGCCCCCTCTCGGCAGCCCCTCGCGCGACCGGGCCGATCGGATCCGCGCCCTACAAGAAACTCTGCGGATCGACGTCGATCCCGACCCTGAGATTGCCCCGCACCTTCGGCCCCCGGGCGAGCCAGTCGCGCAGGTAGCCCTGGAGGTCGATCTCGCGCTCGGTCTTGACCAGGAGGCGGAAGCGGTAGCGGCCGCGCACGAGCGCCAGCGGCGCCTCGGCGGGGCCGAGCACCATCACGCCGGGCGGCGGCTCGGCGACGCGGGCGAGCGCGCGGCCATGGGCCTCGGCGGCCTCGCGGTCGGTGCAGGAGATGACGAGGGCCGCGAGCCGGCCGAAGGGCGGCAGGCCGGCGACCTCGCGGGCGGCCGTCTCCTCCGAGTAGAAGCGCTCGGCGTCGCCCGAGATCAGCGCCGAGATCACCGGGTGCTCGGGCTGGTAGGTCTGGACCAGCGCCCGGCCCGGCTTCTCGCCGCGCCCGGCGCGGCCCGTCACCTGCTGCAGCAGCTGGAAAGTGCGCTCTGCGGCGCGGGGATCGCCGGAGGTGAGCCCGATATCGGCGTCGAGCACGCCCACCAGCGTCAGGTGCGGGAAGTTGTGGCCCTTCGCGACGAGCTGGGTGCCCACCACGATGTCGCAGCCGCCCTCCGCCACGGTCTGGAGCTCGGCTCGCAGCCGCTCGGCCCCGCCGGGAAAGTCGCTCGAGAGCACGATCACCCGCTTGTCCGGGAAGGTGGCGGCGACCTCCTCGGCGATGCGCTCGACCCCCGGGCCGCAGGCGGTCAGGTTGTCGAAGGTGCCGCACTCGGTGCAGGCCTCGGGCCGGCGCTCGGCGTGCCCGCAATGGTGGCAGACCAGCGCCCGGCGGAAGCGGTGCTCGACGAGCCAGGTCGAGCAGTTCGGGCATTGGTAGCGGTGGCCGCAGGCCCGGCAGAGCGTCAGCGGCGCGTAGCCGCGCCGGTTGAGGAAGAGCAGCGCCTGCTCGCCCCGGGCATTGGTCTCGGCGATGGCGGAGACGAGGCTCGGGGACAGGTAATGCCCGCGCGGCACCTTCTCGCGCCGCATGTCGATGGCCTGGATCTCCGGCAGGCGCCGGCCGCCGAAGCGTTCTGGCATCACCACCCGGCGGTAGCGGCCGCGCTCGGCATTGACCCGGGTCTCGATCGCGGGCGTCGCCGAGGCCAGCACCACGGCGGCGTGTTCGAGCTTGCCGCGCACCACCGCCATGTCGCGGGCGTGGTAGCACACGCCGTCATCCTGCTTGTAGGCGCCCTCGTGCTCCTCGTCGACCACGATGAGGCCGAGGGTGCGGAACGGCAGGAACAGGGCCGAGCGGGCACCGACCACCACCTGCACCTCGCCCGACGACACGCCGGCCCGGATCTTCTCGCGACGGCGCCCGCCGACGCCGGAATGCCAGGCGGCGGGACGCACGCCGAAGCGCTTGGCGAAGCGATCGAGGAACTGGGCCGTCAGGGCGATCTCGGGCATCAGCACGAGCGACTGCACGCCCCGGCGCAGGGCCTCGGCCACGACCTCGAAATAGACCTCCGTCTTGCCCGAGCCGGTGACGCCCTCGAGCAGCGTCACCCCGCCCTCGCCCGTCGCACCGCCATCCGTCGGCGGCGCGGTGAGCGTCGCGATCAGCGCCCGGGCGGCCTCGGCCTGGGGCCCCGAGAGGGGATCGTGCGGATGGTCCGGGTCCGGCGGCTCGGCGACGCGGTCGGGGGCGAGCGCCACGGTCTCGAGCACGCCGTCGTCGATCAACCCGTCGACCACGCTGGCGCTGACGCCGGCCTCCAGGCTCAGCGCGCGCTTGCCGCGCACCGCGCCGTCGGCCGCCACCGCCACCACCTTGCCCCGGGCCGGGGTCATCCGGCTCGGCGGCATCCCGGTCGCCCGCACGCCGACCTTGGCGGTCTCGGTGCGGCCCTCCTCCGGGAGGCGCAGGGTCATGGCGAGCGCCAGGCCCTTCGGCGCCAGGGTGTAGCGGGCGATCCACTCGACGAGGCGGCGCAGCGCCGGGCTCAACCCCTCGGCGTCGACCCGCCCGCTGACGCGGCGCAGGTTCGAGCCGGCCCCGTCGCGCAGGGACCAGACCACGCCCACGGTCTCCCGCGGGCCGAGCGGCACCTGCACCACGTCGCCCTCCTGGAGGGTGAGCTCGGGCGGCACGGCGTAGCTGTAGGCCTGGTCGAGGGCGAGCGGGATCAGGACGTCGGCGATCGGGGCGGTCATCGGGCTTCGAAGGTCGGGCGGGGCTGCCCCATCATATAGGAACGGTCACGCCGGCTCGCCCCCGGAGGTTCCGGATCGAGAGATGCCGGATCCTGCGGTGTCCTCGTCCTCGCCGATCCGCCGCCGCACGCCCCACTCGGCCAGCACGGCGTTGAGGTCGTCGAGGATGAAGTGGCGGGCGCTGTCCTGGTCGTAGCCCTCCTCCAGGAGGGAATCGTACTCGGTGAAGACGTGGCGGGCATACGACACCAGGCCGAGCCAGGCCGCGGTCTCGGGTGCCGCATTGCGCAGGCCGGTGCTGGCCAGCGCCCGGTCGACGATCGCTTCCGATTCGAAGTCCGGCACCCGGGGCGCCAGGCGAACGAGCGCCGCCGCCACCGCCTCGCGGCGCGTGGGCAGCGCACGGGGCGCGGGATCGGGGCGGCGGGTCATCGGGGCCTCCGGCGCGGGCGGGAGGGCGACCCTGCCGGAGCGCGCCCGCCCTGTCACCCCCGGCGGCCACGCTGCGAACAGGGCACGCGGATGCGCCGATCGGCGCCGGTGTCGCGCGCCGCGGAAACCGCATAAGGTGCGACGCCCGTTCCTTGTCCCAGCCTCCCGCGACGCGGCGGGCGGCCCCGAGACCCCGCCATGCGCCTCCTCCTCGCCACCACCCTTCTCGCCCTCGCCGCCGGCACCGCCGCGGCGCAGACCGAGGCCTCCGCCCCGGCCGGCACGGCACCCCTCGGCGTGACCGCGCCCGCGGCGAACCCGGCTCCCGCGAACGGCCGGCGCCAGCCCCGCCGGGGCGACGCCGCCCAGGCGGCGGTGAAGCCCGAGGGCGCGAAGGCCGACATGGCGGAAGCCTCCCGCAAGGCGCAGGCCGCGACCGCCGCCCGCGACAAGGCCTGGGACGTCCGGATGAAGCGCACCCTCGGGTCGATCTGCCACGGCTGCTGACACTCCGGCGATCACCCCGATGATCCGTTTCGAGGGCGCCTCCAAGACCTATCCCGGGCAGGCCCGTCCGGCGCTGGACGATTTCGACCTCACGGTCGAGGCCGGCACCACCTGCGTGCTGATCGGCCCGTCGGGCTGCGGCAAGTCGACGGCCCTGCAGATGGTCAACCGCCTGGTGACGCCGAGCGCCGGCCGGGTGCTGGTCGAAGGCCGGGACGTCGCCGGGCTCGACCCGATCTCCTTGCGCAGGGGCATCGGCTACGTGCTCCAGGGTGTCGGGCTGTTTCCCCACCGCACGGTCGCCCAGAACGTCGCGACGGTGCCGGGCCTCCTCGGCTGGGACCGCCGGCGGATCGCCGGGCGGGTCGACGCGATGCTCGACCTCGTCGGCCTCGATCCCGGCGAGGTCCGCGACCGGCGGCCCGACGCGCTGTCGGGCGGCCAGCGCCAGCGGGTCGGCGTCGCCCGGGCGCTCGCCGCCGACCCGCCGGTGCTGCTGATGGACGAGCCCTTCGGCGCCGTCGATCCCGTGGCACGCGCCCGGCTGCAGGACGAGGTCCGGGGCATCCTGGCCCGCCTGGGGAAGACCGTGCTGATGGTCACCCACGACCTCGACGAGGCGGTGCGGATGGGCGACACGGTGGCGCTGATGCGCGGGGGTCGGCTCGTCCAGGCCGCTCCCCCGGAAAAGCTCCTCGCCGCGCCCGCCGACGCCTTCGCGGAGCGTTTCATGGGCGCCGACCGGTGGCTGAGGCGCCTCGCCCTGCTGCCGGCTCGGGACTACGCCGAGCCCGAGCCCGAGTCCGCCGGGGCGGCCGCGCCCCGCCTCGATCCCGGCGCTTCGCTCAAGGACGCGCTTTCCCTGATGCTGGCGAGCGGACAGGCGCAGGTCGGTCTCGAGGGCGGCCGGGTGACGCTCGCGTCCCTGTGCCGAGCCGCCGGAGCGGCACCCGCGGAAGCGCCACCGGCCTGAAACTTTATCTGCGGCCGCCGATGGTGTAGGCGCGGCGATCCGTTTCGCCCGTGCGCGCCGCGGCGCGTCCCCGCCGGGGCCCGCGTCGCCGCCCGGAGCCCGCCCCGAGGTCGTTCCCGATGACCACCCGTCTCGCCGATACCTTCGCCCGCTGCCGCGCGGAGAACCGCGCCGCCCTCGTCACCTACGTGATGGCGGGCGACCCCGACCCCGAGACCTCGCTGCAGGTGCTGCGCGCCCTGCCGGAGGCCGGTGCCGACATCGTCGAGTTCGGCCTGCCGTTCACCGACCCGATGGCGGACGGCCCGGCGATCCAGGCGGCGGGCCTGCGCGCCCTGAAGATCGGCCAGACGCTCGCCGGCACCCTGGAGCTGGTGCGCCGCTTCCGGGCCGAGAACGCCGGCACGCCGGTGATCCTGATGGGCTACTACAACCCGATCTACATCTACGGCGTCGCCCGCTTCCTCGACGAGGCCAAGGCGGCCGGCATCGACGGGCTGATCGTGGTCGACCTGCCGCCGGAGGAGGACGACGAGCTCTGCCTGCCGACGCTTCAGGCCGGCCTCGCCTTCATCCGGCTCGCCACGCCGACCACCGACGAGGCGCGCCTGCCCGCCGTGCTCGCGAACACCTCGGGCTTCGTCTACTACGTCTCGATCACCGGCATCACCGGCACCGCGACCCCGGATTTCGGCGTGGTCGGCGGCGCGGTCGAGCGCATCCGCCGCCACACCGACCTGCCGGTGGTGGTCGGCTTCGGCGTCAAGACCGGCGAGCACGCCGCGTCGATCGCCCGCTACGCCGACGGCGTGGTGGTGGGCTCGGCGATCGTCGACACGCTCGCCCGCACCCTCGACGGCGAGGGCCGGGGTGGCGCGGCCGCGGTCGAGGCGGTGACGGCGCTCGTGCGCGACCTCGCCGCCGGCGTGCGCGCCGGTCGCGCGGGCTGAGCCGCGTCCCCATCTAGAACCGATATGATTCCGACGACCGAGGAGCGATCATGGTCGAGGCGATGAACTGGATCTCCGAGGTCGTGCGCCCGAAGATCAAGACGCTGTTCAAGCGCGAGACGCCGGAGAACCTCTGGGTGAAATGCCCGGAGACCGGCCAGATGGTCTTCCACAAGGAGGTGGAGGCCAACGGCTGGGTGATCCCCGGCTCGGAGCACCACCTGCGCATCACCGCGCAGCAGCGCCTGAAGCTGATGTTCGACCAGGGCACCTGGCTCGACGTGCCGCTGCCCGACGCGCCGGCCGACCCGCTGAAGTTCCGCGACGAGAAGCGCTACGCCGACCGGCTGAAGGACGCCCGCGCCAAGA
This sequence comes from Methylobacterium sp. ap11, assembly GCF_900110515.1. NCBI lineage: Bacteria > Pseudomonadati > Pseudomonadota > Alphaproteobacteria > Hyphomicrobiales > Methylobacteriaceae > Methylobacterium > Methylobacterium sp. ap11. The sequence goes on along the minus strand of NZ_FOEB01000006.1, from coordinate 261,076 downwards.
CCGGCATGACCGACGCCTTCAAGGTCGGGTACGGCCGCGTCGCCGGCCTGCCGATGACGCTGGCGGTGCAGGATTTCGGCTTCATGGGCGGCTCGCTCGGCATGGCGGCCGGCGAGGCCTTCGTGCGCGGCGCCGAGACGGCGCTCGAGAAGCGCACGCCCTACGTGCTGTTCGCGGCCTCCGGCGGGGCGCGGATGCAGGAGGGCATCCTGTCGCTGATGCAGATGCCCCGCACCACCGTGGCGGTGCGCCGGCTGAACAACGCCCGCCTGCCCTACGTCGTGGTGCTGACCAACCCGACCACCGGCGGCGTCACCGCTTCCTACGCGATGCTCGGCGACGTGCACCTCGCCGAGCCGGGGGCGCTGATCGGCTTTGCCGGCCCGCGGGTGATCGAGCAGACCATCCGCGAGAAGCTGCCCGACGGCTTCCAGCGCGCCGAGTACCTGAAGGAGCACGGCATGGTCGACCAGGTCGTCCACCGCCGCGAGATGAAGGCCACCGTCGCGGGCCTGTGCGGGCTCCTGATGCAGGTCCCGGTCGCGGCCCCGGCCGAGGCGGTGTCCGAGCCGAAGGTCGAGGCCAAGCCCGAGCCAAAGGTCGAGCCGAAGCCCGAGCCCCGCGCCGTCCCGGCCTGAGCCGGGCCCGTCTCCGGATCGCGCTCCCGCTTCAGTGCAGCGCGGGGGCCGATTTCGGCCTTGCCGTCCGCTCGCCCGGTCGTCGTATGATCCCCTCCCGCGCCCGCCGCACCGGCGGCGGGCCGGATGGAAGACCCCGCGGAACACCCCGATGGAATCCTCCGACGCCTTGATGGCGCGCTTCCTGGCCCTGCATCCGCGCACCATCGATTTGTCGCTCGGACGGATCGAGCGCCTGCTCGCGGCGCTGGGCCACCCGGAGCGGCGGCTGCCGCCGGTGATCCACGTCGCCGGCACCAACGGCAAGGGCTCGACCATCGCCACGATGCGGGCGATCCTGGAGGCCGGCGGCCTCTCGGCCCACGTCTACACCTCGCCCCACCTCGTGCGCTTCCACGAGCGCATCCGGCTCGGCGCCGTCGGCGGCGGCCGCTTCGTGCCGGAGGACCGGCTGGCCGAGGCCTTCGCCCGCTGCGAGGCGGTAAATGCCGGCGCCCCCATCACGGTGTTCGAGATCACCACCGCGGCGGCCCTGCTGCTGTTCTCCGAGGCGCCCGCCGACGTGCTGCTGCTCGAGGTCGGGCTCGGCGGCCGGGTCGACGCCACTAACGTCATCGACCGCCCGGCCTGCGCCGTGGTGACGCCGATCGGCCGCGACCACGCCGAGTATCTCGGCGACACCGTCGAGGCGGTGGCGGGCGAGAAGGCCGGCATCTTCAAGCGCGGCTGCCCGGCGGTGATCGCCCCGCAGGACTACGCCCAGGCCGACGCGGTGCTCTGCGCCCGGGCCGAGGCGGTCGGCGCCACGCCGATCCTCGTCGGCAACCAGGATTTCTCGGCCCACGAGGAGCGCGGCCGGCTGGTCTACCAGGACGAGGACGGGCTCCTCGACCTGCCGCGGCCGAAGCTCGCCGGGCGCCACCAGATCGTCAATGCCGGCACGGCGATCGCGGCGTTGCGCGCCGCGGGCTTCGGCGACATCGGCACCGAGGCGTTCGAGGCCGGGCTTGCCGCCGTCGAGTGGCCGGGCCGGCTCCAGCGCCTGCGCCAGGGCCGTCTCGCCGGCCTGCTGCCGCCGGGCTCGGAGCTGTGGCTCGACGGCGGCCACAACGTCGATGGCGGGCGCATCCTGGCTACCGCGATGGCCGACCTGCAGGAGCGGGGCGACGCGCCCCTGGTCCTCGTCTCGGCGCTGCTCGGCACCAAGGACGCGGAAGGGTTCCTGGCCAACTTCAGCGGGCTCGCCCGCTTCCTGGTGGCGGTGCCCCTCGCAGGCCAGATGGCGGCGCGGCCGCCCGAGGAGGTCGCGGAGATCGCCGGCCGGGCCGGCCTGACCGCCGCGACGGCACCGAGCCTCGAGGCGGCGCTCACCTCGCTCGGCGACCGGGCCTGGGAGCGCCCGCCCCGGGTGCTGATCTGCGGCTCGCTCTACCTCGCCGGGGCGGTGCTCTCCGCCAACGGGACCCCGCCGGTCTGAAGCCGGACCTTCGTCCCTGCCCGCATCCGCGCCACCGACGCCCGGTGGATTCGCGGGATGGTTTGCCGGCAGGCTTGACATTTTCCGCGGAAGCCCGGCCGCCGGCCGTGTCGTTGCCTCCCCGATGTGACCTAACTGCTACATCGTGCGCCACCGAAATGGTCTAGCTTGGTGTCGATAGGGGAACCTGCTGGGGACCATCATGAAGAAACTCCTGAGTGCTTTCGCTGCCTTCACCGCGCTGACCGCCGCCGCTTCGGCTGCCGACCTGCCGCGTCGCGTCGCCCCGCCGCCGGTCTTCACCCCGGTGCCGGTCTTCACCTGGACGGGCTTCTACGCCGGTTTCAACGCCGGTTACGGCTTCAACACCGCTGACACCCGCGCCCCGACCGTGATCGGCGTGCCGGCCGGCACCGTTGCCGCCAACAGCGTGTTCATCGACCAGTTCGGCCGCCCGGCCACCGGCGTCGTCGCCTTCGGCAACCGCAACAGCAACGACGGCTTCGTCGGCGGCGGCCAGATCGGCTACAACTACCAGTTCACCCCGGGCTCGGGCGTGGTCGTGGGTATCGAGGCCGACGCCCAGTACGTCGACTTCGGCCGCAGCCGCAACCGCTTCGCCTTCGCCACCGTGCCGGGCGGCGGCATCGCCCCGGGCACCCAGGTGTTCAACCCGAACGGCATCTCGGGCCTGGACTTCTTCGGCACCGTGCGCGGCCGCCTCGGCTACGCCTGGGACCGCACCCTCGTGTACGCCACCGGCGGCTTCGCCTACGGCTCGGGCGGCGGCCAGGACTTCGGCCTGCCGAACAGCTCGCGCGACAACTTCCAGACCGGCTGGGTCGTCGGCGGCGGCGTCGAGTACGCTCTGCCCACCGACTCGTTCCTGAACTTCTTCCGCTCGTCGGCCGTGACGCTGAAGGTCGAAGGTCTGTACGTGAACCTGGACCAGGGCAACCGCAACAACGGCGTGTTCGCCCAGACCGCCAACGGCACGCAGTACTCGGTGTTCTCGCCGGGCGTCGTGTCGGTCGGCCCGGCCAACCTGTACCGTCGCGAGACCGAGTTCGCGGTCGTCCGCGCCGGCCTGAACTACAAGTTCGGCTCCTACTAGGATCCGACTTTCCGTCATCACGACGGAGCGGAGCCCGGCCTCACGGCCGGGCTCTTCGCGTTTGGGATATCGAAAGACGTTTTCGGGGCGGCCTGCTGGATTGGACGATCCCGTCGCTCGACAGTGAACGGGCGCGCCGCCGCGCCTTCGAAACGAACGGCACGGGGCGCACCGGCACCGCCGCGGCCTCACCCGGTCCCGCCTGCCCTCGCCGCGCTCCCGCCGTTCCGGCATCGCGCCGCGGCCGATACCGTTGCGTCCTCCGGGCGAGGGCGCAGTCTTGGCGAACCACCTTCGCTCAGGTGACGGCCACGCCCACCGAAGAGGCGTGCACCGCACCTTTAGGACGACGTGCGGGCATCCACACCGAAGCCTTCCGGACCGGCCCGCCCCTCCAGCCTCAGCGATAGTCGTTCGGGTCGAGGCCGTGGCGGGCGATCTTGTCGTAGAGCGTCTTTCGGGGCGTCCCGAGCGCCTCGGCCGCCACCCGGACATCGCCCCCGGCCATGATCAGCTCATCGCGGATCAGGCCACGCTCGTGGCGGTCCATCTGCTCGGCCAGCGTCGCGGCTTTGGCCGGCTCAGGCACGGCCGGGCCGGTCGGATTGAGGCCGAGCGCGCAGCGCTCGGCGAAATGGCCAAGCTCGCGGACGTTGCCCGGCCAGTCGTGCCGGCTCAGGTGCTCGCGGATCGCAGGCGTCACCGGCGGCGGCTCGCGGTTGAAGCGGGCGGCGGCCTTGCGCAGGAAGTGCTCGAATAGCAGCGCCACGTCCTCGCGCCGCTCGCGCAGCGGCGGGATCGCCACCGAGACGACGTTCAGGCGGTAGTATAGGTCGTCCCGGAACGTCCCCTGCGCGGCGGCCTGGCCGAGGTCGATCTTGGTCGCGGCCACCACCCGCATGTCGACGGGCTGGATCGCGTTGGTGCCGAGCGGCTCCACCACCCGCTCCTGCAGTACCCGCAGGAGCTTGACCTGGATGTTCAGCGCCATGCTCTCGATCTCGTCGAGGAACAGCGTGCCGCCATCGGCATGCGCGATGCGCCCGACCCGCTTCTTGAGCGCGCCCGTGAAGGCCCCGGCCTCGTGACCGAACAGTTCGCTCTCAACCACGGTGTCGGGCAGCGCGCCGCAATTCATCGCGACGAAGTTGCCCTTGGCCCGCCGGCTCCAGCGGTGGAGCGCGCTCGCCACCACCTCCTTGCCCGAGCCGGTCTCGCCCAGCACCATCACGTCGACGTCGGCCTGCGCCACCTCCCGCACGAACTGGCGCAGGCGGGTGATCGCCGGCGAGACGCCGAGGAAGGCCGGGTCCTCGGCCACCGCGGCGTCGAGGCGGGAGCGCAGGGAGCGGTTCTCGACCACCAGTTGGCGGCGCTCCAGCGCGCGGCGCACCGAGGCGACCAGCGTCTCGGCCGGGTAGGGCTTGGCCAGGAAGTCGTAGGCGCCGGCCCGCATCGCCCGCACCGCCATGGTGATGTCACCGTGGCCGGTGATCAGGATCACCGGCAATTCGGGATCGGCCTCCTGCAGGGCGGAGAACAGCCCGAGCCCGTCGAGGCCCGGCAGGCGCACGTCGGTGACGACCACCCCCGGCGGATCGGCGAGGACCGCCCGCAGGGCCGATTCGGCGTCGCCATGGGTCTCGACGGCGAAGCCCGCGAGGTCGAGGCTCTGGCCGTTGGCCCGGCGCACCTCCTCCTCGTCGTCGACGAAGACCACGCGGTCGGACGGCGCGCTCATGCGGCGGTTCCCTCGGTTGCGGGTTTGCGGGGCCCGGGCGTCCCGGATCCGGCGGTCTCGGCCCCGCCCCCGGCGGGCGGGGTGGGGGCCAGCGGCAGCTCGACCCGGAACAGCGCCCCGCCCTCCGGCGAGGCGCCGGCCGAGAGGCTGCCACCGTAATCCTCGACGATGCCGCGCGAGATGGCGAGGCCGAGGCCGAGGCCGCCGGTCTTGGTGGTGAAGAAGGCGTCGAACACCTGGGCGCCCCCGTCGGGCAGGCCGCCGCCGTTGTCGCCCACCTCCAGCACCGCGCGCTCCCCCGCGACCCGCACCGTCACGGCGACGCGGGGCTCGGCGACGCCCGCGACCGCGTCGAGGGCGTTCTGGACGAGGTTGACGACGACCTGCTCCAGCCGCGGCCCCTCCCCCAGTACGTAGGGCGAGGGCTCGGGCAGCGCGAGGTCGAGGGCGATGCCGGCGAGCCGCCCGTCCACCACCTCGAGGCTCGACCGCACCACGCCGGCGAGCGCCACCGGATCGCGCCGGCCCGAGGCCTTGCGGGCGAAGCCCTTGAGCTGGCGCGTCAGGCCGGCAATGCGCTCGGTCAGGCGGCCCACCGCCGCGAGGTTCTCGGTCGCCTCCGGCAGCCGCTCGCGCTGGATCAGGATGCCGGCATTGTCGGCGTAGGAGCGGATCGCCGCGAGCGGCTGGTTGATCTCGTGCGCCATGCTGGCGGCGAACTGGCCGAGCGCGGCGAGGCGGCCCGCATGGGCGAGCTCGCGCCCGAGGCGCTGGCGCTCGGCCTCCGCCCGCCGGCGCTCGGCGATCTCGCCCTTGAGCTTCTGGTTGGCTTCCGTCAGCGCCCGGGTCCGCTCGCGGACCCGGGCCTCCAGCTCGGTGCGCCGAGCCGCCGCCTCGGCGAGGCTCGCCCGCAGGCGCCGGCGCCGCCCGGCGACCTCGGCGAGGCCCAGGCAGGCGAGGCCGACCATCAGGCCGGCGATGACCTGGGCCTGGATCCGCTCGCGGGCCACCGCCACGCCGATCCGCGTCAGGGTGTGGAGCCGCCAGGTGGTGCCCGGGATCGCGGCGTCGAGGGGCATGGCGAGGCGCGCCGGCTCGGCCCCGTGGCCGACCCGCACCAGGGTCCCGTCGGCCGCCGGGTGCAGCGGCAGCGCCTGGAGCGGCGCCTCGCCGAATTCCAGCCGCTCGCGGATCAGCCGACGCTCGTCGTCGGGCACCGGGCGCAGGGCGCCGAAGCGCCAGGCCGGCTCGCTCGCCACCAGCACGATGCCGCGGGGATCAGTCACCATCACGGTCTCGCCGCCGGTCTCGGCCCCCTTTCGCCAGGCGGCCTCGATGGCGTCGAACTCGACCTTGACCACCACGACCCCGGTCTGCCCGCCGGGCCCGGCGACCCGGCGGCTGAGATAGAGGCCGGGCCGGCCGCTGACGGTGCCGAGGGCGAACTGGCGCCCGGCCCCCTCGGCGAGCGCCTGCTGGAAGTAGGGCCGGAAGGCGTACATCGCCCCGACGAAGCTGCCCGGCTCGCCGGCATTGCTCGCCGCCACCGCCCGTCCGTCCCGGCGGATGACGTAGACGACCGCCGCGCCCGACGCCCGGGCGATCTCGGCGAGGCGGTCGTCGACCCGGGCGACGAGGGCCGGGTCGGGCGAGGCGCCGACCACCGCGGCGATCTCCGGGTCGCTGGCGAGCGCGAGCGGCAGCGAGCCCTGCTTCTGCATCTCGGTGCGGAAGGCGGCGACGTGGAGCGCGAGCGTCGCGGTGGCCGAGCGCCGCACGTCCGCGAGTGCCGCCCGCTCGGCGTGGCGGCCGGCCAGCACCGCGGCGGCCAGCACCGCGGCGAGCCCCAGAAGCCAGGGCAGGGCCGGCGAGCGCGGCAGCGAGCGCCAGCCGGTCACGGCCGCCCCGCGCGGCACGCCCGGACGGTTGCGGATTTCCGCACGGTTTCCATCCCGCCGTTGCGGCGCGCCGGACGGGTGCGGCGGGCGGCTTCCCCCTGTGTCATGAAAACTCTTTTATTCTGTTGGGTTTAACAAAAAATTTCGGTTTTTCGCCGGCTGGCACGCCGGTTGCCATTGTCTGTCCGTCCGCAGCCTTCCGGTGCGCGGCCGGCCTGTCACCAGGCCGAAGTTCCCGCCGCAAGGCCACAGACCCGCCGCAAGGCGCAACAGCAAGAGCATCCCGCGGTCCGCCGCCAACGCCCGTCCTTTCAACGAGCCATTATAGGGAGAACGTCCGATGGCTACGATCCCGTCCCCGCTGACCGCGCCGCACGCGCCCCCGGCCCCCAAGCCGCTTTACAAGACCCTGTACTTCCAGGTCCTGGTCGCCGTCGCGATCGGCATCGCGCTCGGGCACTTCTACCCGCAGCTCGGCGCCGACATGAAGCCGCTCGGCGACGCCTTCATCAAGCTCGTCAAGATGATCATCGCCCCGGTGATCTTCCTCACCGTGGTCTCCGGCATCGCCGGCATGACCAACCTCGAGAAGGTCGGCCGGGTCGGCGGCAAGGCGCTGATCTACTTCCTCACCTTCTCGACGCTCGCGCTGATCGTCGGCCTGATCATTGCGAACCTCGTCCAGCCGGGCGCGGGGATGCACATCGATCCGAAGTCGCTCGATCCCAAGCAGATCGCGATGTACGCCGACAAGGCGAAGACGCAGACGATCACCGACTTCCTGATGAACATCATCCCGTCGACGGCGGTGGGTGCGTTCTCGGGTGGCGAGATCCTGCAGGTCCTGTTCTTCTCGGTGCTGTTCGGCTTCGGCCTCGCCTTCCTGGGCGAGCGCGGCAAGCCGGTGCTCGACTTCATCAAGATCCTGTCCGAGGCGATCTTCGGCGTCGTCCACATCATCATGAAGGTCGCCCCGATCGGCGCCTTCGGCGCGATGGCCTTTACCATCGGCAAGTACGGCATCTCCTCGCTCGCCAACCTCGCCTACCTGGTCGGCGCCTTCTACCTGACCTCGGCGATCTTCGTCTTCGGCGTCCTCGGTCTCGTCGCCCGCTACAACGGCTTCTCGATCGTCAAGCTCATCCGCTACATCAAGGAGGAGCTGCTGCTCGTGCTGGGCACCTCGTCCTCCGAGTCGGCCCTGCCCTCGCTGCTCGAGAAGATGGAGCGCGCCGGCTGCTCGAAGCCCGTCGTCGGCCTGGTGGTCCCGACCGGCTACTCGTTCAACCTCGACGGCACCAACATCTACATGACCATGGCGGCCCTGTTCATCGCCCAGGCGACGGACACGCCCCTCTCCTACGGCGAGCAGGCCCTGCTGCTCCTCGTCGCGATGCTCTCCTCGAAGGGCGCGGCCGGCGTCACCGGCTCGGGCTTCATCACGCTGGCCGCGACGCTGGCGGTGGTCCCCTCCGTGCCGGTGGTCGGCATGGCGCTGATCCTCGGCATCGACCGCTTCATGTCGGAGTGCCGCGCGCTCACCAACTTCATCGGCAACGCGGTGGCCTGCATCGTGGTCGCCCGCTGGGAGAACGAGGTCGACATGGACCGCCTGAAGGCCGCCCTCGACGGCAACCCGATGCCGCTGGAGGTCCTACCGCCCCTGCAGCCGACCCTGCAGCCGGCCGAGTAAGGCACGATCCCGGGGTCTCCACGACCCCGGATTCCGGATGGGGGCGGCCCTGCGCGCGGCGCGGGGCCGCCCCTTCGCGTTTCCGGGCTATCCTCATGCCAAGAGCTTGTCCGACCGGAACGACTCGCGTCCTCCCACCCCCGACCTCATCCTGAGGTGCGACCAACGGGAGCCTCGAAGGAGGGCTCCAGAGAGCGGTGAGACGTCTGGAGCCCTCCTTCGAGGTCAGTCCATCGTCGATGGACTGACGCCTCAGGATGAGGTCGTGGATGGGGAAAAGACACGTGTTCTTCTGGTTCGATACGTTTTGAAATTCTCTCGGGGGACGACGATGGCGGGCGGCGACTGGCGCGGGATGGACCGCGCGACCTTGAGCAGGGCCTACGACAATTCCGGCGCGGTCGCCGGCAGCAGCGCCTTCATGGCGTCCCTGCGCGAGCGCAGCGCGGCTTTCCGCGCGGCGCGGACCGGCGAGCTCGACCTCCCCTACGGCGCGGGCGAGCGCCAGCGTTTCGACCTCTTCCGGTGCGGCCGTGACGGCGCGCCGCTCCTCGCCTTCATCCACGGCGGCTACTGGCAGCGCAACGACAAGGCCGGCTTCGCGGCTTTGGCCGAGGGGCCGCTCGCCCGCGGACTCGACGTCGCGATGATCGGCTACACCCTCTGCCCTCAGGCGACGATGACGGCGCTCTGCGCCGAGATCCCGGCGGCGCTGGCGCGCCTTCGCGCCCATGCGGGGCCGTCGCGCCTCGTCGTGTCGGGCTGGTCGGCCGGCGGCCACCTCGCGGCGCTCGCCATGGCCTGCCCGGAGGTCGATGCGGGCTTGGCGGTCTCCGGCATCTTCGACCTCGCGCCGATCCGGCGCACGGCGCTCGACGACGCGCTCCGCCTCACCGCGGACGAGGTCGCGGCGCTCTCGCCGATCCGGCATCTGCCGCGTCGCGCCGGGCCGCTCACGGTGGCCTACGGCGCCGACGAGTTGCCGGAGCTGTGCCGGCAGTCGCAGGTCTACCAGGCGGCCTGGGCCGGGACGGGCCTCGCCGGCGACCTCCTGCCGCTTGCCGGCGACGACCACTTCACGGTGCTCGACCAGATGATCCGGCCGGACGGGGCTCTGACCGAGGCGGCCTTGCGGCTGGCGACCGGGTGACCCTGCCCGGGCGGGGCTCGCCGCTCCGCCTTTCCCGCCCTAAAGCTAACGGCGCCGCGACGACCGCACGGGCCCCGAGGGCGGCCCGGGCGAGGAACAGGAACCGGGCATGGGCCAGCACCACGACCACGCGCACGACCATGGCGACCACGATCACGAGCATGCAGGGCACCGTCACGGCCCCGGCCACGTCCACGCCCCGGCGAGCTTCGGCCGCGCCTTCGCGATCGGCATCGCGCTCAACACCGGCTTCGTGCTGATCGAGGGGTTCTACGGGTTCCTCACCGATTCCGTGGCGCTCCTCGCCGATGCCGGCCACAACCTGTCGGACGTGCTCGGCCTCGTCGTCGCCTGGGCGGCGGCGACGCTCGGCCAGCGCCGGCCGACGGCGCGGTTCACCTACGGACTGCGCTCGTCCTCGATCCTCGCCGCCCTGTTCAACGCGGTGTTCCTGCTGGTGGCGGTCGGCGCCATCGCCTGGGAGGCGGTGCAGCGCTTCCACGAGCCCGCCCCGGTCCCGGGCCTCACCGTGACCATCGTGGCGCTGATCGGGATCGCGGTGAACGGCGTCACCGCCTGGCTGTTCGCCTCGGGCCGCAAGGGCGACCTCAACATCCGCGGCGCCTACCTGCACATGCTGGCCGACGCCGCGGTGTCGGCCGGCGTGGTGGTGGCGGGCCTCGTCATCCTGTGGACCGGCTGGACCTGGGTCGACCCGCTGACCAGCCTGGTCATCGTGGCGGTGATCGTCGCCGGGACCTGGGGCCTCCTGCGCGACAGCGTCGTGCTCTCGCTCGACGCCGTGCCCCCGGGCATCGACCCGGCGGACGTGCGCCGCTGCCTCGCCGAGCGGCCGGGCGTGACGGAGGTCCACGACCTCCACGTCTGGCCGATGAGCACCACCGAGACGGCGCTCACCGCCCATCTGGTGATGCCGGAGGGCCACCCCGGCAACGCCTTCCTCAACGACTGCGCCGCCACCCTGCGCCGCCGCTTCGGCATCGCCCACGTCACGCTCCAGGTCGAGCTGGCCGGGGGACCGGCCTGCGCGCTGGCGCCGGACCACGTGGTGTAGGCGGCGCACCGGCCCGGGGCGGGGTCCAGACGGCAGATGTGCGGGCGCGAAGAGCCGTCGCTATAAGGGCGAACAGGCCCGGGACGGCGGGCGACGACGGGAGAGTGCCGGATGCCCGAGATCGATATCGACCATCTGCGCGGCTGGATCGGGCGCAGCCGGGAGGTCGAGGACATCGTGACGCCTCGCCTCGTCGCCGAGTACCGGGCGACGCTCGCCCCCCACCTCGCCCCGGTGGCATCGGGCGAGGCGCCGCTGGCGCTGCACTGGTGCCTCGCCCCCGAGACCCCGGCGGCCGACGCGCTCGGGCCGGACGGCCACGCGGCGAAGGGCGGATTCCTGCCACCGGTGCCGCTGCCGCGGCGGATGTGGGCCGGCGGCGAGATCGAGACCCTGGCGCCGCTGCGGATCGGCGACCGGGTGGTGCGGCGCGAGACGGTCTCGGACGTGGCGGTGAAGCACGGGCGCACCGGTACGCTGTGCTTCGTCACCGTGCGGCACGAGTACGAGACCGCGCGCGGCCCGGCGATCCGCGACCGCCAGGACATCGTCTACCGCGAGGCGAGCCGGCCGGACGACGCCGCGCCGGCGGCGAAACCCGTTCCCGCCGGGGACGAGGCCGCCTGGTCGGTCGAGGCGAATTCCGTGCTGCTGTTTCGCTATTCCGCGATGACCTTCAACGGCCATCGCTTCCACTACGACCATTCCTACGCCACGCAGGTCGAGGGCTATCCCGGCCTCGTCGTGCACGGGCCGATGCAGGCGAGCCTGCTCCTCAACCTCGCGGCGCAGCGCCTCGGCAGGGTGCCGGCGCGATTCCGCTACCGCGGCGTCGCGCCGATGATCGCCGGCTCGCGCTTCGCGGTGGCGGGGCGACGCGAGGCCGAGGATTTCCGCGGCTGGACCGCCGTCGGCGGAGCGGTCTGCATGGAGGCGGAGGCCGAGGGCTGAGGAGCCCCGCGCTGCACGGGCCATCTCACCTCGTCTCACCGCTCGCCTGTGACCGGAGCGGGGAGCGTCAGCGCACGGATAAGGTCCGGCGAGCGATCGTCGCCTTGCGCCGGCGGACCCGAACTGTCAGCCTTGCGACCAAACCAGAACGCGAAACAGACCGCGACAACGAGGAAACGCCATGCCGACCCTGACCCGCCGCGCCCTCGCGGCCGGCACCGCCCTGCTGCTCCTGTCGGGCGCCGCCCTGGCCCAGGCGCCGATCGTGATCAAGTTCAGCCATGTCGTCGCGCCCGACACGCCGAAGGGCCGCGGCGCCGACAAGTTCAAGGAGCTGGCGGAGAAGTACACGAACGGCAAGGTGAAGGTCGAGGTCTACCCGAATTCGCAGCTGTTCAAGGACAAGGAGGAGGTCGAGGCGCTGCAGCTCGGCGCGGTGCAGATGCTGGCGCCGTCGCTGGCGAAGTTCGGCCCGCTCGGCGCCAAGGAGTTCGAGGTCTTCGACCTGCCCTACATCCTGCCCGACAAGGCGGCCCTGCGCCGGGTCACCGACGGGGCGCTCGGAAAGCGGCTGTTCGACAAGCTACAATCGAAGGGCATCATCGGGCTCGCCTACTGGGACAACGGCTTCAAGGTGATGAGCGCCAACAAGCCGTTGCGGATGTCGGCCGATTTCCGCGGCCTGAAGATGCGGATCCAGTCCTCGAAGGTGCTGGAGGCGCAGTTCCGCGCGCTCGGGGCGCTCCCGCAGGTGATGGCCTTCTCGGAGGTCTACCAGGGCATGCAGACCGGCGTCGTCGACGGCTCGGAGAACACCCCCTCGAACATGTTCACCCAGAAGCACCACGAGGTGCAGAAGTTCATTACCCTGTCCGATCACGGCTATATCGGCTATGCCGTGATCACCAACAAGAAGTTCTGGGACGGCCTTCCGGCCGAGGTGCGCACCGAACTCGACAAGGCGATGACGGAGGCGACCGTCTACGCCAACCAGGTCGCCGACAAGGACAATGCCGACGCGCTCGAGGAGATGAAGAAGTCGGGCAAGACCACCTTCGTCACCCTTACCCCCGACGAGAAGGCGGCCTGGAAGGCGGCCCTGGAGCCGGTCACCGCGGACATGGCCAAGCGGGTCGGCAAGGACGTGATCGACGAGTTCCAGAAGGAGGCGAAGGGCGGGACGCAGTAGCGGCCGCCATCCCGGCCCCGGCCGGCGAGAGGGAAACCCTCGCTGGCCACGCTCCTCAGAGCCGCGCCCGCACCTCCTCGACCACCCGCTCCGGGGTGAGGCCGAAATGGCGGGCGAGGTCGGCCTCCGCGCCCGAGGCGCCGAAGCCGCTCATGCCGACGAAGCCGCCGTCCTCGCCGAGATAGCGGTCCCAGCCGAGGCGCACCGCCGCCTCGACCCCGACCCGCACGGTGCCCGGGCCCAGGATCTCGCGGCGATAGGCGGCGTCCTGGCGCTCGAATAGCTCCCAGGACGGCATCGAGACCACTGCGGTCGGGATGCCCTCCTCCTCGAGCCGCCGGCGCGCCTCGACGGCGAGCGCCACCTCGGAGCCGGTGGCGAGCAGCGTGACGCGGCGGGGGCCGGTCGCCTCCTCCAGCACGTAGGCGCCGTGGGCCGAGCGGTTCTCGCCCGCGCCGTCGCGCCGCACGGCCGGCAGGGCCTGGCGGGCGAAGATCAGCGAGGACGGGCCGGTGCGGGTCTGGAGCGCGATCTCCCAGCATTCCGCCGCCTCGACGGCGTCGGCCGGGCGCAGCACCAGCATGTTGGGAATGGCGCGGAGCGAGGCCAGGTACTCGACCGGCTGGTGGGTCGGGCCGTTGCGGCCGATGCCGACCGAATCGTGGCTGAACACGAACGGCACCGGCAGCCCCATCATGGCGGCGAGCCGCAACACCGGGCGCAGGTAATCCGAGAAGACCAGGTAGGTGACGCCGACCGGCACCACGCCGCCATGGGCGGCCATGCCGTTCATCATCGCCCCCATGGCGTGCTCGCGGATGCCGTAATGGACGTAGCGCCCGCCCTGGTCCTCGGCCGTGAAGGCCTTGAGCTTGCGCTTGTGCTGGGTCGCGCCCTCGAGGTCCGGTGCGCCGGAGAGGAGTTCGGGGATGGCGTCCGCGAGGCGGTCGACCAGCTCGCCCGAGAGCGCGATGCCGGATTGCGCCGTGCCCGACCGGGCCGCCTCGTCGCGGAAGGCCTGCAACGGCGCCTCCCAGCCCTCCGGCAGCTTGCCCTCGCGCAGGCGGTCGAGCAGGCGGCGGCGCTCCGGCGGCAGGGCGGCGACGCGGCGGGTCCAGGAGTCGAACTCGGGGGCGTTGCGCTCGCCGGCCTCGCGCCAGGCGGCGCGGATCTCGTCCGGAATCTCGAAGGCGGGGTGCGGCCAGTTCAGGGCCTTGCGGGCGGCCTCGCTTAAAGATGCCGGGATGCGGGCGGAGTGGGCCGCCCGCGTGCCCTCGACGCCGGGCAGGCCGCGGCCGATCACCGTGGAGCAGCGGATCATCGAGGGGCGCGGATCGGCCTTGGCGAGCAGCAGCGCCGCCGAGACCGCCTCGATGTCGTGGCCGTCGACCTCCTGGACGTGCCAGTGGCTCAGGCGGAAGCGCGCCGCCATGTCGTCGCTCAGCGCGAGGTCGATCGCGCCGTCGTCGGTCATCTGGTTGTCGTCCCAGAGGAAGGTGAGCTTCCCCAGCCGCAGATGGCCGGCGAGCGAGATCACCTCCTGGCCGACGCCCTCCTGCAGGCAGCCGTCGCCGACGAGCGCATAGGTCCGGTGGTCGATGATGTCGGGCCCGAGCCAGCGGTTGAGATAGGCCTCGGCCAGCGCCATGCCGGCGGCGTTGGCGATGCCCTGGCCGAGCGGGCCGGTGGTGGTCTCGATGCCGTGGGCGGGGGCGTATTCCGGATGGCCCTCGCAGGGCGAGCCGAGCTCGCGGAAGCGCTTGATGTCGTCAAGCCCGATCCCCTCGTAGCCCGAGAGGTGGAGCAGCGAGTAGAGCAGCATCGAGCCGTGGCCGTTCGACTCGACGAAGCGGTCGCGGTCGAACCACAGGGGCTCGCGGGCCAGGAACTTGAGGTGGCGGGTGAACAGCGCCGTCACCGTGTCGGCGGCGCCCAGCGGCGTGCCCGGATGCCCCTCGCCCACCCGCTCGATGGCGTCGATGGACAGAAAGCGGATCGCATCCGCGAGCGCGCGCGGCTCGGTGCCGGTCATCTTGGGGTCCCTCCCGGGGATTGTCGGGTGCTCTTGAGGCACGATCACCCAACAATCGCCCGGGGCGGAACTCAAACGAGTTTTATCCGCGCCGAGATGAGCGGGATTCATCTCCCGCGCGGTTCTGCGTCAGGCGGCGATCAGCCCGCCCATCCGGGCGACGCGGCCGAGATGGTGGTCGGCGTCGCCGAAGAGCTGGTCGATCATCGTCACCCGCTTGAAGTAGTGGCCGACGCTGTACTCCATGGTGACGCCGACGCCGCCATGGAGCTGCACCGCGCCCTGACCGACGATGCGGCCGGAACGGCCGATCTGCACCTTGGCGCCGGCGATGGCGCGAGCGCGCTCCTCCGCATCGTCCTCACCCGCCATCATGGTGGCGAGGAAGGCCATCGAGCGGGCCTGTTCGAGCGCGATGAACATCTCGGCGGCCCGGTGCTGCAGCACCTGGAACGACCCGATCGTCACCCCGAACTGCTTGCGGGTCTTGAGGTACTCGACCGTCAGGTTGTGCATCCGGTCCATGGCGCCGACCGCCTCGGCGCAGAGCGCGGCGATCGCCTCGTCGGTGACCCGCTCGATCACCGGGAGCGCGCCCGCGGGATCGCCGATCGCCGCGTCCGCCCCGACGCGGACCGAGGACAGCGAGATTTCCGCCGCCCGCAAGCCGTCCTGGGTCGGGTAGCCGCGGCGCGACACGCCCTCGGCGTTGGCCTCGACCAGGAACAGCCCGATCCCGTCGCGGTCGCGCCGCGAGCCGGAGGTCCGGGCGGAGACGATCAGCCGGTCGGCGCTATCGCCGTGCAGGACCAGCGACTTCTCGCCCTCCAGCACCCACCCGTCGCCGTCGCGGCGCGCGGTGACGCCGACGTCGTGGAGATCGTAGCGGGCCTGGCGCTCGCTATGCGCGAGAGCGTAGCGGGTCTCGCCGGCGATGAGGCCCGGCAGCCATTCGGCGCGCTGCTCCGGGCTCGCGGCATGACGCAGCACGCCGCCGGAGAGTACGACCGTCGCCAGGTAGGGCTCCAGCGCCAGGGCGCCGCCGAACGCCTCCATGACGATCATGGTCTCGACCGGCCCGCCGCCGATGCCGCCATCCTCCTCGGAGAACGGCACCGCGAGCAGGCCCTGCTCGGCGTAAGCCGCCCACATCGCCTTGGCGAAGCCCTCGGGCTCACGGCCGTAGCGCTTGCGGGATTCGAAGTCGTAGCGGTCGGCGAGAAGCCGCTCGACGCTGTCCTTGAGGAGGCGTTGCTCCTCGCTCAGATCGAAATCCATCGACGTGTGTTCCTGATCGGTCGGGGGCCGGCCGCACGGCCGAAAACGATGACGCACCCCTTTCCCGGACGACTGAAGCGAAGCGGAGGGAGATCCGGGATCCAGCAGGGAAAGTGCCGCGAAGCGGCTCTGCAGGTTGCAACGTTGCAGAGATCGGTCGCTTCGCGAGTCCTTGCGCTGGTTCCCGGATCTCCTTCCGCTGACGCTCTAGTCGTCCGGGAAAGGGCGGAGTGAGTAAGGAAGCCCCGGGGCTACAGCCCCAGGATCGCTTTCGCGATGATGTTCTTCTGGATCTCGTTCGAGCCGCCGTAGATCGAGATCTTGCGCCAGTTGAAGTAGGTCGGCGCCGCCGGCCCCGCCCAGTCGGGGCCGACCGGCGGCTCGTTGCTCAAGGAATCGTCGCCCTCGTCCTCGGCCACGTAAGGCAGGGCGTAGGGGCCGACCACTTCGAGCAGCAGCTCGGTCGTCGCCTGCTGGATCTCCGAGCCCTTGATCTTGAGGATCGAGGAGGCCGGATCGGGCTTGCCCTTCTCGCGGGTGCGCTCGGCGGCCACCACGCGCAGCTGGGTCATCTCCAGCGCCTTCAGCTCGATCTCGAGCGCCGCCAGCTTCTCTCGGAAGCGCGGGTTCTCCAGGATCGGCGTGTCGCCGACCCGCTCGATCGCCGCCAGCTCCTTCAGGCGCCGGATGCGCTGCTTCGAGACGCCGACCCGGGCGATGTTGGTGCGCTCGTTGCCGAGCAGGAACTTGGCGTAGTCCCAGCCCTTGTTCTCCTGGCCGACCAGGTTCTCGACCGGCACCTTCACGTCGTCGAAGAAGACCTCGTTGACCTCGTGGCCGCCGTCGATGGTCTGGATCGGCCGCACGGTGATGCCGGGCGTCTTCATGTCGATGAGGAGGAAGCTGATGCCCTCCTGCTTCTTCACGGTGGCGTCGGTGCGCACCAGGCAGAAGATCCAGTCGGCGTACTGGCCGAGCGTAGTCCAGGTCTTCTGGCCGTTGACGATGTATTGGTCGCCCTCGCGCACCGCCTTGGTCTTGAGCGAGGCGAGGTCGGAGCCCGAACCCGGCTCGGAGAAGCCCTGGCACCACCAGTCGTCGATGTTGGCGATGCGGGGCAGGAAGTGCTTCTTCTGCGCCTCGTTGCCGAACTGGGCGATCACCGGCCCGACCATGTAGACGCCGAATTGCAGCGGCGACGGGGCCGGGAAGCTCTGGAGTTCATCCAAGAAGATGTACTGGCGCACCGGATCCCAGCCGGTGCCGCCCCACTCGACGGGCCAGTTCGGCACCGCCCAGCCCTTCTTGTTGAGGATCTTCTGCCAGATGACGATGTCGTCCTTCGACGGATGACGACCGTCGATCAGCTTCTGGCGGATCTCCTGCGGGAGATTCTCTTGGAAGAAGGTGCGGACTTCCTGGCGGAAGGCGCGCTCCTCGGGGGTGAAGCGAAGGTCCATGGGGTGCCTCCTGACTCGTTTGTTGTCTCGAATGTCTGGCTCGACGCCGAACCCTCCCCCCCTCTGCGGGGGAGGGTGGACCCTGCGTGAGCAGGGGCCGGGAGAGGGGCAGCGCGACGCTGATCCAGGGGGCGTCCGTCAGAACGATGCCGCCATATCCGGAAGCGGCGTCCCCTCTCCCGCGCGGCGCACGAGTGCTTCGCACTCGCAGCCGGGCACCCTCCCCCGCAGAGGGGGGAGGGTTGAACGGCGCTACAGGTCCTTGAAGCCCTTGCCCTCGGCGGCGAGCCGCTCCAGCAAGGCCGACGGCTTGAAGTCTTCGCCGTACTCGGCCTCGTAGGCGCGCAGGCGCTCCAGCACCTTCGGCAGACCGATCGTGTCGGCCCAGAACATCGGGCCGCCGCGATAGACCGGCCAGCCGTAGCCGTTGATCCACACGATATCGATGTCCGAGGCTCGGATCGCCTTGCCCTCCTCGAGGATCTTCGCGCCCTCGTTGATCATCGGGTAGAGGGTGCGCTCCAGGATCTCCTGGTCGTTGGCGTTCCGGCGCGCCACGCCCTGGCGCTCGGCGACCTTCGCGATGATCTCCTCGGTCACCTTGGAGGGCGTCGCCTTGCGCTTGGCGTCGTAGTCGTAGAAGCCGGCGCTCGTCTTCTGGCCGCGGCGATCCTGCTCGCACAGGAGGTCTCGCACGCTCTCCGACTTGTTGGTCTCCCGGCTCCAGCCGATGTCGAGGCCGGCGAGGTCGCTCATGGTGAACGGGCCCATCGGCAGGCCGAACTCGTAGACCACCCGGTCGACGTCCCAGGGGGTGACGCCCTCCAGGATCAGACGGTTGGCCTCGCGCTGGCGCTGGGCCAGCATGCGGTTGCCGACGAAGCCGTGGCAGACGCCGACCAGCACCGGGATCTTGCCGACCTTGCGGCCGATCTGCATCGCGGTCGCGATGACGTCCTTGGCGGTCTTCTCGCCGCGCACGACCTCCAGCAGGCGCATGACGTTGGCCGGCGAGAAGAAGTGCATGCCGATCACGTCGGCCGGCCGGCTGGTCATCGCCGCGATGGCGTCGATGTCGAGGTAGGAGGTGTTGGAGGCCAGGATCGCGCCGGGCTTGGCGATGGTGTCGAGCTTGGAAAAGATCTCCTTCTTGATGCCCATATCCTCGAACACGGCCTCGATGATGAGGTCGCACTCGGCGAGCTTTTCGAGCTCCAGGGTGTCGGTAAGGAGGCCCATCCGGGTCTCGACGTCTTCGGGCTTCAGCCGGCCCTTCTTGGCGGTGTTCTCGTAGTTGGTGCGGATGGTCTTGAGGCCGCGGTCGAGCGCGGCGCGCTTCGTCTCGACGATCGTCACCGGGATGCCGGCGTTGAGGAAGTTCATCGAGATGCCGCCGCCCATCGTGCCGGCACCGATCACGCCGACGCGGGCGATGGTGCGGGCGGGCGTGTCGTCCGGCACGTCCGGGATCTTGGCGGCCTGGCGCTCGGCGAAGAAGACGTAGCGCTGCGCCGCCGACTGGGTGCCGGAGACGAGCTTCTGGAACTCCGCGCGCTCGAAGGCCAGCCCTTCGTCGAAGGGCAGCCGGCAGGCCGCCTCGATACAGGCGATGCAGGCTTGCGGAGCCTCGAAGCCGCGGGTCTTGCGGGCATTCTCCTCGCGGAACGCCGCGAACAGGCCGGGATTCTCGCGTCCCTCGGCGATCTTGTCGTCGCGGTCGCGGATCTTCAGGAGCGGCCGGCCTTCCGCCACCACCCGCTCGGCGAAGGCGACCGCGTGGGCGCGAAGACCGTCTTCCGGCGCCAGTTCGTCGATCAGCCCCATCGCGGCCGCCGCCTTGGCGCCGATCGGCGAACCGCCGACGATGACGTCGAGGGCCTTGCGGGGCCCCACCACCCGCGGCAGGCGCTGGGTGCCGCCTGCACCCGGCAGGATGCCGAGCTTGACCTCCGGCAGGCCGACCTTGGCGCTCGGCACCGCCACCCGGTAGTGGCAGGCGAGCGCGGTCTCGAGCCCGCCGCCGAGCGCGTTGCCGTGGATCGCCGCGACGACCGGCTTGGTCGATGCCTCGATGCGGTTGAGGAGGTCGGGCAGGCTGATGCCGCTCTGCGGCTTGCCGAACTCGGTGATGTCGGCCCCGGCCGAGAACATCCGGCCGCCGCCGATCAGCACGATCGCCTCGACGGCAGCATCGGCCTCCGCGGCCTCGACCGCCGCCAGGATGCCCTGGCGAAGCGCAGTGCCGAGCGCGTTGACCGGGCCGGATTGCAGCGTCAGCACCGCGACAGCGCCCTCGCGGGCGGTCGACACGACGTTGTCGTTCGCGTTCACGTCTTGAGCCATCTTCGGCTTCGTCCCTCTGCCGGTCTCCTCCGGGCGCCTCTCGGCGGGCGCCGTCACGAGCCGGAATGTGGCAGGATCAGTAGATCTCGAACAGGCCCGCGGCGCCCATGCCGCCGCCGACGCACATCGTCACCACGCCGTACTTGGCGCCCCGGCGGCGGCCTTCCAGCAGGATGTGACCGGTCATCCGGGCGCCCGACATGCCGTAGGGGTGGCCGATCGAGATCGCGCCGCCGTTGACGTTAAGGCGCTCGTCCGGGATGCCGAGCGTGTCGCGGCAATACAGCACCTGGCTGGCGAAGGCCTCGTTCAGCTCCCACAGGTCGATGTCCTCGACCCTGAGCCCGTGCTGCTTGAGGAGCTTGGGCACCGCGAAGACCGGACCGATGCCCATCTCGTCCGGGTTGCAGCCGGCCACCGCCATGCCCCGATAGGCGCCGAGCGGCGTCAGGCCGCGGCGCTCGGCCTCGCGGGCCTCCATCAGCACGACCGCCGCCGCGCCGTCGGAGAGCTGGCTCGCGTTGCCGGCGGTGATGAACCGGCCTTCCTTGATCCGCAGGCCGTCCTTGAACACGGGCTTGAGGCCCTGAAGGTCCTCGAGCTTGGTCTGGGGCCGGTTGCCCTCGTCCTGGGAGAGCGTCACGTCCTTGTGCGAGACCGCGCCGGTCGCCTTGTCGACCACCGCCATGCGGGCGTCCATCGGCACGATCTCGTCGGCGAACTTGTTCTCGGCCTGCGCCCTGGCGGTGCGCTGCTGCGATTGCAGGGCGTAGGCGTCCTGGGCCTCGCGGCTGATGCCGTAGCGCGCCGCGACGTTCTCGGCGGTCTCGATCATCGTCATGTAGATCGCCGGCACGTGCTCGACGAGCCACGGATCCTGGCCGCGGAAGCGGTTGACCTTGTCGTTCTGGACGAGCGAGATCGACTCGAGCCCGCCGCCCACCGCGACGGCGAGCCCGTCGGTGATGATCTCCTTGGCGGCCGTCGCGATCGCCATCAGGCCCGAGGCGCATTGCCGGTCGAGGCTCATGCCCGCCACCGTCTCGGGCAGGCCCGCCCTGAGAGCGGCCTGGCGGGCGACGTTGCCGCCGGTCGAGCCCTGCTGGAGCGCGGCGCCCATCACCACGTCGCCGATCTCGGCCGGGTCGATGCCGGCGCGCTGCACCGCATGCGCGATGGCGTGGCCGCCGAGCGCCTGCCCTTGCGTGTCGTTGAACGCGCCCCGGTAGGCCTTGCCGATGGGGGTGCGCGCGGTGGCGACGATGACGGCTTCCCGCATCTCGGTTCCTCCGATGGTCCCGGCGCCGCTCTTCCGGCAGCACGGGGTTCTGCCTCATTATCGGGGATTGGGTATGGTGCCGCAAGGGCCCCGAAACCGGGACCTGAGCGAGGGGTAAGCCCCGCGTCCATCCCTCCCCACGGCCGCGTTTTCGAAAAGGCGGCTTGCTTAATCGTCATACGGGGCTAAGGTCGGCGCAAAAGCAAGGCCTGTTTTGGCAAAGGCCCACCCGGGAGGACGCTCCATGCAGACGCCGCTCTTCGATCTGACCGGCCGCGTCGCCGTCGTCACCGGCTCGTCGCGCGGCATCGGCCGGGCCATCGCCGAGCGCCTGGCCGAGCACGGCGCGAAGGTCGTCGTCTCCTCGCGCAAGGCGGAGGCCTGCGCACCCGTGGCCGAGGCGATCAACGCCCGCCACGGCGAGGAGCGGGCGATCGTGATCCCCGCCAGCATCTCGTCGAAGGCCGACCTCGAGCGGCTGGCCAAGGGGACCGAGGACCGCTTCGGCCGCATCGACACGGTCGTCTGCAACGCCGCCTCGAACCCGTATTACGGGCCGATGAGCGGCATCTCGGACGACCAGTTCCGCAAGATCCTCGACAACAACGTGATTGCCAGCCACTGGCTGATCGGCTTCTGCGCCCCCGGCATGATCGAGCGGAGGGACGGGTCGATCATCCTCGTCTCGTCGGTCGGCGGCCTGAAGGGGTCGGGCGTGATCGGCGCCTACAACGTCTCGAAGGCGGCCGATTTCCAGCTCGCCCGCAACCTCGCGGTCGAGCTCGGGCCCCACAACGTGCGGGTCAACTGCATCGCGCCGGGCCTGATCCAGACCGACTTCGCCCGCGCCCTGTGGGAGGACCCGACGTCGCGGGCCGCCTACACGGCGCGCACGCCGCTCGCCCGCATCGGCCAGCCCGACGAGATCGCGGGAGCGGCGGTCTTCCTGGCGAGCCCGGCCGGCGCCTTCATGACCGGCCAGAGCATCGTGATCGACGGCGGCCAGACCATCACCTGAGCGCCCATCCCCTTCCGCACCGCCCGAGAGTCCACCCATCACGAGCCCGCCGATGACTGCGCCGCACATGACCGCGCCTCTCTGGCCCGCCCTCCCCTTCGCCGAGGCGACCGCCCGGTTGACCGCGCCCGGTTCCCCCTTCGCCGTCGCCGAGACCCCGATCCGCGGCGTGCCGACCCGGATCTGGGCCAACGCGCCGCTGACCCTGCGCGACGTCTTCGTCGCCGGGCGGGCGCATGGCGAAAAAACCTTCCTGGTCTACGAGGACGAGCGCGCGACGTTCGAGGCGTTCGGCCGCGCCACCCTGGCGCTCGCCGCCGACCTGATCCGCGGCGGGGTCCGGCCCGGCGACCGGGTGGCGGTGGCGATGCGCAACCTGCCGGAATGGCCGGTGGCGTTCTTCGCCGCGATCCTGGCCGGCGCGGTCGTCACGCCGCTCAACGCCTGGTGGACCGGCCCCGAGCTCGATCACGGCTTCCTGGATTCCGGCGCCAGCGTCGCCATCGTCGACGAGGAGCGCTGGGCCCGCATCGCGGAGCGCCGCGCCGCCTACCCGGCGCTCGCGCGGGTGCTCCTCGCCCGCGCGCCGGTCGCGCCCGGTACCGAGAGCCTGTCCGACATCATCGGCCCGGTCGCCGAGTGGGCCGGGCTGCCGGAGGGAAGCCTGCCGGAGGTCGCGGTCGGCCCCGAGGACGTCTCCACCCTGTTCTACACCTCCGGCACCACCGGCCGCTCGAAGGGCGCGATCGGCACCCACCGGGCCGGCGCCTGCGGGGTGATGGCGCATCCGTTCTCGGCCGCGCGGGCCTTCCTGCGCCGGGGCGAGCCGGTGCCGGCGCCGGACCCGGCCGCGCCCCAGCGGGCCGCCCTGCTGTCGATCCCGCTCTTCCACGTCACCGGCTGCTTCGCCACCCTGGTACCGAACCTCTATCGCGGCGGGCGCCTGGTGATGATGCGGCGCTGGGACCTCGCCCGCGCCATGGCGCTGATCGAGCGCGAGCGCTGCACCAGTGCCGGCGGCGTGCCGACGATCGCGTTCCAGCTCCTCGACGGGATGGCGGCCGGCACCCACGACCTCTCCTCCCTGGAGACGATCAGCTACGGCGGCGCCCCGGCCCCGGCCGAATTGGTCCGGCGCCTGCGCGCCGCCTTCCCGAAGGCGCAGCCCGCCACCGGCTGGGGCATGACCGAGACCTCCGGCACCTTCACGCACCACCAGGGCGAGGATTATGTCCACCGCCCCGACAGCTGCGGCCCGGCCCTGCCGGTCTGCGAGACTCGCGCCGTGGACCCGGAGGGCCGCACCCTGCCCCCCGGCGAGGTCGGCGAGTTGTGGGTCAAGGGCCCCAACGTGGTGGCGGGCTACTGGAACCGGCCCGACGCCGATGCCGAGGTGATGCGCGAGGGCTGGCTGCGCACCGGCGACCTGGCGCGGATCGACGAGGAGGGCTTCGTCACCATCGTCGACCGGGCCAAGGACATGCTGATCCGCGGTGGCGAGAACATCTATTGCGGCGAGGTCGAGAGCGTCCTCTACGAGCACCCGGCGGTGGTCGACGCCGCCCTCGTCGGCATCCCGCATCCGACGCTCGGCGAGGAGCCCGGCGCCGTGGTGGCGATCGCCCGCGGTGCGCAGACGAGCGAGGAGGAGCTGCGCGCCTTCGTGGCCGCCCGCCTGGCCTCGTTCAAGGTGCCGGTCCGCGTCCTGCTCCACGAGGAGATCCTGCCGCGCAACCCCAACGGCAAGATCCTGAAGAGCGAGCTGAAGAAGCTGTTCTGAACGGCAATCCGCTGTTCGGTCCCGAAGGGTCTTGCGCGACGATTCTTGCCCGACGATTCTTGCCCGAGGGGTCTTGCCTCCTGCCCGCGGCCTCGTCGCGAGGTCGGGGAAAGACCCGGTCTTCGGAGCCGGTCGAACGGCCCCCGATCTCGCGAAGGTGACCGCGCAGCGTTCGCAGCGCGATCGACCGGCCGGCGCGGGACGGGCGACAATCCCGACGCGGCCGGATCGGCCATCCTCCATGTCGCTCCGGGCTGCGCCCGTAATCCAGGCGTGCGGGCGGACAATCGATCGGGCGGAGGGCCTCGCCCCGAAACATCGGCGCGTCTGGCTGCCGTCTGCCGGCGCGACCGCGGCGATCGAGAGCGTCGATCCCGCACGACCGGTCCCGCGGCGGCCGATCGGCTTCGGCTCGCGCGGATGGGTGCCACGGCGACGCTCCATTGTCGAACTTGCCTTCCGTCCCGAGGCCATGGGCCAGGTTTGCCCGGAGGTACCGCGCATCGCTGCACGCCTGCTGTCATTTAACATGTGTTTCCGATTGAGCATTTGCGAAAAGCCGCATCCATTTACTGTTAGATGTTGGACAGGACGCATCCTGTCCTTCACTATCCAATAAGATTCGTGGTGCATCGTGACGGGCAAGTCCCCGAGAGGTCGACGCCGTGCCCTTCTTGCAATCCCGCCATGCCGCGCTCCTCGCGGCGGTCGACCGATCCCAGGGACGGATCGAGTTCGACCCCGCCGGAACGATCCGGGACGCGAATGCGTGTTTCCTGGCCCTCATCGGCTACTCGCTGGCCGAGCTCCGCGGCCGTCACCACAGCCTGCTGATGCCGCCCGAGGAGCGCGAGAGCCCGGACTACGCCGCGTTCTGGGACGGGTTGCGGCAGGGCCGGTTCGAGACCCGCGAGTTCCGCCGCATCGCCAAGGACGGCCGCTCGATCTGGATCCAGGCGTCCTACAACCCGGTGCTCGATCGCCGCGGCCGCGTCGTCCGGGTGGTGAAGCTCGCCTCCGACATCACCGCCCGCAAGGAGCGCGACGCCTACCTGGCGGGCCAAGTCGCAGCCCTCGACCGGTCGCAGGCGGTGATCCACTTCACGCCCGAGGGCGTGATCACCGAGGCCAATGCCGCCTTCCTCGCCACCATGGGCTATGCCCGCGACGAGGTGGTGGGGCACCACCACCGCCTGTTCGTTCCCGAAGCGCAGCGCGACGACCCGGCCTACCTCGCGTTCTGGCGGGCGCTGGCCGAGGGCCGCCACCAGGCGGGGGAGTTCCGCCGCGTCGGCAAGGACGGGCGGGAGGTCTGGATCTTCGGCGCCTATAACCCCGTGCTCGGCCTCGACGGCAGGCCCTGCGCGGTGGTGAAGTTCGCCACCGACATCACCCACGAGGTCCGGGACCGCGAACGCCTGGCCGCCGGCCAGCGGGCGATCGAGTCCGACATCGCCGCGGTCACGCTCGCGGTCACCGACGTGTCGGACCAGGCCCGCGCCAGCGCCGAACAGACGGTCCGGGCCGCCGACAGCGTCGAGGCGGTGGCCGCCGGTGCCGGCGAGTTCTCGGCCTCCGTCGCCGCGCTCGGCCGCCACGCCGAGGAGGCTCGCGCCGCCTCGGAGGTCGCGCTGCGCCAGGCCCGGGACGCCGGCTCCATCGTCAACGGGCTGGCCGAGGCCGCCGGGCGGATCGGCGAGGTGGTGTCGCTGATCCGCGCCATCGCCGACCAGACCAACCTGCTCGCCCTCAACGCCACCATCGAGGCGGCCCGGGCCGGCGAGGCCGGCCGGGGATTCGCGGTCGTGGCCGCCGAGGTGAAGGAGCTCGCCGGGCAGACCGCCAAGGCGACCCACGAGATCGGCACGCAGATCGCGGCCGTGCAGGGCGCCACCGCGTCGGCGGTGTCGGCGATGGACGCCATCGCGGCGGCGATCGGCGAGGTCAGCGACATCTCGGTCGGCGTCGCCTCCGCCATCGCGCAGCAGGCCGGCGCGACCCGCGACATGTCGGCCAGCATGCAGGGCGCCGCCGAGGGCGTCGCCGCGGTGCGCCGGACGGTGGAGCGGATCAGCGGCTCGGCCGAGTCGGTCGACGTCTCGGTGCGCAAGATCGCGCAGGCCGCGCGGGCGCTGCTGTGACCCTCACTCCGGCTCGCGCAAGCGCGAGCCCGCGCGACGGCAGGCCGCCCGGGTGCGAACCCGTCAGGCGCTGAGCCCGAGCAGCACCACGAGGGCGATGCCGAGGGCGAGGCAGGAGCCTGCGGCGAGCAGCACGGGCATCGGACGACCTCCGGGACAGCGGCGATGCGCTAGGGGCTAGCGCTCGAGCGAGGGCTAGCGCCGGAGTACGGCCGCTCCGTGACGGTGCGGCAGCGCGGTCCGGACGATCCCGCCACCGCCACCGACTCGCTCCGGCAGTCATGTTCCGGTAGTATGGCTCCTGCGACAGACAGGGAGAGCCATGCATCTTGTTGTGACGGCCCATACGCCGGATGGGCACCTTTCCTACCAGCGGACCTCGCCGCAGGCGGCCCTGGACAAGGCCGACGAACTCGCGGCGGACGGCCACGAGTGGGTCGTGATCACCGACATCACCGGCCGCGACTACGAGCCCGGCGAATTCGACAGCCTGTTCGTCAACCCGGGCAGCTGAGGAGGAACGCCCGGCCGGTCCGTAGGCTCGGCGGGCCTCCTTCAGGTTCACGCGCCCGCTCGGGCTCGGCGCGTGATCAGGCGCGGGCGCCTTTCTCAGTTCAGGCGCCGACCTGGAGCAGGCCGCCCTCGCCGGCCGCCACGGAGGGAGCCGACGACAGCGGGCGCTTGGGGAACGGGATGATCAGGCAGGCGCGCTCCGTCGCCTCGGCGTCGCGGCTCCGGCCGGTCCGCCGGATCGCGGCGGCGATCGCCACCATCGCGCGGGGGGAGTAGCCGCGACGACGCAGCCAGGCCGGGATCGAGGAGGAGCTTCGCTTCGACATGGTCGGATGAGCCACTGCAGGTTTGTCGTGGCTTAAGTTCAAACACGGATGCGACATGCGGGAAACGTCGCTGCGTCCCAGTTTCTTGCCTCAGAATCCCAAGCCGCGGACCGCATCCTTGAAGCCCCGGTATCGGAGCGCGACATCGTCAGACCGCATCCGAGCAGGGCCCCCTATCGAGGGCCCCTCATCTCGGCGCCGTCTCGTGCCCGCGCGATCCGGCGACCGGGCGTCCCGCCCGCCGGATCGGCGCCGCCCGGATCGCCTCAGCGTCCGGCCTGCTTGCGCGCGGCCAGTTCCGCCGCCTTGCCCGAAGCCGCGTAGAGGTTGAGGCGCGAATAGACCCCGAAGGCCGAGCCGTCGTCGAGGAAGCCGCCGCCCGGCCCCTGCGTCTCGGTCAGGATGACGTTCGCCTCCGCCAGGGACAGGGACGGGAAGGCCGCGGTCAGGAGGTGACCCGCCTCGGGGGCGAGCTTGGCCACGTCCTCGACCGTGCCGGCGGTCTCGGCATGGACCACCGGCAGGCCGTAGGTCTGGGTCGTCTCGTAGAAGGCGGCGTTGGCGGTGGCGTCCCGGAACCGGCCGGTATCGGCCTGCGCGCAGGTCGCCACCGCGTCGCCGCAGACCTCCTTGAGCACCCGGGCGAGGTCGGAGCGGGCGGCCTCCAGGGCGGCGCGGTAATCGGTGATCGCGACCGCGTCGTTGGTGGCCCGGCTCATCTCGCCGATCACCGCCGGGTTCTTGCGGATCTGGCCGACATAGGCCGGATCGTTGGCGAGCAGGTGGGCGACCGCGTGGAGCGCCACCGTGCGTCCGCCGAGCACGTCCATGGCGT
Source organism: Methylobacterium sp. ap11 (assembly GCF_900110515.1). Lineage (NCBI taxonomy): Bacteria > Pseudomonadati > Pseudomonadota > Alphaproteobacteria > Hyphomicrobiales > Methylobacteriaceae > Methylobacterium > Methylobacterium sp. ap11. The sequence goes on along the minus strand of NZ_FOEB01000006.1, from coordinate 233,145 downwards.
AATGCGCGCCGACGACGATGCGGTTGTTGCCGTACTCGGCCGCCCGCACGATCATCTGCTGGTAGCGCTCGGGGACGAGGAGCGCGAGGACCAGGGCCTCGGTGTAGCCGTAGGTGGTGTGGCCGCTCGGATAGGACGGGCTGTCGGTCAGGTTCTGGCTCGGCCCGTGCAGCCAGTCGAGGCTGTGCGAGCCCTGCCCGAAATAGTCGGCCCCGCGATAGGCGGTGAGCCGCGCCAGGGTCTGGAACGGGCGGGAATTGCCGTAGGCGTCGGCACCCTTGGCGCCGGCCGGCCGCTCGTAGGCCTTGCCGAACACGTCGGCGACGCCGCCGCGTGCCGCGAGGATCGCCGCGGCCGCCTCCGAGACCGGCGCCTTGCCGTCGGTGGTGCCGTTGGCAAAGAAGTATTTTCCGGAGTTCGAATCCGACTTGGTGATGTTGTTGGTGTAGCCGATCACGTCGGCGACCGACTGGGTCACGTTGCCGAAGGTCTTGTAGTCGGTGTAGCGCGCCCGCTCCTGGTAGATCGTACCGAGCCGGCTGCCGAGCCCGTCGGCGAGCTCGGTGGCGTTGCCGTCGGTGATGAAGCAGTCGCGCAGGGCGAGCTGCCGCTGCTCGTCGAGGGGCATCAGGTAGGGCTGCTGCCCGGCGCCCGACTGGATGTCGCCGGTGACCCGCAGGTTGGCGGCGAGCGCCGCCCGCCCGGCCTCGGTCCGCGGCAGCGCGCTCACGGTGGCGAGCCCCTTCAGGGCGGTGAGGTTCGTCGCGGTCTGCGCTTCCGCCGGAAGCGGCAGCAGCAGGCAGGCCAGTGCCGCACCGCGAACCGCCGCACCGTGAATCGTCGCCCTGCGCATGATGTCGGCCTCCCGCCGCGTGGCTCGATGGCGCCGCCGCGAGACGGGGCCGCCCGCCTCCTGTTGGGCGCGGTGGCCGCCTCCTGTCCAGCCCGGACCGCGACCTTTCGCATCCCGACGGGTCGGGCGGTGGGCATCGGAGGTCGAACGCGGATCCAGCCCCACGCCGCTCTGCCCCGCCGATGTCAGGCGGCCCGCTCCACCCGGTTCCGCCCGGCCGCCTTGGCGGCGTAGAGCGCCGCGTCGGCCTGGGCGAGCAGCGCCTCCAGGGACGGCGGCCGGTCCGCGTCCGCGACCGCGAGACCCAGGCTCACGCTCATCCCCGACAGGGGCGGGACGGATCCGCCCGCGCCGTCCTCGGCCGGCACGGACAGCGCCGCCACCCGCAGGCGGAGGCGCTCCGCGGCGAGCCAAGCCTCGCTCGCCCCGGCCGCCGGCAGCAGCACGGCGAATTCCTCGCCGCCGAGCCGTCCCAGGATCGCGCCCTCGCGCAGGCCCGCCTGCAGCCCGGCGGCGACCGCCGCCAGAACCCGGTCCCCCTGTGCATGGCCGAAGCGGTCGTTGATCTGCTTGAAGTGGTCGATGTCGATCATCAGCACCGCCGCCGGCCGGCCCGCGGCGGCGAGCTCGGCCAGGATCGCGCCGGCCCGCTCGAAAAAGGCTCCGCGCCGCAGGACGCCCGTGAGGTGGTCGTGCCGCGCCAGGTGGTCGAGCCGGCGCAGCAGATCGTTGCGGGCGCCGTTGACGATGGCCACCGCCATCGGTCCGAGCGCCACCAGGGCGATGCCGAGCCGCGCCGACATCACCGAGTTGATGTAGAGGAAGTTGCTGTCCGGCAGCCGCAGCAGGCCCACCGCGATGGCGAAGAGCTGCACGACGCTGATCGATGCCGTCAGCACCAGCGTCGGAAAGACCGGATAGCGCAGGGCGCACCAGATCAGGGCCGGGACGGGCAGTGCCAGCACCCCCGGCCCCCCGAGGACGACCGCGCAGGCCAGCGACAGCGCGAGGGCGGCCACCGGCAGGAGGTCCTCGCGCCGGCACCGGGGGCCCGCGCGCAGCCGCTCGAGGAGAAGGCGCAGGGGCCGCCGCGGCGCCGCGAGGAACGGCGGCAGCAGGATGATCGCCACGGCGAGCTGGCCGTTGAACCAGTCGAGCAGGCTGGCGACGAACCCGCGCCCGAACACCACCGCGCCGGCGGCCCCCCCGATCAGGGCCTCGGCCGCGGCGCTGGCAAGGCAGACGACCAGCACCGACGGCATGGCCCGGGGCTGGTCGAGACGGCGCGCACCGTCCGTCAGGACGCGGCCGGCGACCAGGTAGCCGGTCCCGACGCCGGCCAGGTTGGCGAGGGCGAGCCACACGGTCGGGAGCCAGGCGGTGCCGACGGCGAGATCCGCCGCCAGATAGGCCGCGAGGGCGCCGAGCCACGCCGCCGGGGTGGCGCGGCCGGGATGGCGCAGCAGCATGCCGAGCAGCACGGCGTTGGCCGGCCAGAACAGGGCGAGCGGCCCCAGCATCCGGGTCGCCAGGACGGCGAACAGGGCGCAGGGCAGCACGATCGCCCCGGCCCAGGCGAAATCCCGCACGGCCCGCCCCGCCGGCGACGTACCCGGCCCGGGCCGGCGGAGGGAGGGAGCGGGCAAAGGGGTCATGACGGCCTGCGAACGCGCCTCGCGACGCGGCGGGGCATGCCGCATCGCCGGTCCCGCGAGGTGCCCGGGGACCGTTCCGTAGCTTCCGTTACCACGACGGCCACCCGAAGGGAGCGTGCCGCGACCGCTCCCCCACGGGATACCGGGCCATGCCGCAGGCGGTGTCGCCGCACCGCCTCGTCAGGCCTCCGTGCCGGCATGGTTAGGCAAAAATTAACCGTGATGCCGCAAGGAAGGGTGGGAAAAAAGTGCTCGATTCATGGCCCTGCGCATCGACCTCAAACCGCACGAGCGGCTGATCATCGGCGATGTCTCGATCCGCAACGGCGGTCGTCGCGCCTCGCTGACCTTCGAGACGAAGGCGAAATTCCTGCGCGAGAAGGACATCCTGACGGAAAGCCAGGCCAGGACCGCCTGCGAGAAGCTGTACGTCATCCTCCAGGCGATCTACCTGACCGACAAGGATCTCCTGATCGAGAACGAGTTCGTGCAGCACGCGAACGAGATCATGACCAGCGTACCGTCGATGGGGTTGTACATCGCCGACATCCATAAAAAGATCGAAGACGGTGATTACTACCTGGCCCTCAAGGCCGGGCAGGAGCTCATCAACTACGAAAAATACCTGACGAATCTGGTCGAGTGACGCGAGGCCGGCCGCGCGCCGCCTGACCTGCGCTCGTCAGGCCGCATCGCGACGGCGATTCTCCCCTCGGACGTCCCCGGGCGCCGCCCCGCATGGGTCGGCGGCCTGGGCCGCTCGCGTGCAACCCCCTCGATGCCCCGGCGCGTCGCGTGTCTCCGCCATCGCCTTCGCGAGGTGTTCCGCCCCGACGGCCGGACGGCACCTTGCGGATCGCGCCCCGAGACGCCGAGGGCACCGGCGGCAGGATCCTGCCCTGCCCCACCGCCCGACGGCATCGGCGCGCCGGCCCGTTCCGCGACAGGGCGGCGGGGTTCGGGGATGCCGCGGTCGCAGATCGCCGTTTCGATCCATCCCCCGGGACGGCGCGATCGCTCCCCCCGGTATCCATGCCCTCCCCTTAGAACGATAGCCGCTCGACCGGGCGGCCTAGGACGTGATGCCTAAGCAGACTTGCGTTGGCAGGCCAACGCTTCGCCCGCTTAGGTTCTTGTTTCGTCGCAGATTTTCGGCGCCGAACCGGTAACCACTTCGGCGAAATCTGCTTAGGAAGACCGGGATGCGCCGGCAGAGATCGTCGGTCGCGGGCTGTGCCGGCTCCTCTCAGCGGGAAAAGAGTAAACGCCGAGACCGAACGGGGCTGTCTGCGCCGCGCCCGCCTCCCCTTTTCGTGGGCGGATTGTGAATAAGTGGCGCGAAGGCCGCTGGTCGGCGTCTTCGTACGGCGACCGGTTCGCGGCCCATCGCTCGGTAAAGGCATAGATATGATCTTGCGCTCGGATGCTCCGAGCCAATTTGAAGTGTATCGGCGAGGCCAACGAGAGTGATATCTACGTGATCGCGGCATTGAATTACGATATAAACTGTCAGAAAATCAATAAATGATACGAAAAACGAAATCAAATTTGATTTGTATAGTAAATAACGAAAAAAAATAATATATATGACACGAAAATTGAATGATATATTATATTGGGAAGAATTCGATCCGCCGCTATCGAGGCATGATGATCGTCGTCATGTCGTCTGATCTCATCCGCCCCGGTCGATGCAATCCGGAGTAATCCCGGACCGCGTGGTTGTCGTCGGTGACGCTGCCGTGATCCGCGTCAGGCGCCGTTCCGGAGCCCCATGGTACGGCCGCGGCGGGGCGAGGAGAACGTTTTATTAATCATTAATGGCGTACAACACGGCAACTGGCTTGACGAAGTGGAAATCGACCCATGCCTGTGACGCTTTCTGCGGGTATCCGCGATACCCTGGTGACCATTCAGCAGACCGTTGCCGACGCGACCATCGCTCAGAATCGGCTGGCGACCGGCAAGAAGGTCAACTCCGCCCTCGACAACCCGCTGAACTTTTTCGCTGCCGCCGGCCTCGACCAGCGGGCCAGCGACCTGTCCGGCCTGCAGGACAACATGCAGCAGGCCGTGCGCACCCTCACCGCCGCGAGCTCCGGCATCGACGGCATGACCAAGCTGTTCCAGACCGCCCAGGGCCTGGCGAACTCCGCCGCCGCCGAGAGCGACCCGACCCGCCGCAACACCCTGACCACCCAGTTCAACACCGTCCTCTCCCAGGTCGACGAGTTGATGAAGAACTCGGGCTACGGCGGCACCAACCTGCTCAACGGCGACAAGCTCTCGGTGTCGTTCGACGCCAAGTCGACCACCTCGACCTTGTCGATCCAGACGAATGCCGGCTCGATGGGCACCGGCGCCCTGACCTCGAACAACCTCGGCGTGGCGACGGCGGCCGCGGGCGCGTGGACCAACGCGACGACGGTGGCCGGCGGTACCTCGGCGACGAGCAACACGGTCGGCGACGCGGCGATCGCCGCCAAGCTGACGCAGCTGAGCACCGCGATCGGTACGCTGCGGACGGAGGCCAGCGGCCTCGGCTCGACGCAGGCGATCGTGGCGGCGCGCCAGGCCTTCACGACCTCGATGGTCAACACGCTGAAGAGCGGCTCGGGCTCGCTCAACACCCGCGGCCAGCTCGCCCAGACCGCCCTGTCGCTCGCCACCCAGCGCGACCAGCAGGTCCTCCAGCTTCTGAGATAAGCCCCGTCCGGCCGCCATCCGCGGCCCGGCGACGATCCCCGCACCAGCCTCACGCGACCTTCCGCGGTCGGCCAGCCTTCGAGCTCTACGATGCTGCATCTTGCTCGGCCGTTACAGGACCAGGACCTGCAGGGCCACCACGAGCGCGCCCTCGCCGTGCGCGCGGAGGGGGATCCGACGGTTCCCGACAAGGTGTGGGGGCACGACCGCATCTTCGTCTCGATCGCGGCCTTCCGCGATCCGGAATGCCAGAGGACGATCGCCGACCTCTTCGCCAAGGCCGACCGGCCGGAGCGCGTCACGGTCGGGCTCGTCCGGCAGATGGACCCCGTCGAGGACATCGACCACCTGGCCGGCCCCGAGATCCCGGTCGATCGCGTGCGCGAGCTGCGCTTCGATTGGCGGGAGAGCCGGGGCGTGTGCTGGGCGCGCTTCCTGGCCCAGAGCCTGTGGCGCGGCGAGGCGTATTTCCTCCAGATCGACGCGCACATGATCTTCGCGAAGGGCTGGGACACGGCGCTCGTCGACGAATTGCGGCGCTGCCCCAACGACAAGTCGCTGCTCTCGTTCGCCTCGCCGCCCTACCTGTCGCCGGGCGACGTGCTGTCGGACCTGTATCCCGGCCTCCTGTCCACCGGACCCTTCCACGATTGCGGCGGCATCCGCTTCACCGGCGTGTGGCCGACCGAGCCCGTCGAGGAGCAGTTCCGCATGCCGTTCATTCTGGCGGGCGGCGTGTTCGGGCCGGGCGAGATGATCCGGGACGTGCCCTACGATCCCTACCAGTGCTTCGCCCTGGAGGAAGCCTCCTACGCCGTGCGCCTCTTCACGCATGGCTGGGACGTGTATTCCGTCACCGAACGCACGATGTGGCATCAGTACCGTCAGAACAACACGCTCAAGCGCAAGACCAACTACGACGCCGCCCACGAGGCGCGCACGATGGACATGACCCGGCGCGCCTACATGCGCTTCGACCACATGACCCGGCACGGGCGCTCGACCCATCCGAGGGACACGGCGGACCTCGACATGTTCGGCCTCGGCGAGGCCCGCACCCTCGCGGCGTACGAGGATTTCTCCGGGGTCGATTTCCGCAACAAGCAAGTCAGCGAATACGCCCTGCGGGCGCGCTACATCCCGAACATCAGCGAAGTCGTCAAGTTCAGCGTCGCCTGCCTCGATTCGGCCTCGCACGCGCCGCCGGCCATGATGAGCGAGACGGAACGCCTGCTGCGGATCGCGATGCGGGAATGGTCCATCGAGCAGCTGTCCGACGAGATGGTCGGCGTGATGCTGGCGATCGCGAAGTCGGATCTCGCCGACGTCTTCCAGATGCGCAAGGGGGCCGAGATCTTCGCGCGCCGGGAGGCCCTGAAGCACGACTTCATGAACTGGGACCAGGCGGCTCTCGTGTCGGAACTCGCCCGCCTCGTCGCCTCGGTCGAGCGCGTCAACGCGGCGGCGGAGGTGCCCGATACCCGCCAGGCGCCCCCGCAGGCCCTGAGCGCCTGAGACGACCTCCGCCTTTCGAGCTTCCAGGATACCGGCGATGCAGTTCCTCCACACCAAACCCGCATCGGGTGAAGATTGCTTCGCCCGCGTCGGCGGGGTCAACTACCTCGAGATCCTGAAGGCGATCCACCGCAACCTGCGGCCGGCGACGTATCTCGAGGTCGGAACCTTCACGGGCAACACGCTGCGGCTGTCGCATTGCCCGACGATCGCCGTCGATCCGGAATTCCGGATCACCGGCGGGCTTCCCACCGAATGCCAGGTGCTCCACCTCTTCCAGAAGACCAGCGACGCCTTCTTCAAGGACCACGATCCGACGGCGATCTTCGGTGCGCCGATCGACCTGGCGTTCCTCGACGGCATGCATCGGTTCGAGTTCCTCCTGCGCGACCTGATCCATACCGAGGCTCACTGCCGGCCCAACTCGGTCGTCGTCCTGCACGACTGCCTGCCGGGGGACGCGCACATCACCGCCCGGAGCATGAACGATCCGCGGCGGGCCCAGTCGCGCAATCCCGATTTCTGGGCAGGCGACGTCTGGAAGCTCCTGCCGATCCTGCGGCGCTACCGGCCGGACATCCGCGCCATCGCGACGGATGCCGCCCCGACCGGGCTGGTGTTCCTCACCAACCTGAACCCGGCCTCCACCGTCCTGCAGCAGCACTACTTCGACATCGTCGCGGAGTGGCTGGCCGTCGATCTCGCCGATTACGGCGTCGCGCGCCTCATCGACGAAGCCGAGCCCGTGGCCGCGCGCCAGCTGGTTTCGCCGGAATTCTGTGCCAACCGGTTCTGGCTCTGATCCGTCCTCCCTTCGCACCATCTCGGGTCCAACTTCTGTCAGGCAGCTTCGGAGCGCCTCATGTCCCTCGCCCACGCCGCCGCCGCTTCCGCGCGGGATGCCTCCCCGTCGGACGAGTCGTACGGCATCGCCGAGCCGCAGCTCGCGCGGCCGGTGCTCTCGATCGTCCTGCCGACCTACAAGCGGACGGATCTCCTCGACCGGTTCTTCAAGCACCACGTCAAGATGCTGGACCAGATCGGATTCAGCTATGAGATCCTCGTCGTCGACGATGCGTCTCCGGACAACACCCAGGATATCGTCGCGTCATGGGCGGAGACCTGCCCGCACATCCGGTCGATCCGTCACGCGACGAATGTCGGCTTCCGGCCGAACTACCTCTCGTGCCTGCGCGAGGCGAAGGGCCATTTCACGGCTTACGTCGGCAACGACGACCTGCTGATCGGCGAGACCCTGCGCCAGCACATCCTGCGGATGGCGCAAGACCCCGACATCGTCATGGTGCAGGCTCCGTGGTTCCTGCTCGACGAGTACAGCGACAACAAGATATCCGGTCGTGCGTACGAAATCGACAGCGAAATGCGCTTCTATCGCGGCGAGCACGGGCGCTGCCTCGACTTCGTTCTCGACCGACACGTCTTCCCCGAGTGGTACATCATCCGGACGAACGCGGTGGCGGACATCGCCGGTCCTTACGACCGGACGACCTACCATTTCTTCTCGCAGCTCTCGAACGCGCTCGAGATCGGCGACGTCGTGTTCGCCCCCGAGCCGTACGCGATCGTGACGGCGGTCTCGCGCGGGCACGACACCCATGTCGGCAACGTGGAGACCCTGTTCGGCTGGGACGAGTACCGGGGGGGGATCGAGCATCTCGCGGCCGCCGCCCGGCGCCACGACCCGTCGTGGATCCAGGGGCAGCCCGATCTGCTCAAGCGGATCCAGCAGTTCACCAACATCCGGATGGAGGTCGCGCTGAACCTGCATCTGTATTCGGGCAACAAGAACTGGCTGCACGCCTGGCACCTGAAGTGCCGGCTCGAAGCCTACGGGATCACGCCGCTGGCGCCGTCGGTGTGCGCGGAGCTGAGCTCGCTCGCGGCCATGGAGGCCTGCGTGCTGGAACTGGTCCGCACCGGACACCGCTCGATCGTGGTCAGCGAGCGCTGCTTCTCGATCTTCCGGGAGGTCATCAAGGTCGAGCCGGACGTCACGCTTCTTTGCCAGGGCGACACCCGCGAGGCGGAGGCGACCGCCTACATCGCCTTCGGCGACGTCCCCGACTTTCCCTGCACGGCGGTCATCGACCTCGCCGCCGCCATGCGGCGCTATCAAGCCTAGAACACGACGGAAGCGACGCGGCCCAGAAACATGTAGAGACGATCCGAATACCTGAAAATACATTATTAACTATGGATGGTGGGGCGTTATTAACTTTCTGGGGCTAGGGTGTCAGTTAGCACGAAAATGTGCTCCTGGAATTCAAAAGGATAGACCATGCCTGTGACCCTTTCTTCGGGTATCCGCGATACCCTGGTGACCATCCAGCAGAC
>NZ_FOEB01000006.1:0-222166 GCF_900110515.1 Methylobacterium sp. ap11 | reverse complement strand
TGAGCTCGCTCAACACCCGCGGCCAGCTCGCCCAGACCGCCCTGTCGCTCGCCACCCAGCGCGACCAGCAGGTCCTCCAGCTCCTCCGCTGATCGGATCGGGCTTCCGCCCGCACCGCACGGTGGACGAAACGAAGGGGCCCCGGGTCGTCGCGACCCGGGGCCCCTTCCCTTTGGGGCGTCCCCGCCCGGCGCGAGCGCTCGGACATTCCAGGGCGGCGGCCCCCGCCGGGGATCCGATGCCCGGTCGGGCGCGCCTTCAGAGCGATGGGCGCGCGTGCTCCGGCGTCGAGACCAGGCGCGCGGCGGCCGCGTTGGCGGCGTGCAGCGCGGTCTCGGGGGCGTCCCCCCGGGCGAGGTGCGCCGCGAAGGTGCCCACGAACATGTCGCCGGCGCCGTGGGTGCTGACGACGGTGATCGGCAGGGCCGGCAGCGCCACCGGGTGCGTGGCGGCGCCCGCCATCGCCACGCCGTCGCCGCCCGCCGTCACCACGACGAGGCCGAAGCGGGTGGCGAGGATGTCGGCGGCCCTCTCGGCGTCCTCCAGCGACTCCACCGTCCCGCCGCCGAGCATCTCGGCCTCGATCGCGTTGACGACCAGGATGTCGACGTGGTCGGGCAGATCCGTCGTGAAGGACCGGGCCGGCGCCGCGTTGAGGATCGTGGCGAGGCCGAGCTGCCGGGCGCGGCGCGCCACCGCGGCGTTGACCGCCTCCGGAATCTCGTTCTGCAGGATCAGCACCCGCGCCTGCCCGAGGCGGGCGTCCGGGATCTGGTCGTCCCGGATCGCGAGGTTCGCGCCCGAGACGATGACCGCACCGTAATCGCCGCCGTCGTCGAAGATCGCCACGCTCATGCCCGACCCGGTCCCGGGCAGCACCGCCACGGCGGACCGATCCACGCCGGCACGATCGAGGCCGACGAGCAGTCCGCGGCCGAAATCGTCGTCGCCGACCGCGCCGACCATGGCGGTCGCGACGCCCTGCGCTTGCGCCGCCGCGGCCTGGTTGCCGCCCTTGCCGCCGAATTTCGGGGCCCAGCGCCGGCCGGTCACCGTCTCGCCCCTGCGGGGGCGGTCGGGCGCGTCGACCGTGATGTCGTAGTGCAGGCTGCCGACCACGACGACCGCGGGCCCCGTCCCCTGCCCGGCGATGTCCGGGGAGGTCTCGTCGAGCGTGGTCATGCGCGCCCCCGGGCGAAACGGTCGACCAGCATGGCGAGCAAGATGATGAGGCCGGTGGCGAGCAGCTGGTAGAAGGCCTGCACGTTCATCAGCGTCAGCCCGTTGCGCATGGCGCCGAGGATGACCGCCCCGAGCAGGGTGCCGAGGATGCTGCCCTTGCCGCCCATCAGCGAGGCGCCGCCGATCGCCGCCGCCGCGATGGCGTCGAGCTCCCACAGGTTGCCGAGGATCGGCTCGGCGGCGCCGAGGCGGCCGACCAGGATCGTCGCGGCGAGCGCCGCGAGCAGGCCCGACAGCATGTAGGCGCCGATCTTGGTGAGCGCGATCGGCACGCCGGCGATGTGGGCGGCCTCCTCGTTGCCGCCGACCGCCAGGAGGTATTCGCCGAACGGCGTCTTGCGCAGGATCAGCCCGGCGAGGAGCGCCACGACCAGCACCACCACCACCGCCATCGGGATGCCGGCGACGGTGCCGTTCACCAGCGCCCGGAAGCTCTGCGGCACGCCGAAGATCGGGTTGCCGTCCGTGGCGATCAGGGCCAGCGCCCGGTAGGTGCTCAGCGTGCCGAGCGTGACGATGAAGGGCTGGAGGCCGCCAAAGCAGATCAGCGCGCCGTTGACCGCGCCGCAGGCCGCGCCGAGCGCCAGCCCGGCCAGCACCGCGAGCACCGGCGGCACGCCGGCGACCATCAGGCTCGCCGACAGCACCGCCGAGAGCGCCGCGACCGGGCCGACCGAGAGGTCGATGCCGCCCGACACGATCACCAGCGTCATGCCGAGCGCCACGCAGGCGTTGATGCTCGATTGCTGCAGGATGTTGAGGAGGTTGCGCTCGGTCAGGAAGCCCGGGGCCGCCACCGCGAACACCAGAACGATCAGCACGAGGCCGAGCAGGGTGCCGAAATCGCGCAACGGCACGCGCAAGCGCGTCGTCGCGCCGGGCGCGGGGGCGGCTTTGTCGGTCAGGGTGAGCATGGGCGGGCCTCGACGGCGCGGAATGGAGGATCGAAGGATCAGGCGGCGCGGACGGATTGGGGAACGGCGTGGGCGACGATCGCCTGCTCGCTCAGCGCCTCGCGCGGAAGCTCGGCGGCGATCCGGCCCTGGCGCATGACGAGCACCCGGTCGGAGAGGCGCAGCAGCTCGGGCAGCTCCGAGGAGACGACGATGATCGACTTGCCCTCGGCGGCGAGCCGCTCGATCAGCCCGTAGATCTCCGCCTTGGCGCCGATGTCGATGCCGCGGGTCGGCTCGTCGAAGAGCAGGATCTGGGTGCCGGCGGCGATCCAGCGGGCGATGATGCCCTTCTGCTGGTTGCCGCCGCTGAATAGGCGGATCGGCCGGTCGATCTGCATCGGCCGCAGGTTCACCTCGGCGAGGAGGCGCCCGGCCTCGGCCCGGAGCCTGCGCCCGCGCACGACGCCGCGGGGCGCGAACCGGGGCATCGACGGCAGGGCCACGTTGGCGACCATCGAACGCTGGGGCACGATGCCGTCGCGCTTGCGCTCCTCGGGCACCAGCCCGATGCCGGCCGCGATCGCCGCGCGGGTGCCGGCCCGCGCGAGCGGCCGGCCGTTGACCGCGACGGTGCCGCTGCTGCGCCGATCGGCGCCGGCGATGAGGCGCAAGAGCTCGGTGCGGCCCGAGCCGATCAGCCCGGCGATGCCCAGAACCTCGCCGCGCCGCAGGTCGAAGCTCGCATCGACCACCTTCGTCCCGGCGCTCAGGCCGCGCACCGACAGGACGGTTTCGGCCTGCACCGAGGAGCGGTGCTCCGCCACCGCGAGCTCGCGGCCGACCATCTGGGCGACGACGGCGCCCTCGGTGGTCCCGGCGAGGTCGAGATCGGCGACGAACCGCCCGTCGCGCATGATCGTCGCGCGGCTGCAGATCCGGAACACCTCGTCCATCTTGTGCGAGACGTAGATGATCGAGACGCCCCGGGCGGCGAGCCCGGCGATGACGGCGGCCAAGCGCTCGAACTCGCTCGGCGTCAGGCTCGAGGTCGGCTCGTCCATGGCGATGATGCGGGCGTTGTCGAGGAGCGCCCGGGCGATCTCGACGATCTGGCGCTGCGCCACCCGGAGGCTGCGGATCGGCGCGTCCGGGCGGATCGAGGCATCGAGCGGCGCCAGGGCCTCGGCGGCGAGCGCCTCCTGCCGGGCGCGGTCGACGAAGAGCCCGCCCCGGCGCAAGGCCCGGCCCAGGAACATGTTCTGCGCCACGGTCAGCTCGGGGACTTGCTGCAGCTCCTGGTGGATCATCGCGATGCCGGCGCGGCGGGCCGCGAGCGGCGAGCGCAGGGTCAGTTCCTCCCCGTCCACCGCGATGGTCCCCTCGTCGGGCCGGAGCACGCCCGACAGGATCCGCATCAGCGTCGACTTGCCGGCCCCGTTCTCGCCGAGCAGCGCATGCACCTCTCCGGGCCGGACCCGCAGCGACATCTCGCCTAGCGCGACGACGCCCGGGAAGCGCTTGGTGAGGCCCTGGATGTGGAGGCGCAGGGGGGCGTCGGATGCCATGGCGTGACCGGGGTTGGAGGGGTGGCGGGGACCGGGGCGGGACTGTTCCGGTGGGCGTCGGACGATCGGAGAGCCTGTTCGACCAAAGCCACGAGGGTCTCACGACCGCGGCCCCGTCCCAGGAGCCTGATCGAGCAGATTGATCTTTTAAAAACTGAAATCTGACTTGGGATATCCTGTCCACTCACCTCATCCTGAGGTGTTAGGCGATTGAAGATCGACTAACCTCGAAGGAGGGCTCCAGAAACCTGTGCGATCCCTGGATCCCTCCTTCGAGGCTCCCGATGGTCGCACCTCAGGATGAGGTCGAGAGCGGGATGGACCGTATCGCACGAGGCCTCTGTGTTCGGTCGCACAGGCTCCCGGTCCGTTCGATCGGCTCTCCTGAGGGCGAACCCCATCGGTCGGGGGTCCGAGCCTCCGCTTACTTCCCCGACCGGACATCCTCCTCAAGCACCGCCCGCAGGTCGGCGCCCTTGCCCTTGTAGCGCTCGATGTTGTCCTTGGTGATCAGGGCCTGCGGGGTCGCGACGACCCGCGGCACCGGCTCCTTGGCGAGGATGCGCAGGGCCGCCTCCATGGCGACCTCGCCGGTCAGCACCGGGAAGCTGTCGACGGTGCCGGTCAGTTCGCCGGCGCGGATCGACGCGTGGGCGTCGGTGATGCCGTCGGTGCCGAACACCGCGACCTTGCCCAGGAGGTTCGCGTTCTTCACCGCCTCGACGACGCCGAGCGCCATCGTGTCGTTGTTGCAGTAGAAGCCGACGAGGTCGGGGTGCTGCTGCAGCAGCGTGGTGGCGGCGTCGTAGGAGAGCTGGCGGTCCCAGTTGCCCGGCACGCTGGCCACGACCTTGAACTTGCCGCCCTCCGCCGCGATGGTCGCCTTGAAGCCGGCAGTCCGCTGGGTCGCCGCGAAGACGCCGGCCTGGCCCTCGATCACCGCGAGCTTGCCGCCGTCCGGACGGTTGGCGATGAACCAGCGGGCGACACGCACGCCGTTGTCGCGCTGCACATTGCCGACGTAGTGCGGCGCCAGCGGGATCACCGCGTCGTTGACGTTGACGACCGGGATGCCGGCCTGCTTGGCCTCGCCGAGGATCGGCTCGAGGTTGGCGTTGGTCTGCGGCGAGACCAGCAGCACGTTGACGCCCTGCGCGACCATCGTCTCGGCGATCGAGAGCTGGCCGACCTGGTCGCCCTCGTTCTGGGCCGCCTGGTAGGCGACCTTCACGCCGAGCTTCTTGCCCAGCGACTGGTAACCCTCGCCGAGGAGGCGCCAATACTCGTTGGTCAGGGTCTTCGACACCGCCCCGACGCGGGTGCCGGCGGCGGGTTTGGGCATCGGGCCGAGCTTCGTGGCCAGCTGGCTCCAGTCGATCCGGTCCGTCTCGGTATCCGGGTTCAGGGGCTTCAGTTCCTGCGCCTGCGCGGCGCTCGAGGCGAGCGCGACGGTGGCGGCGAGCAGCATGAACCCGGACAGCAGCAGCGACTTCATGGCGTTCCTCCTCGTGTTCTTGATGGGTGCGACCGGGATCGGGCCGGCCTCAGCGGCCGAGCATCGCCTTGCGGACGAGGTTCTGGCTCGCGACCGCGTCCTGGCGGGCGACCGCCGCGCTCAGCGCGTTGTCGCCCTCGAGCGTGTCGACGACGCCGAGCATCGCCGTGACCGTGGCGATGTTGGCCTCGCACTCGGCCACCGGGTCGAGGCCGGTCAGGTCCGGGAAGGTGTCGAAGTAGATCGGCCCGTGGAAGCCGTCCTTGCGGACCTGCCGCAGGAGCTCGATCGTCTGGACCGGGTGGACCGCGCCGACCATCAGCCCGTCGTCGCGCTTGGCGTAGCCGTCGTTGAGGTGCAGGCCGAGGATGCGGCTGTGCCGGCCGATCAGCGCCGCCACGAAGGCCGGCTGCTCGTCGGCGTAGAGGACGTGCGCGAAGTCGAGCGTGACGCCGAGATTCGGCAGGTCGATCTCCTTCAGCGCCAGCAGGGTCGTGGCGCAGTCGGGCAGCAGGCTGTAGGAGCGCGGCTCGTTCGGCTTGTACTCGATGCTGATCAGGCACTCGGGGTCGTGCAGCGCGACCTCGCGGATGCCGTCGATCTCGTCGGCCCAGAGCTTGGCGTAGTCGGCCTGGAAGGCGTAGTCGAAGCCGTCCTGGCCGAGCCACAGGGTCATCAGGTTGCAGCCGGCCTCGCGGCCCGCATCGATGCCGCGCTTCGTCAGGTCGATGGCCTCGCGCCGCACCGCCGGGTCGGGGTTGGTGAAGGCGCCGATCTTGAAGGCCGGGTTGGAGTAGTAGCGCATCGCCAGGCCGTTCACGGTCAGGCCGAGGTCGCGGATCGCGTTGCCGGTCGCCCGCGGATCGGGCCCGAGGTGATCGGGAAAGTTCAGGTCGACGTCGGTCAGGCCGCGCGCCGTCGCGGCGCGGGCCGCCATCTCCAGCGGGCTCGGCTTGCCGTGGCCCTTGGGCCAGAAGGCGTCGGGCTGCGAGGCGAACGAGTTCAGGCGCGTCGCGAAGCGCACGGGGGCGGATGTCACCGGCGAGTCTCCTGTGTCTGGCCGCAACATCACGGATCAATGTAAATTTGTAAAGTGACGAGATGTCGGATCACCCCCTGTTGAGCACCGTCCATCGTGGTGCGCTGCAGCAAATGCGCTCCGTACGCGTCGACCGGTCGATGCTTGACACGCCCCACGCTTCACGCATACCTGTGTTGCAGTAAATAATGCGAACCTGTCACGACCGGTCGCAACGGGGTTGGGGAACGCACCATGGATCGACGCACCACTCTCAAGATGCTCGGTGGCCTGGCGCTCGCCGGGCCGCTCCCGGCGACCCGGGCCTTCGCGGCCGCGCCCAAGACGATGGCGACGGTGGTGAAGGCCGCCAGCGTGCCCTGGTTCAACATCCTCAACCAGGGGCTCGAGGCCGCCGGCAAGCAGTTCAACATCACCACCACGATGGTCGGCCCGGCCCAGGTCGATCCGGCCCAGCAGGTCAAGCTCATCGACGACCTGATCGCCAAGAAGGTCGACGTGATCGGCCTCGTTCCCCTCGACGTGAAGGTGACCGCCCAGGCCGTGAAGCGCGCGCGCGACGCCGGCATCGTCGTCATCACGCAGGAAGGCGAGAACCAGGACGGCAAGACCTGGGACCTGGAGCTGATCAGCGCCAAGAATTACGGCGAGATGCAGATGAAGGCGCTCGCCCGCGAGATGGGCGAGGAAGGCGACTACGTCGTCCTGGTCGGCACGCTGACGACCCCGGGCCACAACTCGTGGGCCGATGCCGCCATCGCCTACCAGAAGGCGCACTACCCCAAGATGCGGATGGTTGCCGACCGCTTCCCCGGCGCCGACCTGATCGACGAATCCTCGCGGGTGACCCAGCAGGTGCTGCAGACCTACCCGGACGTGCGCGGCATCGTCTCGATGGGCTCGAACGGCCCGATCGGCGCCGGCAACGTGATCAAGCAGCGCCGCCTGGAGAAGAAGGTCGCAGTCGTCGGCACGATGATCCCCGCCCAGGCCCAGGCCCTGCTGATGAGCGGCGCGATCCGCGAGGGCTTCCTGTGGAACCCGAAGGATGCCGGCTACGGCATGGTCGCGGTCGCCCGGATGGTCCTCGACGGCACGCCGATCAAGACCGGCATCGAGATCCCGACGCTCGGACCCGCCACGGTCGACGAGGCGAACCGGGTGATCCAGGTCGATCGCGTGCTCACGATCAACAAGATGACGGTGGGCGACCTGGTGAAGATGGGGCTCTGAGGGGCGGGCTTCGGCTCGGCCCGCTCCCGGATGCGGCTGGGCCGGGGAGGACGATGCGCGGGTGTTCTCCTCTCCCCGCGGGCGGGGAGAGGGCTGCGTCTCCGTTCAGGAGACGCAGCGAGCTGCGAACCGCAGGTTCGCCGCGAGGGTGAGGGGGTGGTGCCGAACGAGGCTCCTCCGGGGACACCCCCTCACCCTCGCTCCGGCTTCGCCTCCGCTTGTCACGACCCCGACACGGGGGCCGTGACCCTCTCCCCGCCCGCGGGGAGAGGGGGAAAACCCGCGCCATTCTCTTCACCGGACAGCTCTGTCAGTGCGGACCCCAACCATGATGTTCCTGGAAATGCGGGGCGTGTCGAAGCGCTTCGGCGGGGTCCAGGCCCTGTCGAACCTCGACTTCGACCTGGCTCGCGGCGAGATCCACTGCCTCGTCGGCGGCAACGGCTCGGGCAAGTCCACGATGATCAAGATCATCTCGGGCGTGCAGGATCCCGATCCCGGCGCCCGTATCGTGGTCGAGGGGCGCGAGCACGCCCGGCTCACGCCCGTCGAGAGCAGCGCGCTCGGCGTCCAGGTGATCTACCAGGACCTGTCGCTCTTTCCGAACCTCACGGTCGCCGAGAACATCGCCATCGCGCAGCATCGCGGCCTCACCGGGCTCGTGAAGCGCAAGACGATGCGGGAGGTCGCCGAGGCGGCGATGCGGCGCATCGGCGTCGCGCTCGACCTCGACGAGCGCGTGTCGCACCTGTCGATCGCCAACCGGCAGCTCGTGGCGATCTGCCGGGCGATCGCCGCGGATGCCAAGCTCGTGATCATGGACGAGCCGACCGCCTCGCTGACCCGCCACGAGGTCGACGCGCTGCTGGCGCTGACCCTGGAGCTGAAGCGCCGCGACATCAGCGTGCTGTTCGTCAGCCACCGCTTCGACGAGGTGCTGGAGATCGCCGAGCGGGTCACGGTGATCCGCGACGGCGTGAAGCTCGGCACCTACGACGCCAAGGACATGACCGAGCAGCGCCTCGCCGTGCTGATGTCGGGCAAGTCCTTCACCTACGAGACTAAGGACCGCGCGGTCCCGCGCGAGCGTCCGGTGCTCTCCGTCGAGGGCCTGTGCAAGGCGGGCGAGTACCAGGATGTCGGCTTCGCGCTCTATCCCGGCGAGATCCTCGGCCTGACCGGCCTCCTCGGCTCCGGCCGGACCGAGCTGGCTTTGTCGCTCTTCGGCATGAACGCGCCGGATGCCGGCACCATCCGGATCGACGGCGAGGCGGTGACGTTTCGCTCCAACCGCGACGCCATTGCGCGCGGCATCGCCTACGTGCCGGAGGACCGGCTGTCCTTGTCGCTCGTCCTCGAGCAGTCGATCGGCGCCAACGTCACGGTCACGGTGCTCGACACGCTGAAGGACCGCCTCGGCTTTCTGCGGCGGCGCCGCGAGGCCGGCCTGATCCGCGACTGGATCCGCGACCTCGCGATCAAGATCGGCACCCCGGACGACCCGGTTCGGACGCTCTCGGGTGGCAACCAGCAGCGGGTGGTGATCGCCAAGTGGCTCGCCACCAAGCCCCGCGTGCTGATCCTCGACAGCCCGACGGTCGGCGTCGACCTGCACGGCAAGGACGGCATCTACCAGCTCGTGAAGGACCTCGCGGCGCAGGGGCTCGCCGTCATCATGATCTCCGACGAGATCCCCGAGGTCCTCTACCATTGCGACCGGATCCTGGTGATGCGGGAGGGCCGGCTGACCGGCGAGGTCATGGCGCACCACGTCGCCGAGCCCGACTTGAGGAGGATGGTTCATGCGTAACGCAACGCGCGGCGGGCGCGCGCCGCAGGAACTCTGGCTCGGGCTCGTCGTCCTCGGCATGGTCGTGGTGCTGACCGCGCTCAGGCCGAACTTCCTCAGCGTCCAGAACATCCTGGAGATGCTGAACGCGACGGCGTTCAACGGCATCCTGGTCTCGGGTTTGCTCGTCGTCCTGATCGCCGGCGGCATCGACATCTCGTTCGCGGCGGTCGCCTCGGTGGCGCAGTACGCCGCGCTCACCGTCGCCAACGCGAGCGGGGCCGGCTGGGGCGAGATCGTCGCCATCGCCGGCGGGATCGGGCTCGCGCTGGGCCTCGTCAACGGCGTCCTAGTGAGCACGCTCGGCATCGCCAGCATCATCGTCACCATCGCCACGCAGAGCGTGATCTACGGCATCCTGCTCACCGTGACCCGGGGCCAGGACATCTTCACCCTGCCGGCCTGGTTCGGCGACCCGGTCGACCTCTTGGTCACCACCGACGCCAAGGGCAACGTCTACGCGATCAGCCTGCAGATCTGGGCGCTGGTGCTCGCCTTCGCGAGTGCCTGGTTCCTGCTCAACCGGACCCATTTCGGCCGGCAGGTCTTCGCGCTCGGCGGCAACCCGGAGGCGGCCCGGCGCGTCGGCTTCGGCACCACCCGCCTCAATCTGCTCGTCTACGGCTATATGGGCCTCGTCGCCGGCCTCGCCTCCCTGGTCCAGGCCCAGTACACCCAGTCGGTGTCGCCCACCGCGCTGGTCGGGCGCGAGCTCGAGGTCGTGGCCGCCGCCGTGCTCGGCGGGGCGAGCCTCGACGGCGGCCACGGCTCGGTCCTGGGCGCGATCCTCGGCCTCGCCCTCGTCGTCATCATGAAGAACGGCCTCGCGCTGCTCGGCGTGTCGTCCTACTGGACGGACTTCTTCACCGGCCTCGTCATCGTCGCCGCCGTCGCCGGCATGGCGGCCCGCGCCCGCCGCCGCTGGCACGATTCCCCGGGGCTCGCCTGATGCCGGACATCCTCCTGCGGACCGTCGGCCGCACCAACCTGCGGCTGCTGGGCCTCCTGGCCGTCCTGTGCCTCGCCGTCGCGCCGCTCGTCGGCGACCGGCTCTTCGCCCCGGCGGGCCTGCGCTCGATGGCCTTCCAGCTGCCGGAACTCGGCCTCCTGTCCCTCGCCATGATGGTGACGCTGCTCTCCGGCGGCCTCGATCTGTCGATTATCGCGACCGCGAACCTCGCCGCGCTCGCGGCGGCCGCGGTGCTGAAATCCGCCCCCGACGGCGCGGGCGGCGCCCTGCTCGTCGCCTACGAGGCGGGAGCGCTCGTCGCGGGGCTCGCGGCGGCCGCCCTGGTCGGCCTCCTAAACGGCACCCTGATCGGCTACCTGCGCGTCTCGCCGATCCTGGCGACCCTCGGGACCATGACGCTGGTCAAGGGCCTGGCGATCGGGCTCACCCGCGGCAGCGTCGTCTCCGACTTCCCGCCCGCCATCCTGTTCATCGGCAGCGGCTCGGTGCTCGGCGTCCCGACGCCGCTCCTGCTGTTCGGGCTCGTCGCGCTCGCCCTCGGCATCCTGCTCACCCGCACGCCGTTCGGCGTCGTGCTGACCCTGATGGGCTCGAACCAGCAGGCGGTGCGCTTCTCCGGCATCGACACGCGGGCGGCGTTGCTGCGCATCTACGTCCTGACCTCGCTCGTCGCGGCGACCGCCGGATTCGTCATGATGGCGCGCTTCAACTCCGCCAACGCGGCCTACGGCGAGAGCTACCTCCTCGTCACGATCCTCGCCTGCGTGCTCGGCGGCATCTCGCCGACGGGGGGCTTCGGCCGGGTCGGCGGGCTGGTCCTGGCCCTGGTCGTGCTTCAGCTGATCTCGACGGCCTGCGTCCTCCTCGACCTCAGCCAGTTCCTGACGCTGGCGGTCTGGGGCGGGATCCTGCTCTCGGTCAGCATGATCGCGGCGGTGCGCGACCAGTTGCGTCCGCTGCTCGCCGGCCTGCGCGCGCCGGTGCTGCGCCCCGCGCCGCCGCAAGCCTGACGCGGCGCGCCTGCGTACCGTTCGAGGGGACGAAGATGCTCAAGGGACTGGACCGGGCCTTGTCGGCCGAGATGCTCGGCATGCTGATGGCGATGGGGCATGGCGACGATCTCCTGATCTGCGACGTCAACCATCCCGCCGCCAGCATCGCCCGCCACACCGTCCACGGCCGCGTCATCGACATGGCCGGCTGCGATCTCCCCCGGGCCGCGGAGGCGATCCTGTCGGTGATGCCGCTCGACGCCTTCGTGCCGGCGCCCGTGAAGCGGATGAAGGTCGTGGGCGATCCCGATCGGCTGATGCCCGCCCACGAGCGGATGCAGGAGGTCGCCGACCGCGCCGAGGGCCGCCCGGTCCTCGTCGAGGCCCTGGAGCGGTTCGACTTCTACGCCGCCGCCCGGCAGGCCTTCGCGGTGGTGCGCACCTCCGATCCCGGCCCGTATGGCTGCTTCATCCTGCGCAAGGGTGTCGTCTGAGGGAGCGTGTGATTGGAGCAAACGCTCTCATTCCTATCGCACCCTCATCCTGAGATGTGGGAACCTGTTTGATGGAGATAACTCATGTCGCGCAATAATTTTCTTTCCCATGCACAACCTCATCCTGAGGTGTCAGTCGATCTGTGATCGATTGACCTCGAAGGAGGGCTCCAGGGATCTCATCGCTATCTGGAGGTCTCCTTCGAGGTCAGTCCATCCTTGATGGACTAACACCTCAGGATGAGATCTAGAGTGGGGCAAAGGTTTCGGTTCAAGGCGAGCAGGCTGTGATTCCGCCGCGCCTTTGAACGGGTCCGTTCGACGGCGCGAGGCCAGGCCGAATGGGCATCGATGCCGAGGCACGAGGGTATTAAAGCAGTGCATCCGGCAAGGAGACGGACCCGATGAACGAGGTGATGGATCCGAAGTCGGTCGGGCCGCGGATCCGCATGATGCGGCCGAACCTGACGCCGCTCGAGGCGAAGGTGGTCGACAGCGTGTTCGGCCGGCGCGATTTCAGCGTCGAGACCGCCCTCAAGGACGTGGCCGAGACCGCCGGGGTCTCGGAGGCGATGGTGGTCAAGATCGCCAAGAAGCTCGGCTTCTCCGGCTACCGCGACTTCCGCCAGAACGTCGCCGACTACGTCCGCGTCTCGGATGCCGAGATGCACGACGAGCTCTCGCCCGACGATTCCGGCGCCGAGATCGTCAGCAAGGTGTTCCGGGCCTCGATCCAGGCGCTGGAGGAGACGCTCGCCATCGCCGACGTCGCCGCCTTCGAGCGCGCGGCCGACTTCATCGCCGATGCCCGCCAGCGCGACCTCTACGGTGTCGGCGGCTCGGCCCAGATCGCCCGCGACGTCGCGCACAAGTTCCTGCGCATCGGCATCCACGCCTCGGTCTACGACGACGCCCACATGATGGCGATGTCGGCCGCGCTGCTCGGCACCCGGGACGTGGCGATCGGCTTCTCGCATTCGGGCGCGACCCTGGTGACGCTGGAGGCGCTCCAGATCGCCCGGCGCCGGGGCGCCCGCACCATCGCGATCACCAACTACTCGCACTCGCCGCTGGCCGAGGCCGCCGACGTGGTGCTGTGCTCGACCGCCCGCGGCTCGCCGCTGCTGGGCGAGAACGCCGCGGCGCGCATCGCCCAGCTCAACATCCTCGACGCGATCTTCGTCCTGGTCGCGCAGCGCGACGTGAAATCGGCGGAGGCCGCCCTCGTCCGCACCAAGGAGGCGGTGCGCGACAAGCGCCGCGGGTGACGACCGGCCGCGAAGCCCCCCGCCGTCGAGGCGTGCGTCCCGATGCCTTGGCTCGCGAGAGGTCGCACCCGAGCCGCGCGAATACTGATGCTCCGTACATGATCGAGGCGCCGCACCGGGCGGTTCCCGTTCGTCCCGCGCATCGTCCAAAGTCTTCCGGCCTCGTCGCGATCGATCGAACAGAGCGTGAGACGGCGACCCGTGCCGTTGGAAACCGGATGGAAACAATCGGTCAAGAATTAGATTATTCGTAATTGATCAAGCAGAAATTATGCGGTTCTGCGTCAGATTTGCTGTGTCACCGTGCGGAACTTCACGGCCGATGCTGTGTTGCCGTGCCGCCTTGCTGCTGTCCGTTCGGGACCGTTGCGATGGGGTTGGCTTTTCGAGCAACGGACGAACTGATGTCACCGCAATTCTGGCTCTGGGTCGGCTTCGCCGGCATGAGCGTCGGCGCCGCCCTGATCCTGTTCATCGGCAAGCGGCGCACCCCGGCCGAGGAGGCCGACACCATCATCCACGGCCTGGTGCCGATCATCGCCGCCTGCTCGTACTTCGCGATGGCGACCGGCCAGGGCAGCATCCTCCTGCCGGCCGGGCCGGATGCCGGCACGGCCACGCGGGCGTTCTACTTCGCGCGCTACATCGACTGGTCGTTCACGACGCCGCTCCTGCTGCTCGGCCTCGCCAACACCGCGATGCATAGCGGGATGCGCCGCCGCGCGGTCGTTGGCGGGATGATCGGCTCCGACCTGATCATGATCGTCACCGCGCTGGTCTTCGGCCTCAGCCAGGTGGCGTGGCTGAAATGGACCTGGTTCGCCATCTCCTGCGGCGCCTTCCTGGCGGTGTATTACGGGATCTTCGTGCAGCTGCGCGAGGAGAACGCCCACGAGCGCGACGACACCCGGGCCGACTTCCTGCGCAACGCCGTGTTCCTGTCGGTGATCTGGCTCGCCTACCCGGTCGTGCTGCTGTTCGGCGACGACGGGCTCGGCCTGCTCGGGCCGGCGCTCGGCCTCGGCATCATCGCGGTGCTCGATCTCGTGGCGAAGGTCGTCTACGGCCTGATGGCCACCGTCCAGACCGCCAAGCGCGTCGAGCGCGACCTCGCCGAGGGCAAGGCCGCCCCGGTGCGGCCCCACCTCGCGGCGGCCGAGTAGGCGGGCGCGATGCGCCGGCCCTCCCCGATCCCGGCGGTGGCCGGCGCCCCGGTGCCGCGGATTCCGCGGCCCGCCGCCTGGCGGGGGGCCGCGTTCTGCCTGCTCCCCGCCGCCGCCATCCTCCTCGCGGCGACCGCCCTGCTGCCGCGGGAGGCGGGCTGGCTCGCCGTGCTGGTCGTGGTCATCGGCCTCGGGGTGCCGCACGGCGCCCTCGACGGCGAGGTGGCCAAGCCCCTCCTGCGACCGCGCTTCGGGCGGGCCTGGTTCCCGGTCTTCGCCGCGCCCTATCTCGCGCTCACCGCCGCGGTGCTGGTCGCCTGGCGGCTCGCCCCCGAGGCGACGCTCGCGGGCTTCCTCGCCCTCTCGGTCCTGCATTTCGGCCGCGAGGATGCCGGGCCGGGCCGCCCGGTCGAGGCCCTGGTGCGCGGCGGCCTGCCGATCGCGCTCCCGGCACTGGCCCGGCCCGAGGCCACCGCCCGCATCTTCGCGGTCGTGACCGACACGGCGATGCCGGTGCTGCCGGGCTGGTGGGGATTCTTCGCCCAGGCCTGGCTTTGCCTGGCGCTCGTCTGGCTCCTCGCGGCACGGCCGGCGCCCCGGCTTCTCCTCGAGCTCGCCGGTCTCTGCCTCGCCTTCCTGGTCCTGCCGCCGCTCAGCGCCTTCGGGCTCTACTTCGTCTGCCTGCATGCGCCGCGGCACATGCGGGCGCTCGCCGGCGACCCCGCCCGTGCCCCGGCCGTCGACGGGATGGGTCGGGCGGTCGTGCTGGCGCTGCCGGTCTTCGGGCTCACGCTCCTCATCGGCCTCCTCCTCTGGCCGACCTACCGGCAGGCGCCCGGGACCGAGCGGCTGCTCGCCCTGACCCTTCAGCTCCTCGCCGCCCTCACGCTGCCGCACCTCCTGCTGGATGCGTGGGTCGAGCGGTCGGTGAACCAGGGCGCGAGGTCCAACCCCGAGCCCGTCCCCTGAGGCGCCGCCCTGCCCTGGGCTGGAATCCGCGCCGGGCAGATTCCACAAGAGCGGCCGGCGATTTCGCGGCAAAAGTCCGCGATAGAACAAGGTTCTAAGCGGGACGGAGCGTTGGCCTGCGAAGCCAAGTCTGCTTAGAAGCGGGGCTGTGACGGGGGAGGCGCGACGATGCGACGGGCGGTGCGGTCCGCGGTGCTGGCTTTGTGCGTGGGCGGCGGGGTCGTGCCGGCGCAGGGCCAGGGACCGGCGCGGGTGTCGTCCGAGGGCGGCCGCGTCGTCGTGCGGCTGACCCCCGAAGAGCGGGCCCGCATCGGGGTCGCGACCGCCCGCCTCGCGCGGCAGCCGCACCGGATCGAGATCCCGGCCTATGGCAGCGTGCTCGATCCGGCCCGCGTCACCGACCTGACCAACAGCTACGCCGGGGCGGTCGCCGCCCTGCGCACCGCCAGGGCGCGGGCGGAGGTCTCGGCCGGGGCCCTGCGCCGGGCGCGGACCCTCGGCACCACGGTCGTGTCGGGCGCCCAGCGCGAGACGGTCGAGGGCACCGCCGCCACCGACGAGGCGGCGGTCGCGGCCGCCGAGTCGCAGGTGCGGACATTCGCCGCCACGGCGCAGCAGGAATGGGGGCCGGTGCTGGGCCGGGCCATCGTCGAGCGGGCGCCCCTCGCCACCCGGCTGATCGAACGCGCCGACCTCCTGGTGCAGGTCACGCTGCCCTCCGGCGAGGCGCCGAAGCCGCCCCCGGCCGACGCCTCCGCCGAGGTGCCGCCGCAGAGCGAGCGGGTGCCCCTGCGCCTCGTCTCGCCGGCGACCCGGGCCGACCAGCGCATCCAGGGCCTCGGCTACCTCTACCTCGCCGCCGGCGACAGCGGCCTCCTGCCCGGCATGAGCGTGCAGGCCTTCCTGACCTCGCCGCAGGAGGCGGTCGGGGTCGCCGTGCCCGAGAGTGCGGTGATCCACTGGCAGGGACGCGCCTGGATCTACCGCGGCATCGGACCCGACGCCTTCGTC
The DNA here is from genome assembly GCF_900110515.1 of Methylobacterium sp. ap11. Classification (NCBI taxonomy): domain Bacteria; kingdom Pseudomonadati; phylum Pseudomonadota; class Alphaproteobacteria; order Hyphomicrobiales; family Methylobacteriaceae; genus Methylobacterium; species Methylobacterium sp. ap11. The sequence goes on along the minus strand of NZ_FOEB01000006.1, from coordinate 205,980 downwards.
CGCCATCCCCTCAAGCCGGACGCGGCGGTCTCCGCCGACCGCTACGTGGTCGACGACCTCGACGGGGAGGCCGACATCGTCGTGACCGGGCCGCAGGTCGTGCTCACCGAGGAGCTGAAGAGCCAGGTCCAGGCCTCCGGCGATGCGGACGACGATTGATGCGCAGTCCGATGAACCCGACGGCGTCCGAATGACCCCGACCGATCGACCATGACGGATCCGAACGCGGCCGCGCCGCCTCCGGCCGACGCTTGCCCGCCCCCGCCGGCCCCCGCCGGCCCATCCGGCCTGCAGGCGGCCCTGGTGCGGTTCGCCGTGCGCCGGCCGGGGATCGTCGTTGCGCTGGCGCTGGCCCTCGTCGTCTACGGCCTGGCCGCCCTGACTTCAGCCAAGTACGATGTCTTCCCGGAATTCGCCCCGCCCAGCGTCACGGTGCAGACCGAGGCGCCCGGCCTCAACCCCGAGCAGGTCGAGGTGCTGGTCACCCAGGCCGTCGAGGGCGTCCTCAACGGCCTGCCCGGCCTCGCCGGCCTGCGGTCGAACTCGATCCAGGGCGTGTCGGTGGTGACCGCGACCTTCCGCGCCGGCACCGACATCCATCGGGCGCGCCAGCTCGTCGGCGAACGGCTGGCGGGCGTCGCCGGCCGGCTGCCGCAGGGCGTGGCCGCGCCGACGATGACGGCGCTCACCTCCTCGACGAGCGCGATCCTGCTCGCCGGGCTGACCTCGGACTCGCGCTCGCTCATGGACCTGCGGACCGTCGCCGACTGGCGGGTGCGCCTGCGCCTGCTCGCCGTGCCGGGGGTCGGCGAGGTGCTGGTCTATGGCGGCGACGTCCGCTCGATCCGCATCCAGGTCCGGCCGCGGGACCTCGTCCGCTTCCGCATCGGGCTCGCCGACGTGCTCGCCGCCGGCCGCAAGGCGACCGGCGTGCGCGGCGCCGGCTTCATCGACACGGTCAACCAGCGCATCACCCTGCAGACCGAGGGGCAGTCGGTGACGCCGGCGGCGGTCGCCCGCACGGTTCTGATCAACGAGGGCGGCGCCAGCGTGGTGCTGGGCGACGTCGCCGACGTGGTGGACGGCCCGGAGCCGGCGATCAGCGCCGCCCTGGTCGACGGCAAGCCGGGCGTCCTGATGATGATCGGTGCGCAGTACGGCGCCAACACCGTCGAGGCGGCGGCCGGGGTCGAGGCGGCGCTCGCCGAGCTGCGGCCCGGGCTCGCCAGGGACGGCATCGTCCTGCGCGCCGACCTCTTCCGCCCGGCCGAATTCGTCGCCCGGGCCACCGGCCACGTCCTCCAGGCCCTGGCGCTCGGCGGGATCCTCGTCGTCGCGGTCCTGGTGGTTTTTCTCTTCGACTGGCGCACGGCGCTGATCAGCGCGACGGCGATCCCGCTCTCGCTCATCGGCGCGGTCCTGGTGCTCGGCGCCTTCGGCCTCAGCCTCAACACGATGACGCTGGGCGGGCTCGCCATCGCGATCGGCGAGGTGGTGGACGACGCGGTGATCGGCGTCGAGAACGCGATGCGCCGGCTGCGGGAGAACCGACGCCGCGCCGCGCCCCGGCCGGAGGCCGGGGTGGTGCTCGACGCCATCCTGGAGGTCCGGGTCTCGGTCGCCTACGCGACCTTCGCGGTGCTGCTGGTGTTCCTGCCGGTGCTGGCGCTCACCGGCGTGCCCGGCCGCCTGTTCGGACCCCTGGCACTCGCCTACATCCTGGCGGTCCTGGCCTCCCTGGTGGTGGCGCTCACCGTCACCCCGGCCCTGGCGCGCCTGCTGCTCGCGGGGCGCAAACCCCCGCCGCACGGGACCCCGCCGCGCAAGACCCTGCCGGCGCGGGAGCCGCCGGTCGCCCGGGCGGTGCGCGGCGCCTATGTCCGGCTGCTGCAGGCCCTGGCCCGGCACCCGGCCCTCGTCGCCGCGGCGGGGCTCCTCGCGGTCCTCGCCAGCGCCGTCCCGGTGCCGTCCTTCGGCGGCGCCTTCCTGCCCGACCTCAAGGAGGGGCACTTCATCCTGCACATGGCGACCGCCCCGGGCACCTCCTTGCAGGAGACGCTGCGGCTCGGGGGCCACGTCACGGCGGGCTTGAAGGCGATCCCCGAGGTGCGGGCCGTCGCCCAGCAGGTCGGCCGGGCGGAAGCCGGCTACGACCTCGGCGGGACGCACGAGAGCGAGATCCACATCGACCTCGCGCCGGATCTCGACGGGCAGGCCCAGGAGCGGGCCGAGGCCGCGATCCGCGCGCTGATGGCGGCGACGCCCGGCGCGACCTTCTCCCTCAAGACCTTCCTCACCGAGCGCATCGAGGAGGTGGTGTCGGGCTTCACCGCCCCGGTGGTGGTGAGCGTCTACGGGACCGACCTCGACCGGATCGAGGCGGCGGCCCGGGACGTGGCCCGGGAGATCGCGGAGGTCCGGGGTGCCGTCGGCATCCAGCTCCGCTCGCCGGCCGGCCTGCCGCAGATCAACCTCACCCTGCGACCCGCCGACCTGCGCCACTGGGGCCTCGACGCGATCGAGGTGCTGGAGCTCGCCCGCACCGCCTTCCAGGGCGACACGGTCGGCCAGTCCTACGAGGGCAACGCGGTGTTCAACGTCGTGGTCGTCCTCGATCCGGCCGCCCGCTCGCGGCTGTCGAGCCTCGGCGACCTGCCGCTTCGCACCCCCGGAGGCAGCATCATCCGCCTGTCGCAGGTCGCCGACGTCTACGAGACCGTCGGGCGCTACGCCGTCGCCCATCACGGCGCCCGGCGGGTGCGGGTGGTGACCGCGAACGTCGAGGGCCGGGACGTCGCCTCGTTCACCGAGGCCGTGAAGCGCAAGATCGCCCGCGAGGTGAAGCTGCCGCCGGGCGTCTATGTCGGCGTCGGGGGAGCGGCGGAGGCGCAGGCACAGGCCCGCCGCGACCTCGCGCTCCATGCCGGGCTGTCCGGGATCGGGATCCTGCTGCTGCTCACGGTCGTCACCGGGTCGCCCGCCAACCTCGCGCTGATCCTCGTCAATCTGCCCTTCGCCCTCGTCGGCGGGGTGCTGGCGGTGGCCGCCACCGGCGGCCTCGTCTCCCTCGGGGTCGTCGTCGGCTTCGTGACGCTGTTCGGCATCTCGCTGCGCAACACGATCATGATGGTCGCGCATTACGAGCATCTGGTCCTCGTCGAGGGCCGGACCTGGGACGCCGCCACGGCGATCGAGGGCGCCGCCGACCGCCTGGTGCCGATCCTGATGACCTCCCTGGTCACCGGCCTCGGCCTCCTGCCGCTCGCGCTCGGCGCCAGCGAGCCCGGCCGCGAGATCGAGGGGCCGATGGCGATCGTGATCCTGGGCGGTCTCGCCAGCTCGACGCTCCTGAACCTCACGGTCCTGCCGGTGCTGGCGCAAAGCTTCGCTCGGTTCCGCCGGCCGGACGGTCCCGAGGACCGGCGCGCCTGAGCGACGCTCGCCTCTTCTCCCGGTGCGGGCCCGTCCGGGTTCAGGCGGCGCGCACCCGGCCGTACCGGATGATCGCGTGGTCCGGGATCGACGGGGCGCCGGGCCTGGCGGGCCCCACGTCCCCGGCCGGGCCCTCCTTGGACGACGGCTTGACCTCGGACGAGGGTCTTGCGGCGATCACCGGCGCGTCCCGCGGCAGGACCGGGCCCGCCTCGAGCAGCGTGTCGATCTCCTCCTTCGGCATCGGCTTGCCGAACAGGTAGCCCTGGCCGAAGTCGCAGCCCTGGCCGGAGAGCCAGTCGACGCTGGCATCCGTCTCGATGCCCTCGGCGGTCGTCACCAGGCCCAGGCTGCGCCCGAGGCTGATGATGGCGTCCACCAGCTTGGCGCGCTCCTCGCTCAGGGTGATGGTGTCGACGTAGGAGCGGTCGATCTTGAGCTTGTCGAACTTCAGCTCGCGCAGGTGGTAGAGGCTCGAATAGCCGGTGCCGAAATCGTCCAGCGCGATGCGCACGCCGAGGTTCTGCAGCGACGTCAGGGTGGTGCGCGCCGCCTCGAGGTCCTGCACCAGGGCGCTCTCGGTGATCTCGACCTCCAGGCGCCGGGGCGAGAAGCCGGTCTCGGCCAGGATGCCGAGGAGGCGCTGCGCGAGGCCGCGATCCTGGAACTGCTGGGGCGCGATGTTGATCGCCAGTTGCAGGTGCGGGGGCCAGGACAGCGCGTCCCGGCAGGCTTGCTGCAGCAGCCGGTAGCTGAGGTCGGCGATCATGCCGGTCTCCTCGGCGATCCCGATGAACTGGTCGGGACCGAGCAGGCCGCGGGTCGGGTGGCGCCAGCGCGCCAGCACCTCGAAGCCGACGCAGTCGCGCCCCGGCAGCGCGACGACCGGCTGGTAGAACGGCTCGATCTCGCCGCGCTCGACGGCCTCGCGCAGCTCCGCCTCGAGCGCCGCCCGCTCGCGCAGCTCGGTGTCCATGGCGTCCTCGAACACCCGGAAGGTGCCGCGGCCCTCGCGCTTGCCCTGGTACATCGCCAGGTCGGCCGCGTGCAGGAGCGCGTCCGCATCGTGCTCGGCGCTGACGAGGGCGATGCCGATGGTCGCGCCGATCTTGACCTCCCCGTCGTTCCAGTCGATCGGCGCGGTGAGGCTCGCGATCGCCTGCTGGGCCAGCCGCTTGATGGTCTCGAGGCTGCCCGTGAAGGGCACCAGCAGGGCGAACTCGTCGCCGCCCAGGCGCGCCGCCATGCCGCCGGCCGGCAGCAGCTCCTGGAGGCGGTCGGCCACCGTGCACAGGACCGCGTTGCCGGCGGCGTGGCCGTAGAGGTCGTTGACGGGCTTGAAGCGGTCGAGGTCGATCAGGAACACCGCGGCGCGCTCGCCCTCGCCCATCCGCTCGCGCGCCCGCTCCACCGCCTCGACGAAGTGGCGCCGGTTGGTCAGGCCCGTCAGGGCGTCGTGGCGCGCGATCGCCTCGGCCTGCCTGGCCGCCGCGTCGCGCTCCAGCATCGTGCGGCGCAGCGTCAGCGACTTGCGGATGATCGCCCCGAACAGCGCGATTCCCATGCAGCCGGCGAGCATCACGAGGTCGAGCAGGCCGTGCTGCAGCGAGAAGGCGATCACGACCTCGAAGATGCCCAGGACGCTGCCGATGAGGTAGCAGCCGGCGCCGATGATCAGCAGGCAGAGCGTTTCATATAACTCGCCTTTACCCCAGGACTTGCTCCTGCTGCGAGACCGACTCCGAGGTCCGACCCAAGACTTGCGCACCGCCCTCGCCATTTATCGCCCCGGCTCCACGCCCAATTGGTCTGTCGTACCATTCCGGGCTGACCGTGCCGTTAACCGGCACGCTTCGGATTCGCGGATCGGGCGATTCGGCGCGCCGGGTTTCGGGGTCAATCGCGCCGCTCGGCGGCGCCGTCGGTCGGCAGGACGAAGACCTGTCCGGGGTAGATGAGGTCGGGATCGCGGATCTGGTCCTGGTTCGCGTCGTAGATCACCGTGTAGCGGTCGCCCTCGCCGTAGGCGCGCCGGCTGATCCTCCACAGGCTGTCGCCCCGCACGATGCGGGCCGTGGCGACCTCGGGGACGTAGACGCTCGCGCTCGTCGCGTCGCCTCCGCGGCTGCGCGTGCTCGACGTCTCGAGCGGATCGACGACGGCGGGCCGGCCGGACCGGGCCTCGGCCGCCCCCTGCCTCGGCACGGCCGGCGGCGTGCGGGGACGCGCGGCGTCGCCGGATGCCGCGGTATTCGGGGCGGCGTACTCGACCCCGCCGTCATGCGCCGGATCGGGCGCCGTGAACGGAACCTCGGCGCGGGCCCGGACCGCCCCGGTCGCGGGGTCCATCCGGTCGAGCCGGACCGTGTAGGCGCCCGGCTTCACGCCCCGCCCGATGGTGAAGGTCACGCTGCCGTCGGGCGCCACGGTGGCCGGGGCGATCAGCGTGTCGTTCAGGTACAGCCGGATCGCCGCGCCGGCTGGCGCCCGCGCGGTGACGAACAACCGTCCGCCCGGATGGGAATCGATGCTGACGATCGTCGGCGGTGCCACAGCGCCGGCGCCCGCTTCCGTCCCGCTCGCCGGGGCCTGGGACGCGCCCGACGGCGCCTCGCCCTCGCGCGGCGCCTGCCGTCCCGGCTCGGCGGCCGCGCCCGCCCGGGTCTCCCGCTGGCGGTCCGGCTGCGACAGCACCCGGGTCGGGGCGTCGGGGGACGTGAGGGCGACGAGCGGCCGGGCGTCCTTCGCCGGCGCGACCACCACGGCGACCCGGGCCGGGGAGCGCTGCTCGCGGCCGTCGGCCTCGACCGCCCGCAGCGTGACCTCGCTGCCGCCGGTCGGAAGCGCCTCGGGCGTGACGGTGAAGCGGCCGGCGGCATCGGCCCGGGCGCTCGCCACGGGCCGGCCGTCGACCAGCAGCTCGACGGTGGCGTCCGGCGCCGCCCGGCCGGCGATCACGGCGTCGCCGTTCGGCTCGACGCGCACGACGTCGAAGCTCGGTGCGGGCGGGGTTGCGGTGACGAGCGCTCGCGCGTCGGATCCCGCCCCGGGCGTCGGCACCGCGTCGCGCGGCGCAGGAGCCGTGGGAATGTCCGCTTGCGGTGCCGGCGCCGCTCCGCCGCCGGGCCGGGCGGGCGACAGCGCGGCGAGGGGCCGTCCCTGACCCTCCCGGGTGGCCGACCCCGGCCGCGGGCCCGCATCGGGGTCGAGGAGGACGATCCAGGCTGCGCCCGACGCGAGCAGCAGGCCCGCGAGCCCCGCGGCGGCCATGCGTCGACGGCCCGCCGTCCGGGCGACCGGTACCGGGATGGCGACGAGGTCGCGTCCCCGGTCCGGCACCGCGATCCCGGCCCTCGGGCGCCCGCCGAACAGCGCCCGGATCACCCCGAGGCCCATGAGGGCGCCGAGCAGCGCGGTGACGAGGATGCGGTGCAGGCGGGCGATCATGGACGCGGTCTCTCCTGGGGCTGGTCTCTCCCGGGGGCTTTCCCGGCGTCGCGGAACTCCGGTCGGCTAAGGTCCGGTCGACTCTTGTGCGCGGCCGCGTCCCGGAAGGGGCCGCCGCGCACCGGACGACGCGGGGCTCAGCCGAGGCGGCGGCCGTCGATCGCGTAGCGATCGATCGCGGAGGGCAGGTCGCGCGACAGGCGCGCCAGGATCTCCGACCGGCTCAGGCCGGTCTGGTGGATCAGGTGGTCGAGGGTCGTCGGGCCGATCGCGCGCTCGAGGTCCGCCTCGGCGATGGCCTGGTTGGCGCCCTGGTCGACCCAGGACCGCGCGGTCGCGCCGTGGCCGCTATGCGTGAAGTGCTCGACGAGTTCGCTCAGGCCGCTCGCCAGGAGGCCGCCGACCCCGGCCGACCCCACTCCGCCGAGGACGCGCTCCAGGCCTGCCGGCAACGTCGCGCCGGGGCCGGGCCGGGCCTGCGGCACCGGGGGCACGCTCGACCGGTGGAGGTCTTGGTCGGGACCGCCCAGCCACTCGGCGATCTTGTCCCGGTTCTGGTAGCCGGCGACCGCCAGGAGGCCCAGCAGGGCGGTCATCGACGGATATCCCTTGCTCATGTCCCTCTTCCTTCCGGCGACGCGAGCCGCCCTTCGGCCCCGTCGCCGGTACGGCGACGGTGGGTCACAAACAGATCGCGCGCTAACCTGTTCCGAGGAAAAATACTCCCGACCCGGTATAACCGCATCATTGACGCAAGGATTTCCACCGCCAGGACGCCACCGGCCGTTGCGTTCGCGCAGTGCCGGCCCCACTGGCATTGGCGCGCCCGTCGCGGCTGCACGAAATTTGGGCGGAGACCTGCATCCGGTCCGGCGGCGCCGCGCCCTGGTGGGTCGACCGGACGATCCCGGGAGGCGCTCCGGACGCCACCGGATGCCGCGTTTTTTCGCATCCCGCCGGATGACCCGCGATTGACATCAGGATCGGCAGCCGTCCTTATGTCTAATCATATTAACCCGTCGGCCTCGCCCCTTCGCGCCGACCGGTCCTGTGGGAGGCCCGCGTGAACAAGCGTCTCTTCGTGCAGATCACTCTCGGCCTCGGTCTGGTGATGGCCGTCCCGGCGATGGCCCAGGCCCAGAACGCGCAAGCCAAGGACCCGCAGGCCAAGGACGCCCTGGCGCGCGTCAAGGCCGAGGGCGTCCTCAAGGTCGGCACCGAGACGGCCTTCGCGCCCTTCGACTTCATCGACGCGACCGGCGAGCATGCCGGCTTCAACGTCGACGCCTTCGCGGAGGTCGGCAAGGAGCTCGGCGTCAAGATCAAGTGGGTGGAGCTGCCCTGGGACGGCGTGCTGCCGGCCCTCGAGGCGGGCCAGTTCAACATGGTGGCGGGGCCCGCCACCATCACCAAGGCGCGCCTGGAGCGTTACCGGTTCCTGTCCCCGGTCGCCGAGGCGACCGTCGCCATCCTGAAGGGCGCGAAGGACGACTCGATCCAGAAGCCCGAGGACATCGCCGGCAAGACCGTCGGCGCCGGCAAGGCGACGGCCCAGCTCGCCCAGCTCAAGACCTACGCGGCGACCTTGCCGAAGCCGGTCGAGATGCGCGAATATCCGGGCTTCAACGAGGCCTATGCGGACCTCGCGGCGCGGCGCATCGCGGCGGTGGCGAACTCGCTGCCCAACATCGCCTACGTCGCCTCGAAGCAGCCCGGCACCTTCGCGGTCGTCAAGCCGCCCTTCGGCCAGAAGAGCTATTTCGGTTATATCGGCACCAAGAAGCCCGACGACCAGGCCCTGCTCGATGCCGTGCAGACCGCGCTCGTCAAGATCAAGTCCGACGGCCGCATGAAGAAGCTGCAGGAGAAGTGGTTCGGCACCGCGTTCGACACGCCGGACGTCGCGCCTGAGCCGAGCTTCTGACGCGGCGGCCGGTCTCGAGCGCCCGATGTCCGCCCGGCTGTTCGAACTGATGCTCAAGGCGGCCGGCTATACGGTCGCCATCAGCGTCGCGGCGATCGCGATCGGCCTCCTGATCGGCCTCCTGGTCTGCGCCGCCAAGCTCTCGCCGCGGCCGTGGCTGCGCTGGCCGGCGAGCCTGTTCGTGAGCTTCTTCCGGGGCGTCCCGCTCCTCGTCCAGCTGCTCCTGATCTACAACCTCCTGCCGGTCCTCGGCCTCGCGGTGCCGAGCGTGGTGGCGGCGCTGATCGGGCTGTCGCTCTGCACCGCCGCCTACCAGGCGGAGAACCTGCGCGGCGGCTTCACCAGCGTGCCGCGCGGCCTGCTCGAGGCCGCCGACATGGCCGGCCTGTCGCCCTGGCAGCAGTTCCGCCGCATCCGCGCGCCGATCGCGCTGCGGCTCACCGTCCCGGCGCTGGTCAACGAGGCGATCCTGATCCTGAAGGCGTCCTCGCTGATCTCGGTGGTCGGCGTCGTCGAGCTGACGCGCACGGCCCAGAACCTCGCCGCCTCGACCTACGAGCCGCTCCTGTTCTACTCGGCCGCGGGCGGCCTCTACCTGGCGATCAACTGGCTGGTGGCCGCCGGCGGCAGCCTGACGGAGCGCGCGTTGCGCCGGGGGCGTCTCGCATGAGCTTCGACGTCTCGGTTATCCTCGCGGCGCTGCCCGCCATCCTGTCGGGGCTGAAGGTCACGCTCGGCATCTGGCTCGCCGCGGCGGCGATGGGCGTCGTCCTCGGCTTCGTCGTCGCCGCGCTGCGGCATTTCGGGCCCGCGCCCCTCGGCCTCGCCCTGCGACTCGTGGTCGAGGTGCTGCGCGGCACCCCGTTCCTCGTGCAGATCTTCCTGCTCTATTTCGGCGGGCCGTATGTCGGGCTCAGCCTCGATCCGGTGCCGGCCGGGCTCCTCGGCCTGACCGTCTACGCCGCCGCCTACTTCTCCGAGATCTTCCGGGCGGGCTTTGCCGCCGTGCCGCGGGGCCATGTCGAGGCCGCGCATTGCGTAGGCCTCACCCGGGCCCAGATCGTCCGGCGCATCCTCGTCCCCGAGATGACCATGCTGGTCCTGCCGCAATGCGTGAACATGGCGGTGATCCTGGTCAAGGAAACGGCCGTCCTGTCGGTGATCGCGGTGCCGGAGGCGACCGGGGTCATCAGCGCCATCGGCTCGCAGCAATACGCCTTCCTGGAGGCGCTGTTCCTGCTCGCAGTCATCTACTGGGGGCTGGTCGAGGCCTGCGGCTGGGCAGGCCGGATGATCGAGCGCCGGCTCTCGAAGTTCAGGTTCGCATGACGCTTCCTCCTTCCGCCATCGCCATCCGCGGCCTGTGCAAGAGCTACGGCAAGGCCGAGGTCCTGCACGACATCGACCTCGAGATCGCCCGCGGGGCGACCACCTGCCTGATCGGTCCGTCGGGCTCGGGCAAGTCGACCCTCCTGCGCTGCATCGCCTTCCTGGAAGAGGCGACGCGGGGCACGATCCTCATCGACGGGCAGCCCCTCGGCTTCGAGGAGCGGCCCGACGGCAAGCGGGTGCGCCTGCCCCCGCACCGGATCCGCGCGGTGCGCGCCGGCATCGGCATGGTGTTCCAGCAGTTCAACCTCTGGCCGCACATGACGGCGCTCGGCAACGTCACCGAGGCGCTCGTCACCGTGAAGGGCCTGTCGCGGGCCGAGGCCGATGCGCGCGGCATGGCGCAGCTGCGCCGCGTCGGCCTTGAGGCGCGGGCCCGGCACTACCCGTCCGAGCTGTCCGGCGGCCAGCAGCAGCGTGTCGCGATCGCCCGCGCCCTGGCCCTCGAGCCCGCGATCCTGCTGTTCGACGAGCCGACCGCCTCCCTCGATCCCGAGCTGACCGGCGAGGTGCTGAACGTCATGCGCGACCTCGGGGCCGAGGGCATGACGATGGTGGTCGTGACCCACGAGATCGGCTTCGCGGCGACCGTCGGCCAGCGCATCGCCTTCCTGGACCACGGGCGCGTCCTCCTGAACGGCACCCCGGGCGAGCTGTTCGCCGCGCCCCGCCACCCGCGCCTGACGCAGTTCCTCGAGACCTATCTCGATCGCGGGGCGGCGATGCTGCTGCAGCCCGCGTGAGCGCGCCGGGCCGGACGACCCGCCCCACGGCCTCCCCGCCCTCCGTGCTCCCGGAAGGCTCGACCCGCCTCCCCGAGGGCTCGACCCGCCACGACCACATCGTCGAGGACATCCGCGCGCTGATCGTCGACGGGCGCTGGCCGCCGGGATCCCAGCTCCCGGTCGAGACCGAGCTCGCCGAGCGCTACGGCGTGTCGCGCATGACGATGAACAAGGCCCTCGGCCAGCTCGCCCGCGAGGGCTTTCTCGTCCGGCGCAAGAAGAGCGGCACGCAGGTCGCCCAGCCGCGCGCCGAATCGGCCGTGGTGGCGATCGCCGACATCCGCGACGAGGTCCGCAGCTCGGGCCGCGCCTACCGCTTCCAGCTGCTCGCCCGCCGGATGCGGCCGGGCAAGGAGGAGGACGCGCTGCTCCTCGGGGGGCCGCCCGGGGGTGCCGAGGTCCTTTGGCTTCAGGGCCTGCACCTGGCCGACGGCCGCCCGTTCTGCCTCGAGACCCGGCTGATCAACCCGGCGGTCGCCGAGGGCGCCAAGGGCCAGGACTTCACCGCGCTCGCCCCGGGAGCCTGGCTGCTCGAGGCGGTGCCCTGGAGCGTGGCGAGCCACCGCGTCCGCGCGGTGAACGCGGCCGCGGCCGAGGCCAAGCTCCTCGAGCTCGCGGTCGGCGAGGCGTGCCTGGAGATCGTCAGGCGCACCCAGGTCGCGAGCGCCTGGGTGACCGGGGTCCGGCTCCTCTATCCCGGCAGCGAGCATCAGCTCGTCGCGAATTTCGGCCCGGATGCCGGCGAGGCGTCCACCCGGGGGTGACGCCTCGCGGCCCGCCCCCGGACGATGGCGTCCGGGGCTTTCCGTCACGCGTCCGCGGCCGCGAACCGGCCGTAGCCGCCGTCGCGGTACAGCAAGGGATCGCCCGGGCAGGCGCCGACCGCACCCGCGATCCGGGCGATCAGGACCGCGTGCGTGCCGTAATCGTGGCAGATGTCGATCGCGCAGAACAGGGTCGCGTCGGCCTCCTCCAGCCAGGGCAGTCCCTCGATCGCGTCGCTGTCGGCGCGCAGCGCCCGCCAGGTGCCGTGGTCGAAGCGCGCGGCCGACGGCGCCTGGGCGATGGCGGCGGCGAGGTCCCGGTGCGCCGCCGCCATGATGCCGAGGGAGAAGGCGCCGCGCGCCCGAAGGGCCGCGTGCGACGACGCCGTCCGGTTGACGCAGACGAGGAGCGAGGGGGGATCCATCGAGACCGAGGTGACGGCGGTCGCCAGCATGGCGTGGCGCGCCGCATCGTGCTCGGTCGCGACCAGCGCCACGGTCGCGCCGATCCCGCGCCACAGCTGCCGGAAGGTCTCGGCATCGCCCGACAGGAGCGCGGGACCGGCCCGCTCGCCGCCCGCCGCCTCGCCGGGATACGCGGCCCGGGGCGCGCCCGGCATCCGGGTTGCCATCGCCAGGGTCATGCCCGGTCCCTCCCGCGGGCCAGCGCGTGGCGGTTCGGCGGGGTCGAGAGACCGAGATTCTCCCGCAGCGTCGTCCCCTCGTACTCCTCGCGGAAGAGGCCGCGGCGGCGCAGCTCGGGCACGACGAGGCGGGTGAAGTCCTCCAGGCTCGAGGGCAGGGTCGGGCACATCAGGATGAAGCCGTCCGCGGCCTTCGTCTCGAACCATTCCTGCATGAAGTCGGCGACCTCGGCCGGCGTGCCGGTGAGCCCGTTGCCGGTATGGCGGCGGGCGTAATGCGTGATCAGCTCGCGCATCGTGTGGCCTTGGGTGACGAACTCCTTCAGCTCCTCGAACATCGCCTTCGACCCCTTGGCCGCGGCGGGCATCCGGTCCATCGGGAACGGCTTGTCGAGGTCGACGCCGTGGAGGTCGGTCTCCAGGAATTCCTGCAGCATCAGCAGGCCGACATCGGGGTGCATCATCGCGACCAGCGCCTCGGCCTTCGCCTCCGCCTCCTCGCGCGTCTCGCCGACGTTGATGACGATGCCGGGCAGGATCTTGAGGTCGTTCGGGTCGCGGCCGTAGCGGGCCATCCGCCCCTTCACGTTGGCGTAGAAGGCCCGGTTCTTCTCGATGTTCGAGGCCAGCGAGAAGACCATCTCGGCGGTGCGGGCGGCCAGCTCCATGCCCTGCTCGGAGCCGCCGGCCTGCGCGATCACCGGCCGGCCCTGCGGCGTGCGGGCGATGTTGAGCGGTCCGCGCACCTGGAAGTGCTTGCCCTTGTGGTTGAGCGTGTGGAGCTTGTCCTTGTCGTAGTAGACGCCGCTCTCCCGGTCGAGGAGCAGGGCGTCGTCCTCGAAGCTGTCCCAGAGTCCGAACACCGTGTCGAGGAACTCCTCGCCGCGCTCGTAGCGCTCGGCATGGGGCGGCAGTCCCTCGCGGTTGTAGTTGTAGCCGGTCTCGTCGTGGTCCGAGGTCACGACGTTCCAGGCGATGCGGCCGCGGGAGAGGTGGTCGGCCGAGGCGAACAGCCGGGCGACGTTGTAGGGCTCGTAGTAGCTCGTCGAGGCCGTCGCCACGAACCCGATCCGGTCGGTGTGCTGGGACAGGGCCGTGATGGCGGTGATCGGCTCGAAGCGGTTCATCTTCGTGGGGTTGCGGGCGAGCGCGCCCGCATCGCCGATCGCGCTCGCCGGGCTGTCGGCGAAGAACATGAAGTCGAGCTTCGCGGCTTCCGAGACCTTCGCGCAGTGGGCCAGATGGCCGAGGTCGTTGGCGCCGCGCACGTCGCTGCCCGGGTGCAGCCATGCCGCCGGGTGGAAGCCGAACGTGTAGACGAAGGTGCCCAGCTTGAGCTTGTCCGGTCGGGTCATTCACGGCTCTCCTGAACGGGACGGCGCGGCCTCGGTGCCGACCAGTATGCCCGGGTCCGGGCTTGCGGGGAGCGCAGGGATTCTGCTTCATGGTTTAGAAAATCTGCGCAGGATCGGCCCAGCGCCGGATCCCGGGCGATATGGCGGAGGTGTCATGCCGGAAGTCTCGTGTCCCCCCTGCCTCCCCTGAAGGCGCTCCAGGCCTTCGACGCCCTCGGGCGGACCGGCAGCGTCGCGCTCGCCGCGGCGGATCTCGGGGTGACGCCGGGGGCGATCAGCCAGCAGCTGCGCAAGCTCGAGGAGGCGGTGGAGGCGCGGCTCGTCGAGCATGACGGCCGGGGCCTGCGCCTGACGCCGCTCGGGACGACGTACCACGCGCAGATCCGCCAGGGCTTCGCGGCCTTCGCCGATGCCGCCGCCACCCTGCGGGAGGCGAGCGCGGACGTCATCGTGCTGTCCTGCCTGACGACCGTGCTCGGCAAGTGGATCGGCCGCCGGATGCGCGACTGGACCGCCCTCGAGGCCACCGCCCGGGTCTCGCTCGTCGGCAGCGATGCGGAGCCTGACCTGGCGCAGGCCGGGGTCGACCTGCGGATCTATTACGGCGGCCGCCGCCATCCGCCGCACCACGCCGAGCTCTTCGTCGACCACATCGTGCCGGTCTGCGCGCCGGCCCTGATCGAGGGCCGGCACCTCTCCGGCCCGGACGACATCCTGGGCTTTCCCCTTCTGCACATCGCCTGGGATACGCGGTTCGGCGCCAATCCCGGCTGGGCCGAGTGGGGCCGGCTGATCGGTGCCCGGCCGCCGCCCGCCAACCTCACCTACGGCCTGTCGGGCAGCGCCATCGACGCGGCTTTGGCCGGCCAGGGGTTCGTGCTCGGGCAGATCGCCTTCATCGGGCCGGAGCTCGAGACGGGCAAGCTGGTCGTCCCCTTCGACCTGCGCCTGGCGCTGCCCGAGCCCTACTACCTGGCCTGGAACCCCGATTCCCTGAGGAAGACCGGGGCGCGGGCCTTCCACCGCTGGCTCCTCGGCGAGGGCCGGGCCCAGGGCCTCGTCTCGGCGCCGCCGTCACGAGGGTGAGACGGGATCGATCTCCACCGCGAAGAGGTCGACCGGATCGTCGCCCCCGGCGACCGCGGCACCGCCCTCGCCGAGCAGAGCGTCGCCGCGTCGGAGCCGCACCTCCCGGCCATCGACCGTGACGAGCGAGGGACCGGCGGTGACGAGGACGATCCAAGCCCCGCACAAGGCGGCGGACGGGTGGGTTCCCCGGAGCCGCGTCACCCGTTGCCGGCAGGCCCGCCGCCGGGTCATGACGTTGAGGTCGGTGACCGGCCCGCCGACGAGGCGGGCGAAGGCCGGGACGTCGCCCGGGAAGGCGAGCGGCGCGGTGGCCGGCGTGAGGCGATGCGCTCCCTGCCCCTCCACCGACAGCTCCAGGCCCGCGCCGTCGAAGACGGCCAGCGTCCGGTCGATGCCGGGAAAGCACGAGAACGGACCGTCGGCCGCGACGGTCGCCATCGAGACGCGCCAGTCGAACCCGTCGAGCCCGGGCACGGCGGGATGGACGGCGACCTCGACGGTCTCGCCGCCGCCGTTCTTCCATGGCATGCGCGCGTGGTCTTCGGCCCTCAGGAGGCGCATGAGGCGTGATCCTTCTCGGCGAGGCCGCTCCCGCGGCCCGGGGCGACCCGTCGCCGGCCATTGCAGCTCCAGGTTCGCGGAGACGGCCGACCCGGACAAGCCGGCGCCGCCCGGGCATCCACAGCCGGCATCCGTCGCGCCGCGCCGTGGCGAGTCCCGAAACCTGACGGTTCGACAACGCCGGCTTCAGCCCCGGTTCAACGGGTGGGCGCGACAGTGACGGACATGCCGGCGGTCATCACCGCCCGAGCTTGCCACACACGAGTCGCCCGCCATGACCGCGCGCTCCCTGATCCTCGGTGCCTTCGCGCTCCTCGCCTTCGCGGGCCCGGTCGCGGCGGCCGATCTCGACGATTACCCGCCGCCGCGCTTCGAGGGCCGGAGCGAGTGGCGCCCGACCCCTCCGCCCCCTCCCGAGCCGCCCCGCTTCGAGAGCCGGGGCGAGTGGCGCCCGGCACCTCCTCCTCCCCCGCCGCGCTTCGCGCAGGGCCCGGGACCCTGCCGGGTCTTCGTCAAGCGCCGCATCGACGCCGACGGCGACGAGGTGGTGCGCCGGGTGCGGGTCTGCGACGAGGCGCCGGAGTACCGCGACCGCCCGCGCTGGGACGGCCCGCATTGGGGCGGCACGCCCCCCTGGCGCCGCCACCGGCACTGGGACGACGAGGGCGGGGACGGGCGCTGGTAGGCGCCTCAGCCGACGATCGGGATCTCCTCCCCGATCGTCACCTCGGTCGCATCGACCCGGCAGATGAAGGCATGCGCCCCCACCCCGGCGGCCCGCGCGCGCCGGAACGCGGCGGCAAAGCCCGGGTCGAGGTCGCCGGCGACCGCGAACCGCTCGGCCCGCATCTGCACCACCCAGATCACCATCGCGCGCCCGCCGAGCCGCACCACCTCGGCGAGCTCGTCCATGTGGCGGGCGCTGCGGGCGGCGACGCAGTCGGGGAACTCGGCGAGGCCGGGCTCCCGCATCAGGTGGCAGTTCTTGACCTCGACGTGGATCGGGCCGTCGGCGTCGCCGGCCAGGAAATCGACCCGGCTCGCCCGGCCGTAGGCCACCTCCGCCCGCCAGGAGGTCGCGCCGGAGAGCGGCGGGAGGCGCCCCGCGTGAAAGGCCTCCGCCACCAAGGCGTTCGGCCGCGCGGTGTTGATGCCGACCCATTGCGGCCCCCCGGGAAGGTCGGCTTCGACCAGCTCCCACGACCAGGCGAGCTTGCGGGCCGGATTGGTCGAGGCCGAGAGCAGCACCGGTCGACCGGGCGCGACGAGCCCCAGCATCGCGCCCGGATTGGCGCAATGCGCGGTGACGAGGCTGCCGTCGGACAGTTCGACGTCGGCCAGGAAGCGCTTGTAGCGGCGCACCAGCCGCCCCTCGGTCAGCGGGCCGGGGAAACGCATCGGGACGCGCGCATGGGAGGGACGATTCCGGTGGACATGCCCGCCGCTTAACCCGGTGGGCGCCGGGGTGTCACGCTTGAGCCCCGCGAGGCGCCGCGATAAGGCGGGCGCAACCCTGTGGCCGCCGCCGGGCGGCGGGCCGTCGAAGAGAGCCCCCGAGATGCCTGACGCCAGCCCCGCCCCGGTCACGGCCGCCATCCTGGTGATCGGCGACGAGATCCTGTCCGGACGCACCAAGGACAAGAACATCGGCTACATCGCCGAGTACCTGACCAATTCCGGCATCGACCTGCGCGAGGTGCGGGTGGTGCCCGACGTCGCCGAGGAGATCGTGGCGGCGGTCAACGCGCTGCGGACCCGCTACACCTACCTGTTCACCACCGGCGGGATCGGCCCGACCCACGACGACATCACGGCCGATTGCGTGGCCCAAGCGGTCGGCGTCGGCATCGACGTCGACCCGCGGGCGCGGGCGATGCTGCTCGAGCGGATCAAGCCCGAGGACCTGAACGAGGCCCGCCTGCGCATGGCCCGGATCCCGTTCGGGGCCGAGCTGATCGAGAACCCGATCTCGAAGGCGCCGGGCTTCATGATCGAGAACGTGATCGTGATGGCGGGCGTGCCCTCGATCATGCAGGCGATGATGGATTCGGTCGCCCCGCGGCTGAAGACCGGCGCGCGGGTGACCGCCGAGACGATCGAGGCCGGCAACTTGCCGGAGGGCGGCTACGCCGAGGGCCTGGCGGTCATCGCCAAGGCGCATCCGGGCGTCTCGATCGGCTCCTACCCGTCGATGACCCCGGCGGGCTTTCGCAACCAGATCGTGGTGCGCGGCCGCGAGCCCGAGGCGCTGGCCGCCGCGCGCACCGAGATCGAGGCGCTGCTGGCGCGCCTCCAAGCAGAGCGGACCTGAGAGACAATGGCTGCCCCGAGCGACAAGGCGTTTCCCGTTTCCTGGGACCAGTTCCACCGCGACGCCCGGGCCCTGGCCTGGCGCCTCGCCGGCGCCGGCCCGTTCGAGGCCATCGTGTGCATCACCCGCGGCGGGCTGGTGCCGGCCGCGATCGTGGCGCGCGAGCTCGGCATCCGGCTCATCGAGACCGTATGCGTGGCGAGCTACCACGACTACCAGGAGCAGGGCTCGCTCCAGGTGCTCAAGGACGTGGCGCCGAGCATCCGCGCCATCGGCGACGGACGCGGCCGCGGCGTGCTCGTCCTCGACGACCTGACCGATACCGGCAAGACCGCCCAGGTGGTCCGCGCCATGCTGCCGGACGCCCACTTCGCCACGGTCTACGCCAAGCCCGCCGGCCGGCCCCTGATCGACACCTTCGTCACCGAGGTGAGCCAGGACACCTGGATCTACTTCCCATGGGACATGGGGCTGTCCTACCAGGCGCCGATCCAGCCGGGAACCTCCGGTTAAGCTCACCGGCCGGTGAACGCGAATGATCGCTTTCACCGGATCAGTTGAGCGGGGTCTTGGTCCTGTCGCCGCGCCGGTCTTCCGGGCGGCCGATTCGATAAAATTGCGCAGATCCATTTCAGCGCGGGCCAGCAGGTCGGGCGGCACTCTCCTTCCTAACGAAGGGGATGGCTCAGATGACCACGGGTTTCGGGCGCAACGTGAAGCGGGTTCTGGTCGGCGCGGCCCTCGTCGCGGCGGCCTCGTGCGGGGCCGCTTCGGCCCAGACCCTGGCCGCCCTGCCGATGCCGAGCGTCGGCGCCCCCGATCTCGGCCATGCCCGGCCGATCGTCGGCTGGATCGAGTTCTGCTCGCGCTACGCCTCGGAATGCGCCGTCGACGCGAGCGAGCCGGCCCAGGTCACGCTGACCCCGCGGCTGTGGCAGACCGTCACGACGGTCAACCGCCAGGTCAACACCAGCTTGCGCGCCGTCACCGACCAGGAGCACTGGGGCGTGCCGGACCGCTGGGACCTCGCCGAGGACGGCTCGGGCGATTGCGAGGACTTCCAGCTCCTCAAGCGCAAGCTGCTGGCCCAGGCCGGCCTGCCCCGCCGGGCGATGCGCATGACCGTCGTCATCGACGAGAAGGGCGAGGGCCACGCCGTACTGATGCTGCGCACCGACCGCGGCGACTTCGTCCTCGACAACAAGACCAGTGCCGTGCTCCCCTGGCACAAGACCGGCTACACCTACATCAAGCGCGAATCACAGGACGCCACCGCCTGGGTGTCCCTCGGCGGCGCCACCGCCCCGACCGTCACCGCGAACCGCTGAGCCGGCGAATCACCGAAAAATCTGCGTCTCGAATTGGAACCAAAGTGCGGCGAGACCGTTTACCAGGGTTTAAATTTTTCGGTTGAGCCCCGCCCGGCCCCGTGGCAGCTTGGATGCAAGAACCAAGCTCAACGAAGCGATGGGGCAATGCGGGCAGTGATGGACGGCCTGGGCCGGGCGAGCCACGTCGATTTTCGGATCGACCGCCAGGGCCTCCTGATGCGTGGCGCCCGTGCGGCGCAGCTGGGTCTTCTCGGCGCCCTCCTGCTGGTCGGCGGCGCCACCACCCAGGGGCAGACGCAGACCCTCGCGGCCCTGCCGGATGCCAGCGCGGCGATCGAGCGCGGCGGTTCGGCCAAGCCCGTCAGCGCCTGGAACGACTTCTGCGCCCGCTACCCGGCGGAATGCGCCGTCGACCTCAAGGAGCCGACGACGCTGACGATGACGCCGGCCCTGTGGCGCACGCTCACCGCCGTCAACCGCCGCGTCAACGGCCGCATCCGCCCGGTGGTCGACCAGGACCATTGGGGCGTGGTCGACCGCTGGGATTTTCCCGACGACGGAATGGGCGATTGCGAGGATTACCAGCTCCTCAAGCGCCGCATGCTGGTCGAGCGCGGCCTCGCCCGCCGGGCCCTGCGCATGACCGTGGTCATCGACGAGATCGGCGAGGGCCACGCCGTCCTGATGGTCCGCACCGACCGGGGCGACTACATCCTCGACAACAAGACCAACGCGATCCTGCCCTGGCAGCGCACCGGCTACACCTACGTGAAGCGCGAGGGCCAGGACGGCCTCGCCTGGGTGGCGCTGAACGGGATCGCCTCGCCGGTCACCACCGCGAATCGCTGAGACGTCCCGCTCCGCGCCGTTAGGTCCGGCGCAGCACCTCCTCGGCGACCCGGCCCCACCCCGCCTGGATCTTGCGGACATGGGCGGGTGCGCGCCGCAGGCGATCCAGGATCTCCTGGGCGGTGCGACGGTCCTCCTCGATACGTCCCGTGTCGGCCATCAGCGCCGCGAGCCGGGCCCGGGCCTCGTAGCTGTGATGGTGTTGCGAGATCGCCTCGAAGGCATCGAGCGCCTCGTCGGTTCGGCCGAGCGCCGCGAGCGCCCGGGCGTAGGCCATGTGCCCGCGGGCGCTCGCGAAGTCGGGCTCCCGCGCTTTCAGGGCCTCGAGCCCCGCCAGCGCCGCGTCGGGCCGACCGAGTTCCAGGTCGGCTTCGGCCAAGCCGAGATGAAAGACAGGCTCGTCACCGTTCGGCCGGCGGACGATCTCGTCGTACTGCTCCCAGGCCTCCTGCCACTTGGCGAGCGCGGCGCATTCCTCGGCCAGGCGCGCCCGGTTGGCCACGGTGTCGGCATCGATGAGCCGGTCACGCAGGACCCGGTAGGTCTTCTCGGGGTTCACGCGCTGCGCGACGGCGCGCTGCGTCCTCTGCCCGCGCGGTGAGCCGAGGAGTTCCGGCAGCACCTCGACGAGGAGGTAGGCGACGCCGCCCAGGGGCGGCAGCAGGATGATGATCCAGCCTCAGGGCGAGAACCGCCCGGTCTTGGCGGCGTGCACCGCCAGACCGACGGTGAAGCACAGGGCGAGGACGGCGATCGGCATCGTGCGCATCCCTGACGAGGTCTGCGGACGAATAGGGAGCGACATTCCCTAAGGTCGAGAGGTCGATCCCCGACCGACCGTCACGCGCCCGCGAACAAGTGGGCGAGGTCGAGCACCACCCGGCCCGAGACCAGGCTCCAGCCGCAGGCCAGGATCGTCGCCAACATCACGAAAGGGATTGGGCGCCCCTCGATCCGCCGGCCGCGCACGGTGTTGCGCAGGATGATGAACGGCGCCCCGAAGGCGAGGAGCGGCAGCGAGGCCACCGCCACGAGCCCGCCCTTCGCCAGGAGCCCGAAGCTCGCCCGGCGCGCCGTCGCCCATTCGAAGGCGCTCGCCAGCAGGCCCGCGAAAGCGAGGCCGAGCACCAGCGTCTGGAGGTTCTCGAGGGCGGAGGGCGAAAGGTTCATGGATCGTTAAATCCCTGGCGGCGCGTTCGTCCCACCCTGCGCCAGTCGCGATTTGCGGTTATGGTTAATATTCAGTTATCCACAGATCTCTTCGCCATGTCCCGCCGCGGGACTTGCCCAGGCATCGCGCTCGTGAAGCGCGAAAAAAATCGGGGCCGCCCCGCCCCTGCGGTAAGGGGCCGTTAAGGACGCGAGCCGAACGTTCGCGGGTGCTCCCTCTCGGGAGCAGGGACTCGAACGAATGCGGAGGCGGGCGCCATGCGGTCGGCACTGAGCGCCCCGACGGGACTGGACCGGGCGGGACTCGATCGGGCAGGACTTGATAGGGCAAGACTCGACCGGGATGGCGTGCGCCCGGGACGCTTGCGGGCGGCCGGTCGCGGATCGCCCCGGGCCGCCCCGCCGCTCCTCGTCCCGCTCGACCGGCGGCTCATGCTGGGAGGCGCCCTCGGCCTCGTCGGCGCCGTCGCCCTCACGGGGCTCGCGGCGACCTGGCTCGCCCGGCCGCCGAAGCCCGCCGGCCCGGTGGTCGTCGGCACGCTCGCGCCGCGCCCTGTCGTGCTGCCGGCGGCCTGGTTCGTCCGGCCCGCCGCCGGGACTGACGGCGGCCGCATCGACCTGGCGATTCCGTGGAGCGAACTGACCGGCAGCGCCCTGCCCGGCCTGATGCGGGTCACGGCGACCCGCGCACCCGAGACCGAGGCCCCGCTGAGCCCGGCCCGGCGCTACGCCCGCTTCCTCACCGCCGAGGCGCAGCCCCTGCCCGAGGGCCTGATGCGCCGGCGCTTCCGCGCCGGAACGCCGTTCGAGGGCGAAGACCTCTACCTCGCCGAGGGCGAGGGCGGCCGGTTCGCGGCCCGCTGCACCACCGGCGCCAGCCCCGAGCCGGATGCCGCCTGCCTCAGCGAGGTGCGGATCGGCGCGCTGAGCCTGCGCCTGCGCTTCTCGCCCGAACGGCTCCCGGCCTGGAGCGCGGGCCTCGCCGGGCTGGAGCGGTTGTTCGGCTCCGAGCCCTGAGCGGCCGTCGGGGATCGCTCGCGCGACGACTACTCGTCGAGGTCGGTGTCGAGGATCGCCATCGAGAAGTTGAACGAGCGGTCGCCGTCCTCGTCGTCCACCGACAGGACCCCGACGAACTCCTCGCCGATATAGACCTCGGCCGAGTCGGTCTTCTTGGGACGGGCGACGAGGCGGATGTTGTGGTTCGCGAAGGTCCGGCGAAGGTAGCCTTCGACCTTCGTCATCTCGGTCTTGTTCACGCTGGCCTCTTCAGCTGCTTGCAGTCGGCGACCGCGCCCGGAGCGATCCGGCGCGGCTGCGTTCCGTCTTGATCGAGGATCCCGAAGCCGCGGGCCGGGCTCGGGACGCGACGACGCCCCCTCCCCGCCGGGCGTGCCGCGGGGGCGGTGCAGGGGCGGTGGGCCCCGCCTTGCCACGCCGGGACCGGCCGGGCAAGGCGGCGCGGCGACCGCTGTCTCAGATCCCGTCCATCAGGTGGATGAACTGGTCCATCGCCCGGGCCGGATCGGAGCAGCCGGCCGAACCGACGACGCGGGCGGGCACGCCCACCACGGTGGTGCAGGGCGGCACCGCCTGGAGCACGACCGAGCCGGCGGCGACGCGGGCCCGGGCGCCGACCTCGATGTTGCCGAGGATCTTGGCGCCGGCGCCGATCATCACGCCCTGGCGGATCTTCGGGTGGCGGTCGCCGCCCTGCTTGCCGGTGCCGCCGAGCGTCACGCCGTGCAGGATCGAGACCTCGTCCTCGATCACCGCCGTCGAGCCGACGACGAGGCCGGTGGCGTGGTCGAGGAAGATGCCGCGGCCGATCCGCGCCGCCGGATGGATGTCGGTCTGGAAGACCTCCGAGGACCGGCTCTGGAGGTAGAGCGCGAGGTCGCGCCGGCCGCGAATCCAGAGCCAGTGGCTCAGGCGGTGGGCCTGGATGGCGTGGAAGCCCTTGAAGTATAGGACCGGCTCGATCGCCCGGCCGGCGGCCGGATCGCGGTCGATCACCGCGCCGATATCGGCCCGGAAGGCCTGGCCGATATCCGGATCGTCCGCTACCGCCTCGCCGAAGCTCTGGGCGATCAGGTCGGCGGTGAGCGCCGGGTGGCCGAGCCGCGAGGCGACCCGGTGGGCCACCGCCGATTCGAGGGTGGCGTGGTTGAGCACGCTGGCGAACAGGAACGAGGCGAGGCGCGGCTCGTCGCGCATCACTGCCTCGGCCTCGTGGCGCAGCCGCCGCCAGACCGGGTCGACGGTGCCGGCGACCGGATCGGCGGCGGGAACGGCGGGGCTGGACGACAACGGACTTCTCCACGGCTGCCGGAGGGGGCGACGGTTTCCCGCGCACGCCGCTCCGATGCGCGACGATCTTCTCTCGTTAGCCTGGAGAGGCGGACCCGATTCATCAAGCCCCTGCGACGCAGGCCCGCCCCTCAATCCCCGTCCGGCCGGAACACGTAGCCCAGCCCGCGGACCGTCCTGATGAAGCGCGGGTGGGCCGGATCGGGCTCGACCTTCTTGCGGATGCGGTTGATCCGCACGTCGATCGCCCGGTCGAAGGCCTCCGGGTCGCGGGCATCCGCGAGGTCGAGCAGGCGCTCGCGCGTCAGCACGCGCCGGGGATTGTCGAGGAAGGCCTTGAGCAGGGCGCATTCCGAGCGGGTCAGGATCTGCTCGGCGCCCGCCTCGTCGCGCAGCCGCAGGGTCTCGGTGTCGACGGTCACCCGGCCGAAGCGCAGGCCGCCGGCGGGCCGGGCCGGCGCGTGCGGCGCCCCGCGGGCCTGCGCCGCCCGGCGCAGCACCGAGCGGATGCGGGCGACCAGCTCGCGCAGCTCGCAGGGCTTGGGCAGGTAGTCGTCGGCGCCGAGCTCGAGGCCGACCACCCGGTCGATCGGGCTTGCCGTCGCGGTGAGCATGATGATCGGCACGCTCGACCGGCCCTTGAGGTCGCGCACGATCGAGAGCCCGTCCTCCTCCGGCATGTTGAGATCGAGGACGATCAGGTCCGGCGTCACCTCGTCGAGCCGCCGGCGCAACGCGCGGCCGCCGTCGCACAGGCTGACCTCGAACCCGTGCATCCGCAGGTAGTCGCCCACCATCGCCCGGGCGTCGGCCTCGTCGTCCACCACGACGACATGGGGGCCCACGTGGGGGCCGGCGTGGGGGCCGGCGTGGGGCATGGCGCCCGTCACGGCGCCGCTCCTCGATGGCGGGCCGCCCCCATCGCTCCGCGCCGCCCCCTCATCCCGCGCCCCCGTACCGGAGCGGCGCCGACCGTCCGGGCGCCCGCCCGGCGACAATGCCGTGCCGCGCGCCGTCCGTCCACGGATCGCGCGGGGGCGTTCGGGAAGGTCAGTACAACGGTCAGTCCAGGAGCGCGGCGAGCCGTTCGGCGATCCGGGTCCGGACCGCGGCCGGGAGCGCGCCCGGCGCCTCGTCCTCGATCAAGGCGGCGATCTCGGCCAGGCTCGGGCCGGCGCGCGAGGCCTGCAGCAGGGCGTCGAGGGCCGCGAGGTCGCGCCGCCAGGGTGCGTCCTCGGTCAGTGGAACGGCGCGCGCGCCGGCTTTCTCCGGGACCACGTGAAGCATCGCCTGTCTCCCTCGTCCGCGGGCGGGGCGCTTGTCGATGCGCTCTGCTGCCCGAATACCGATCAGACCACGTTTCGCGATCCGGCGCCGGCGCGATGTGCTCTCGCGCACAGGGCGGGCGGCGGTGCCGGTCGCCCGGGCGTGGTTTCTCCCGCCGCGCCGGATCGGGTGTGTCTGCGGCGATCTTGCCGGGACGCCCCGGCCCGGCCAGGATACCGGACCGACGACTTGCGGGCCGTTGTCCCCGTCGCGGGATGGTCTACGGACGGTCGATGAGCGACGACGACATCCTCTTCCTCCTGCCGGATGACGAGCCCGGCGAGGCCCTGCCCGCCGCAGCCTGGCCCGTGCTGCTGGTGGACGACGACCCGGCGGTGCACGAGGGCACCCGCTTCGCGCTCGACGGCTACTGCCTCGACGGGGCGCGGCTCGACCTCGTCTCCGCCCACTCGGCAGCCGAGGCCCGGACCGTGCTGGCCGCGCGGCCCGGCATCGCGGTGATCCTGCTCGACGTGGTGATGGAGACCGACGACGCGGGCTTGCGCCTCGTCGACCACATCCGGCACGAGCTGAAGAACGAGGCCGTGCGCATCATCCTGCGCACCGGCCAGCCCGGCCAGGCGCCCGAGCGGCGCGTCATCGTCGACTACGACATCAACGACTACAAGGCGAAGACCGAGCTCACCGCCGACAAGCTGTTCACCAGCCTGACCGCCGCGTTGCGCGCCTACCAGCAGCTCAAGCGCCTGGAGGAGACGCGGCGCGGGCTCGAGATCATCATCGACGCCGCCCCGATGCTGCTCGACTACAAGTCGATGCAGCGCTTGGCCGAGGGGGTGCTGACCCAGGTCGCCTCGCTCCTCAACGCGGCCTGCGCGGGCATCCTGGTGCTGCGCGACCGGGCCGGGCCGCAGGACGCGGTGAGCGTGCTCGCCGGCTCCGGCTGCTACCAGCACCTCGTCGGCGGCGACGCGGCCTGGCCCCTCGACGAGGACGTGCGGACGATCGTCGCCGGGGCCTTCGCGGAGCGGCGCCACACCTTCGGCGACCTGTGGTCGACCCTCTACGTCCACACGGCCAGCGGCAGCGAGATCGTCGCCCTGCTGAAGACCGACCGTCCGCTGTCGGAGACCGACCGCGCCCTGATCGGGCTGTTCACCTCCCGGCTCTCGATCGCGTTCGACAACGTGATCCTCTACGAACAACTGCAGCGGGCCAATGTCGGCCTGGAGCAGCGCGTGGCGGAGCGCACCGGCGAGCTGCTGCGGGCCAACCGCCGCCTCGCCCTGCAGCGCTCGGACCTGCGCCGGGCCAACCAGCTCAAGACCGAGATCCTGGGCACGGTCGCCCACGACCTGAAGAACCCGCTCGCCGTCATCCTCGGACGGGCCGAGATGCTGCGCGACATGACCGAGGCGCAGCCGCAGCCGATCGAGGCGATGCACGCCCAGATCGGCCATATCCGCGACACGGCGCGCCGCCTCACCGGCATGATCGAGACCCTGATCGCCGATGCGATGAACGACGCCCACGACATCGCGGTGCGGCGCGAGCCGATCGACGTCGCGGCCCTCGCCCGCGAGGTGTCGCAAGCCAACGCGCCGCTCGCCGAGACCAAGGGACAGAGCCTGCGCTCCGAGATCCCCGATTCCCTGGTGCTGCACGGCGATGCCGAGCGCCTGCGCGAGGCGATGGACAACCTGGTCTCGAACGCCATCAAGTATTCGCCGCCCGGCGGCGAGATCACCGTCACGGTGGTGCGGGAGGAGGCCGAGACGGTCTACGCCGTGCGCGACCGCGGGCCCGGCCTGTCGCCGGAGGATCTCGGCCGCCTGTTCGGCCGCTTCCAGCGCCTGTCGGCCAAGCCCACCGCCGGCGAGGGCTCGACGGGCCTCGGCCTCTCGATCGTCAAGCGCATCGCCGAATTGCATGGCGGACGGGCCACCGCCGAGATGCATGGGGACGAGCCGGGATCGACCTTCGCGATCCGGCTACCGGACGGCGACGGCGAGGCGGTGTGATTGAACTTCGTCGACCGACGGCCCAGGAATCGTCGAGGTGGTACCTGGCCCGCGCCGGCCTACCCCGCGTCGCTCGCCCCCAGGCCCTGCTCGTGCGGGTCGGTGACAGCGTCCGGGATCGGGCTGCGCGCCTTCGGGGTGACCTCGAGGGCGGTCAGCGCCAGCGGATCGAGGCCGTGGTCGCCGTCCGCGCAATAGGTGACGAGCTGCTCGCGCATGCGCGGGGTCCAGAACGCCACGATGTGCTTGTGGATACCCGCCACCGCCTCGTCCTCCGGATAGGAGCGGAAGAAGGCGGCGATCTGGTTCGCCATGCGGACGAGCTTTTCGGCGGGATCGGCGGCACTCATCGATGAACACTCACGCTTTCGTCAGGCGCTCGGGAGCGGTGAACAGGGTGACGGTGTCGTGGCGGGCGATCGCCGCCAGGGTGAGGCCGTGGAGCGCGGCGCGCTCGACGGCGAGCGAGGTCGGGGCCGAGATCGCCACCAGGATCGCGGCGCCGAAGCTCGCCGCCTTCTCGACCATCTCGAACGAGCAGCGGCTGGTGATGACGAGGAAGCCCGCGGCCGGATCGGTGCCCGCCCGCAGGAGCGCCCCGATCAGCTTGTCGAGGGCGTTGTGCCGTCCGACATCCTCGCGCACCGCGAGGACGGCGCCGTCGCGGTCGGCCCAGGCGGCGGCGTGGACCGCCCGCGTCTCGCGCCCGAGCACCTGGAGGTCGTCGAGGGCCTGGAGCGCCCGTTCGACCGCGGACAGCGAGACCGTGACTCCGTCGGCCGCCCGCCGCTCGGCGCGGGGAATGTCCTTGAGGTCGTCGATGCCGCAGACGCCGCAACCGGTGCGGCCCGACAGCGCCCGCTTGCGGGCGAGGTGCTCGCGCAGCCGCCCGGGGGCGAGGTCGACGACGAGGCGCAGGCCCCCCTCGCCTTCCTCGACCGCGGCGCCGCGGATCTCGTCGGCGCCCGCCACGATCCCTTCCGTCAGGCTGAAGCCGTAGGCGAAGTCCTCGAGATCGGCCGGCGTCGTCATCATGACGGCGTAGGGAACGTCGCCGTAGATCACGTTCACCGGCATCTCGACGGCGAGCGGGCGCTCCCCGTCCCGCTCCTCGCCGCGCCCGTAGGCGACGACGCGGGTCGGGACGGGTGCGCTCGTCGCGACGCCGCTACTCGGCGGCATCGAGGGTTTGGGCGATGCGGGTGAGGGAGATGTCTTCCTCATAGAACCGGGCCTGCCAATCGGAGGGCCGGTTCGTACGCCGCACCTGCACCGCCGTCACCTTGTATTCCGGGCAGTTGGTGGCCCAGTCCGAATAATCGGTGGTGATGACGTTGGCGCCGGTCTTGGCATGGTGGAACGTGGTGTAGACCACGCCGGGCTGCATCCGCTCGGTGACCCGGGCCTTCAGCGCGATGTCGCCCGACCGGCTCTCCAGGCTGATGAGGTCGCCGTCGACGATGCCGCGGCTCTCCGCGTCGAAGGGGTGGATCTCCAGCACGTCCTCGGGGTGCCACAGCGAGTTCGCGGTACGCCGGGTCTGCGCCCCGACATTGTACTGCGACAGGATGCGGCCGGTGGTGAGGATGAGCGGGAACTTGCGCGTCGTGCGCTCGTCGGAGGCCACGAACTCGGTGAGCATGAACCGGCCGAGGCCCCGCACGAAGCGGTCGACATGCATCATCGGCGTGCCCTGCGGCGCCTTGTCGTTGCAGGGCCACTGGATCGAGCCGAGTTCCTCGAGCTTGGCGTAGGACACGCCGGCGAAGCTCGGGGTCAGCGACGCGATCTCGTCCATGATCTGCGAGGGATGCGTGTAGTCCATCCGGTAACCGAGCGCGTTGGCGAGGAGCACCGTGCCCTCCCAGTCGCCGTAGCCGCCGAGCGGGGCCATCACCTGGCGCACCCGGCTGATCCGCCGCTCGGCGTTGGTGAAGGTGCCGTCCTTCTCCAGGAACGAGGCTCCGGGCAGGAAGACGTGGGCGTACTTCGCCGTCTCGTTCAGGAACAGGTCCTGGACGACGATGCACTCCATCGCCCGCAGGCCGGCAGTGACGTGGTGGGTGTCGGGGTCGGACTGGGCGATGTCCTCGCCCTGGATGTAGAGGCCCTTGAACGTGCCGGCGACGGCCTCGTCCAGCATGTTGGTGATGCGCAGGCCCGGATTCGGCGACAGCTCGGCGCCCCACAGGGCCTCGAAGGTTTCGCGGGTGGCGTCGTCCGAGACGTGGCGGTAGCCGGTGAGCTCGTGCGGGAACGAGCCCATGTCGCAGGAGCCCTGGACGTTGTTCTGGCCCCGCAGCGGGTTCACGCCGGCGCCCGGCTTGCCGATGTTGCCGGTGGCCATGGCGAGGTTCGCCATGCCCATCACCATGGTCGAGCCCTGGCTGTGCTCGGTGACGCCGAGCCCGTAGTAGATCGCCGCCGCGCCGCCGGTGGCGTAGAGCCGGGCGGCCGCCCGCACCTCGGCCGGATCGCAGCCGGTCAGCTCCTGCACCGCTTCCGGCGCGTGGCGCTCGTCGGCGATGAAGCGTGCCCAGATCTCGAAGTCCTTGAGGTCGCAGCGCTCGCGGACGTAGGCCTCGTCGATCAAGCCCTCGGTGACGACGACGTGGGCCAGCGCGTTGACGAGGGCGACGTTGGAGCCCGGCTTCACCGGCAGATGATGGGTCGCCTTGATGTGGGGCGACTTCACGAGGTCGATCCGGCGCGGATCGGCCACGATGAGCTTGGCGCCCTGGCGCAGGCGCTTCTTCATCCGCGAGCCGAAGACCGGGTGGCCGTCGGTCGGGTTGGCGCCGATCACCAGGATCACGTCGGCATCCTCGACCGACTTGAAGTCCTGGGTACCGGCCGAGGTGCCGAGCGTCGACATCAGGCCGTAGCCGGTCGGCGAGTGGCAGACCCGGGCGCAGGTATCGACGTTGTTGTTGCCGAACGCAGCGCGGACCAGCTTCTGGACGAGGTAGGCCTCCTCGTTGGTGCAGCGCGACGAGGTGATGCCGCCGACCGAATCACGCCCGTACTGGGCCTGGATGCGCTTGAAGGCGGAGGCCGCGTGCTGGATCGCCTCCTCCCAGGACACCTCGCGCCAGGGATCGGTGATACGCTCGCGCACCATCGGCTTGGTGATGCGATCCTGGTGGGTGGCGTAGCCGTAGGCGAAGCGGCCCTTGACGCAGGAATGGCCCTCGTTGGCCTTGCCGTCCTTGTAGGGCACCATGCGGACGATGCGGTCGCCCTGCATCTCGGCCTTGAACGAGCAGCCGACGCCGCAATAGGCGCAGGTCGTCACCTTCGCGTGCTCGGGCTGGCCCATCGCGATGACGGACTTCTCCTGCAGCGTCGCCGTCGGGCAGGCCTGGACGCAGGCGCCGCAGGAGACGCATTCGGAGTTGAAGAAGTCGGTGGGACCCGCCGCCACCCGCGAATCGAAGCCGCGCCCGGCGATGGTGAGCGCGAAGGTGCCCTGCACCTCCTCGCAGGCCCGGACGCAGCGGTTGCAGACGATGCACTTCGACGGATCGTAGGCGAAGTAAGGGTTCGACTCGTCCTTCGGGAGATAAAGCTCGGAATTCTTCGAGACGTGGTTCGCCCCGTCGTAGCCGTAGCGGACCTCGCGCAGGCCCACCGTGCCGGCCTGGGTCTGCAATTCGCAATCGCCGTTGGCCGAGCAGGTCAGGCAGTCCAGCGGGTGGTCGGAGATGTAGAGCTCCATCACCCCCTTGCGCAGGCGTGCGAGCTTGTCGCTCTGGGTGTGCACCACCATGCCGTTCTCGGCGGGCGTCGTGCAGGAGGCCGGGGTGCCGCGCCGCCCGTCGATCTCGACCAGGCAAAGGCGGCAGGACCCGAACGGCTCGAGCGAATCGGTGGCGCAGAGCTTGGGGATCTGCGTGCCGGCATGCATCGCCGCCGCCATCACCGAGGTGCCGGCGGGCACCGTCACGCTCTGGCCGTCGATCGTCAGCGTCACCGACTGGTCGGAGACGCGGATCGGGGTGCCGTAGTCGATTTCCTTGATGAGGGCCATCGGACGCGTCCTCACTCGGCAGCCAGCGGCAGCTTGGCGCCGCGGCCGGAAAAATCTTCCGGGAAATGGGTGAGCGCGCTCATCACCGGGACGGGCGTGAGCCCGCCCATGGCGCAGAGCGAACCGTCGGTCATGACCTCGCAGAGGTCGGTGACGAGGGCGAGATTCTCGCGCGGCGACTCGCCGGCGATCACCTTGTCGATCGTCTCCATGCCGCGCACCGCGCCGATCCGGCACGGCGTGCACTTGCCGCACGACTCGGCGGCGCAGAACTCGAAGGCGAAGCGGGCCTGGCGGGCGAGGTCCACGGTGTCGTCGAACACCACGATGCCGCCATGGCCCAGAAGGCCCTTCTTCGCCGCGAAGGCCTCGTAGTCGAGCGGCGTGTCGAGGAGGCTTTCCGGGAAATAGGCCCCGAGCGGCCCGCCGACCTGCACGGCGCGCAAGGGCCGACCGGACGCGGTGCCGCCGCCGAACTCCTCGATCACCTCGCGGAGCGTCAGCCCGAAGGCGGTCTCGATCAATCCGCCGCGCTTGACGTTGCCGGCGAGCTGGATCGGCAGGGTGCCGAGCGAGCGGCCCATGCCGTAGGCGGCATAAGCGGGACCGCCATGCTCCAGGATCCACGGCACGGCGGCGAAGGACAGCACGTTGTTGACGAGCGTCGGCTGACCGAACAGGCCCTTGAGCGCCGGGATCGGGGGCTTGGCCCGCACGAGCCCGCGCTTGCCCTCCAGGCTCTCGAGCAGCGAGGTCTCCTCGCCGCAGATATAGGCGCCGGCCCCGAGCCGCGCTTCGAGGTGGAAGGCGTGGCCCGAGCCCATCACGTCGGCGCCGAGGTAGCCGGCGTGCTCGGCCGCCGCGATCGCGGTCTCCAGCGCCGCGAAGGCGTGGGGATATTCCGATCGGCAGTAGATGTAGCCGCGGGTGGCGCCGACCGCGACGGCCGCGATCGTCATGCCTTCGATCAGCGTGAGCGGATCGCCCTCCATCAGCATCCGGTCGGCGAAGGTGCCGGAATCGCCCTCGTCGGCGTTGCAGACCACGTATTTCTGCGGGCTTTGAGCCAGCATCACCGTGTTCCACTTGATGCCGGTCGGGAAGCCGGCACCACCCCGGCCGCGAAGCCCCGAGGCCTTCACCGCCTCGACGGTGCCGGCCGGGCCGGCCTTCAGGGCGGCCTCCAGGCCGCGATAGCCGCCATGGGCCCGGTAGGACTCGACCGAGGCCGGGTCGATCACGCCGCAGCGGCCGAAGGTCAGGCGCTGCTGGCGGGCGAAATAGGGCTGGTCCTCCGGCCGGCCGATGCGCAGGCGATGCGCCCCGCCCTGCACCAGGCCGGCATCGAGCAGGGATTCGACGTCGCCGGGCCGCACCGGTCCGTAGGCGATGCGCCCCTCCGGCGTCTCGACCTCGAGCATCGGCTCGAGCCACAGCATGCCGCGCGAGCCGGTGCGGACCAGCGTCACGTCGAGGCCGCGGGCCTGCGCCGAGCGCTGGAGCGCCCCGGCGACGCGGTCGGCGCCGAGCGCGAGGCTGGCGGCGTCCTTGGGCAGATAGAGGGTGATGCTCATGCCGCCCGCTCCGTCAGGGCGCCCGCCAGGGCGTCGAGGTCGAGGCGGCCGACCGGCTCGCCATCGACCAGCGCCGCCGGTCCGCAGGCGCAGAGCCCGAGGCAGAAGACCGGCTCGACCGTCACCTGCCCGTCCCGGGTGGTGCCGTGCCAGGCGACGTCGTAGCGGCGCAGGATGTCGTCATGCAGGGCGTCGGCGCCCATCGCCTGGCAGGCCTCGGCCCGGCACAACTTGACAGTGTGGCGGCCGGCCGGCGCGCTGCGGAAGTCGTGGTAGAATGTGATGCAGCCGTGGACCTCGGCCCGCGACAGGTTCAGCGCCTCGGCGATCAGCGGGACCGCCGCGCCGTCGACGTAGCCGAACGTCTCCTGGAGCGCGTGCAGGATCGGCAGGGTCGCGCCCTCGCGGTGGGCGTGTTCGGCGATGATCCCGGTCGCCCGGTCGGCGTCCCAGGGTGCGTATCCCGGCATGGTTTCCAGCCCAGATCGTTGTCGTTCTAATCTCCAACCTGACCACCGGTGGTGGCGGAATCAATCGCGCGGTTCGGTGATGCGACAACGAATTTTTGTTGAAAGCGCACGCGGCGACGCATTTTCATGGAGCGAACGCGCTTTCCAGGAGCGCGGCCGGGGACCGGTACCGGTACCCTCAAGGCATTGAGCGACAGCACCTTTTCAAGGGATTGCCGACATCGTGCAGAACGTCCGCCGAAGAACTTACAGGGCGGCCACCTCGGCGGCCAGTTCCGGGGCGATCGCCCGCGCCTCGGCGAGGAACGCGGCGATCAGCGGGGTCATCGGATCGCGCTCGGGCACGACGAGGCCGATCGTGTGGCTCACGTCGGGATCGGTGATCGGCACGGCGCGGACCCGCTCGGTGAGCCGGAAGGTCTCGGCCAGCGCCGCCGGCATGATGCTCGCCCACTTGGCGGTGCGCACGTGGGTGACGAGCACGATCATCGAGTTCGATTCGAGCAGCGGTGCCGGCTCGGCCCCGGCGGCGCGCAGGTGGCGGTCGATGATGCGGCGGTTCTGCATCGCCGGGGTGAGCAGGCAGAGCGGGATGCGGCCGACCTCGGCCCAGGTCACGCTGGCGCGCCCGCCATAGGTCCCGTCGGCCGCGGTGAGCAGCCGATAATGCTCGCGGTAGAGCGGCAGCGCCGTCACCCGCCCCAGCGGCTCGTCCTCGATGTAGGTGAGGCCGGCATCGAGCTCGAGGTTGGCGATCTGCCGGACGATCTCGTGCGAGGTCGAGGATTGCACCGAGAAGCGTACCGCAGGGTGGCGGGCGCGGAACGGGGTGGTGAGCGCCGCGACCATCGGGGTCGCCGTCGGCACGGCCGCCATCCTGAGCGTGCCCGAGAGGCCGCGGCGGAGCGCGGCCACCTCCTGGCGCATGGCGCGGGCGTCGCCGACGATTCGCCGCGCCCAGTCGAGCACCCGCTCGCCCTCCGGGGTGAAGCCCTGGAACCGCGAGCCGCGTTGCACGAGAAGCACACCCAGGCGTTCCTCGAGCTGCTTGACCCCCGCCGACAGGGTCTGCTGCGACACCCCGCAGGCTTGGGCGGCGCGGCCGAAATGCTGCTCGCGCGCGAGCGCCAGGATGAACTCGAGACGATCGATCATCGAAGAATCGCAATTCGGTCGGGCGTGCCGGCAGGGTACGGAAGCGGGTCCGGACGGGCGCGGCGGGATCGCGCACGCTTTTGCGGAATCATTCGAGCATCACGACGAATGTCCAGTGCCGACACGCGAATTCCCGGCGCCGATGCGACGCCAACGCCGTTGCGCTTGCGGCGGCATTGTGGTGAGAGACGGCAACCGGGTCTCGGCCGGTTTCCGGCCGCAGGGCAGCGGGCCGGCATCGCGCGGCCGAAGCGAGGACGGCGCTCCGCCCCGCGGGCAGCCGTTGCCGGCAGACAGCCTGTTGGGGAGCATCGAGGGCACCATGGGGATGGCGAGGGCGCAGATACGGCCGGCGACGGTCCGGAGCTTCGGGGGACGCGCCGCGGCGCTGGCGGCGACCGGGCTCCTCGGGTCCGCGGCGGCCGCCGAGGCGGCCGGGACCGGCCAGCCGGTGCCGTGGCAGATGGACCTGCAGCGGCCGGTGACCGAGGTGGCGACGGAAATCTACAATTTCCACCACCTCCTGAACTGGATCATGCTCGCCGTCGTCCTGTTCGTGCTCGCGCTGCTGATCGCGGTGGTGGTCAAGTTCAACGAGAAGAAGAACCCGACCCCGTCGCGCACCACCCACAACACGATGCTCGAGGTCGCCTGGACGATCGTCCCGGTGCTGATCCTGGTGGCGATCGCGATCCCGTCGTTCCGGGTGCTGCGCACGCAGCTCTCCGACCCGAAGGCCGACCTGATGGTCAAGGTCATCGGCCACGCCTGGTACTGGTCCTACGAGTACCCGGAGGATGTCGGCGGCTTCAAGTTCGACGCCAACCTGCTGGAGGGCGACGACCAGGTGAAGTCCGGCCAGCCCAAGCTGCTCGCGACCGACAACGAGATGGTCGTGCCGGTGAACAAGATCGTGAAGATCCAGGTCACCGCCGCCGACGTGATGCATTCCTGGGCGATGCCGTCCTTCGGCTTCAAGATCGACGCCGTCCCGGGCCGCCTCAACCAGTTCTGGTTTAAGGCCGACCGCGAGGGCACCTATCACGGCCAGTGCTCCGAGCTGTGCGGCCAGCGCCACGCCTACATGCCGATCACCGTGAAGGTGGTGAGCGACCAGGCCTTCCAGGCCTGGACCGCCGAGGCCAAGACCAAGTTCGCCCGCACCGACGGCGGCGCCAAGTTCGCGGACGCCAACCGCTAGGCGCCGCGGGCGCGCGGCCGACGCGCGCCGACCTCATGACGCGGGGCGCCGCCGGCGGCGCGCCCCGCACCTTCCGACAGACCGACCGAGACATCCCTCGAAGAGGCTGACCATGGCTCAAGCCGTCACGGCAGGGCACGACCACGCCCACGACCATACCCCCCCGTTCTTCCAGCGCTGGTTCAACTCGACCAACCACAAGGACATCGGCACGCTCTACCTGCTGTTCGCCTTTTCGGCTGGCATCGTCGGCGCGTTCCTGTCCTTCGGCATCCGGATGGAGATGGAGGCCCCCGGGCTCCAGTACTTCTCCAACCCGCAGACCTACAACGTGTTCGTGACCGGCCACGGCCTCATCATGGTGTTCTTCATGGTGATGCCGGCGCTGATCGGCGGCTTCGGCAACTGGTTCGTGCCGCTGATGATCGGGGCGCCCGACATGGCGTTCCCGCGCATGAACAACATCTCGTTCTGGCTGACGGTCGCGGGCTTCATGAGCCTCGTCTGCTCGCTGTTCGTCGAGGGCGCGCCCGGCGCCGTCGGCGCCGGCACGGGCTGGACCGTCTACCCGCCGCTGTCCTCCGCCGGCCATCCCGGCCCGGCCGTCGACTTCGCGATCTTCGCCCTGCACCTGTCGGGCGCCGGCTCGATCCTCGGCGCCATCAACTTCATCACCACCATCCTGAACATGCGCGCGCCGGGCATGACCCTGCACAAGATGCCGCTGTTCGCCTGGTCGATGCTGGTGACCGCCTTCCTGCTGCTGCTGTCGCTCCCGGTTCTCGCCGGCGCGATCACCATGCTGCTGACCGACCGCAACTTCGGCACGACCTTCTTCGACCCGGCCGGCGGCGGCGACCCGATCCTGTACCAGCACCTGTTCTGGTTCTTCGGTCACCCCGAAGTCTACATCATGATCCTGCCGGCCTTCGGCATCGTCTCGCACATCATCTCGACCTTCTCGCGCAAGCCGGTCTTCGGCTACCTGGCGATGGCCTACGCGATGGTGGCGATCGGCGTCGTCGGCTTCGTGGTGTGGGCCCACCACATGTACACCGTGGGCCTCACCCTCCAGACCCAGTCCTACTTCGTGTTCGCCACCATGGTGATCGCGGTTCCCACCGGCGTGAAGATCTTCTCCTGGATCGCCACGATGTGGGGCGGCTCGATCCGCTTCACCGCCGCCATGCACTGGGCCGTTGGCTTCGTGTTCCTGTTCACCGTTGGCGGCGTCACCGGCGTGATCCTGGCCAACGCCGCCGTCGACCGCTACCTGCACGACACCTACTACGTCGTCGCGCACTTCCACTACGTGCTGTCGCTCGGCGCGGTGTTCATCATCTTCGCCGGCGTCTACTACTGGTTCCCGAAGATGACCGGCCGCATCATCCCCGAGTGGGCCGGCAAGCTGCACTTCTGGCTCGCCTTCATCGGCGCCAACGTGCTGTTCTTCCCGATGCACTTCCTCGGCCTCGCCGGCATGCCGCGTCGCTATGCCGACTACCCGGAGGCCTTCGCGGGCTGGCATTGGGTGGCGACCATGGGCGGCCACATCTTCGCGCTCGGCATGGTGGTGTTCGTGATTGGCGTGGTGCTCGCCTTCCGCTCCAAGGAGCGGGCCGCGGACAACCCGTGGGGCGAGGGTGCCACCACCCTCGAGTGGACCCTGACCTCGCCCCCGCCCTTCCACCAGTACGAGACCCTGCCGGTGATCGTGGACGAGCCGTCCCACGCCCACTGACGATCGAGAGGGGGCCGCCCGCGTGCGGCCCCCGCTCCTTCCCCGAGCGCCCTCACGGGCGCTCCGGCGAGGAGCGCGACACCTTCTGCAATCCCTTTCCACGATGGCCGCGACACCCAGCATGACCACCCTGTCGAACAGCGCGATCTCCGACCGTCCCTTCGTCGAGGCGAACAGCTCCGGCGGCGAGGTCGCGGACTACTTCGCGCTCCTGAAGCCCCGGGTGATGGCGCTGGTGATCTTCACCGCCCTCGTCGGCATGACGGTGTCGCCCTCGCACGTGAACCCGGTAATCGGGGCGATCTCGCTCCTGATGATCGCCGTCGGGGCCGGCGCCTCGGGCTGCCTCAACATGTGGTGGGACGCCGACATCGACGCGGTGATGACCCGCACCCGCACCCGCCCGATCCCGGCCGGCCGGATCCAGCCCGGCGAGGCCCTGTCCTTCGGGCTGACCCTGTCGGTCGGCTCGGTGCTGGTGCTGGGGCTCGCGGCCAACTGGCTGTCGGCGGGGCTGCTGGCCTTCACCATCGTGTTCTACGCCGTCATCTACTCGATGTGGCTGAAGCGCTCGACCGCCCAGAACATCGTGATCGGGGGTGCGGCTGGCGCCCTGCCGCCGATGATTGGCCAGGCCGTCGTCACCGGTTCGATCGGGATCGAGGGCACGGTCCTGTTCCTGATCATCTTCATCTGGACCCCGCCGCATTTCTGGGCGCTGGCGCTGGTCAAGGCCGGCGAGTACGCCCGCGCCGGCATCCCGATGATGCCGAACACCGCCGGCCCCGATTCGACCCGCCGCCAGATCCTCGCCTACTCGGTGCTGCTCGCCCCGCTCGGGCTCGCCCCGGTCTTCCTCGGCTTCGGCGGCCTGCTCTACGGGCTCGTCGGCCTCGTCGGCGGGCTGGCGATGATCGGCCTCAGCGTCCAGGTGCTGCGCCGGCGCGAGGGCGAGGCGGCCAACAAGGCGGCGATGAGCCTGTTCGGCTTCTCGATCCTCTACCTGTTCCTGCTCTTCTCCGCCCTCCTGGCGGAGCAGGGCCTCGGGCTGTTCCGGCCGGTCCTCGGCTGAAGCGCCCTCCCCTCAGGTCGACCCGGTGATGAGCACGGTGCCCCAGCAACTGACCCCCGAAGAGATCCAGCGCCGACGCAAGCGCTCCGTCGCCATCGCGATGGTGCTCGCCGCCCTGGTGCTGATCTTCTACGTGCTGACGATCGCCAAGCTCGGCCCCCAGGTCCTCAACCGGCCGCTGTGACGCGAGGAGGCAACCCGCCATGACCGATCCGCGCACCCGCCAGCGGCAGTCCCGCGCCACGGCTCTCGCCTGCCTGGGCATCGTGGCCGGCATGACGGCGCTCGCCTTCGCGTTCGTGCCGCTCTACGACCTGTTCTGCAAGGCGACCGGCTTCGACGGCACGCCCCGCACCGGCACCTCGCGCACCGGGCCGGTGAGCGAGGACCGGATGGTGGTCCATTTCGACACCAACGTCGCGCCCGGCCTATCCTGGCGCTTCCAGTCCGAGACCCCGCGGGTCGAGGCCCAGCTCGGCGCCACCCAGACGGTGTTCTTCCGCGTCACCAACACCGGCACCGTGCCGAGCACCGGCATCGCGACCTTCAACCTGCAGCCGGCGCTGACCGGCAGCTACTTCGTCAAGGTGCAGTGCTTCTGCTTCAACGAGCAGACGCTGAAGCCCGGCGAGACCATGGACTTCCCGGTGGTGTTCTACGTCGAGCCCGGCATCAAGGCCGATTCGAACACCCGCGACCTCACCGAGATGACCCTGTCCTACACCTACTTCGCGTCGAAGAACGGGCAGCCGCAGGCCGCGCTCGCGACGCCGGCGGGGATCAAGGCCAATTGACGAGGTGACAACCGCGCCGGGGCGGCTTTAAAGCGTGACCATGCGAGGCCGGCGGCCGAACGCCGGCAGCCGGTCCGCCCCGCGCGAGACCAAGATCCACGGCCGGCGCGGGGCGCGACCGGTCCGAGACGATAGGCAGGAGACCCGACACGATGGCCGAGGCGCACGGGAAGCACCACGACTACCACCTCGTCAATCCGAGCCCGTGGCCGCTCGTCGGCTCGATGAGCGGCTTCGTGATGACGTCGGGCGCCGTCTTGTGGATGAAGAGCCTGACCATCGCGAACCTCGCGGTCGGGCCCTACGTCTTCTTCGCCGGCCTGATCGGCATCCTCTACACCATGCTCAGCTGGTGGCGGGACGTCGCCCACGAGGCCAATACCGGCGATCACACCCGCGTGGTGCAGCTCTCGCACCGCTACGGCATGATCATGTTCATCGCCTCCGAGGTGATGTTCTTCGTCGCCTGGTTCTGGGCCTATTTCGAGGCCGCGCTCTACACCTCCGACCCGATCCAGGCCTCGCGCGTCGAGTTCACCGGGGGCCTGTGGCCGCCGAAGGGCGTCGAGGCGTTCGATCCCTGGCACCTGCCGCTGCTCAACACCCTGATCCTGCTCACCTCGGGCACCACGATCACCTGGGCGCACCACGCCCTGCTGAACAACGACCGCAAGGGCATGAAGTACGGCCTCTGGCTGACCATCGCCCTCGGCGTGCTGTTCTCCTTCGTCCAGGCCTACGAGTACGGCCACGCCCATTTCGGCTTCTCGGGCAGCATCTACTCGGCCACCTTCTTCATGGCGACCGGTTTCCACGGCGCCCACGTCATCATCGGCACGATCTTCCTCGCGGTCTGCCTGTATCGCCTCTACCTCGGCCAGTTCACCGCCAAGCAGCACCTCGGCTTCGAGTTCGCCGCCTGGTACTGGCACTTCGTCGACGTGGTGTGGCTGTTCCTGTTCGCCGCCATCTACGTCTGGGGCTCGGGCGTCGGTCACGCCGCCGCGCATTGATCCGGGACGCATCCGCGTCGGGAACATGAGAGGGCGGCGCAAGCCGCCCTTTTTCTTATGGCGGGCAGGGCCCAGATCGGGTCCATCGCGCCGACCGCCTCGAGGAGCAGGGCCATGGAATCCAACCGCACCGTCGATTCACCGGCGACCGTGGGCCTGCGCGGCCGCTGCCCGCGCTGCGGCGAGGGGCACCTGTTCAAGGGCTACCTGAGCTTCCGCCCGTCCTGCGAGGTCTGCGGCCTCGATTACCGCTTCATCGATTCCGCCGACGGTCCGGCCTTCTTCGTGATGTCGATCGTCGGCATCGTGGTGGTGGCGCTCGCCATGTGGGTCGAGTTCGCCTACGAGCCGCCGATGTGGGTCCATGCCGCGCTCTGGGCGCCGCTCTCGATCATCCTCAGCCTGATCCTGGTCCGCCCGCTCAAGGGCATGATGGCGGCGCTGCAATACTCCAACAAGGCCGCGGAGGGGCGCTTCCGGTGACGGCACCCGCCCCCGGGCCCGGCGCGGCGGAGCGGCGGGCCGCCCTGCGCGACCTCGTGGCGCCGGCGCTCGCGAGCCTCGTCTGCCTGGGCATCCTGGTCGGCCTCGGGGTGTGGCAGCTCGAGCGCAAGGCCTGGAAGGAGGCCCTGATCGACCGGATCGTCGCCCGCTCGCGGATCGACCCGCCGGCCCCTCTGCCGGCCTTCGACTCCTTCGAGCCGGCCCGGGACGAGTTCGAGCGGGTGCGCGCCGCCGGCCGCTTCCTCCACGACAAGGAGACGCTGGTCCACGGCCTGGCGCCCGGCGACACGCCGGGCCGGGCGCTCCAGGGCTACTACGTGATCACGCCCCTGCGCCTCAAGGACGGCCGCACGGTGCTGGTCAACCGCGGCTTCGTCCCGACCGAACTCAAGGAGGTCGCGCGCCGCGCCGCCGGGCAGGTCGGGGGCGAGACCACCGTCACCGGCATGCTGCGCCAGAGCGAGGCGCGGGCGATGTTCGTGCCCGCGCCCAACCCGCAGACCGGCGAGTGGTTCAACCGCGACGTGCCGGGCATCGCCGCCGCCAAGGGGCTCGCCACGACGGGGCCGTCGGGCGTCGCCCCCTACCTGATCGAGTCCGACCAGACGCCCAATCCCGGCGGCTGGCCGAAGGGCGGGCAGCTCCGGGTCGACCTGCCGAACAACCACCTGCAATACGCCTTCACCTGGTTCGGCCTCGCGCTCTGCCTCGTCGGCGTCTTCACCGCCTTCGCCCTGCGGCGGCTGCGGGGCGAGGCGGGCGAGGAGACCGGGGAGAACCCCGCTTCGGCGGCCGCGACCCCGCCCCGTCCTTAAAACAGCCGCGTTGTCGATGTCCGGCTGGGTCAAGTCCGGTTCAGGCCGCCGGGCGCCTCCTGCCCCCGGCCCTCCCCGGCTCTCTGGTCATCGATGAACGCGATCCTCATCAAGCTGTTCGCCACGGCCCTGACGTTGAGCCAGGTCACCACCCGGCCGGACGCGATCCGCACGCAGTTCGATCCGGCCAAGGACGGGCCGGAGGTGGTGCGGCTGCTGCGCGACGGCTGCGCCCACATGCGCAAGGCCTTCGACATCGAGGACATCAACCTCGACGACCTGATCTCGACCGCGATGGAGGACCCGAAGGCGGTCGCCGGCGAGTCGAAGCTCCTGCACGGCCTCGACATCGGCGAGCTCAACACGAGCTACAAGCAGTTCTGCAAGGGCGAGAACCCGGCGAACTCGCCCTTCGTGGCGCGGGACGTGATCGAGTTCTACAACAAGGCGGTCACCGACCTGCCGGACGCCAATTCCCTCAAGACGCTGCGGCTGCCCGGCGCCACCACGATCCTCGACGAGCGCGGCAAGCGCTTCTCGGAAACCTTCGAGCCGAACGGCCGGCGCATCGCGGTGCCGATCGGCGAGGTTCCGGCGCTGGTCCAGAAGGCGTTCATCGCGGCCGAGGACAAGCGCTTCCTCACCCATCACGGCATCGATGAGCGCGGGGTGATCCGCGCCTTCATCGGCAACCTCGCCTCGCCGGGCCGGCCCCAGGGCGGCTCGACCATCACCCAGCAGGTGGTGAAGAACCTCTCGGTCGGCGACGACGTCACCTACGAGCGCAAGATCCGCGAGATGATCGTCGCGGCCCGGGCCGAGCGGGTGATGACGAAGCCGGAGATCCTCGGCCTCTACCTCAACGGGATCTATCTCGGCCGCGGCGCCTACGGCGTCGAGATGGCCGCCCGCAGCTATTTCGGCAAGTCGGTCAAGGATTTGAACGTCGCCGAGGCGGCACTCCTCGGTGGCATGCCGAAGGGCCCGAACTTCTACAACCCGGACCGCTACCCCGAGCGGGCCCGCGAGCGCCGCGCCTACGTCCTCACCCGGATGAAGGAGGAGGGCGCGATCACCGAGACCGAGATGAACGCGGCGCTCGCCGCGCCCCTCGGCCTCGCGCCCCTGGAGCGCCTGCGCCAGGATGCCGGCTTCCACTTCGTCGACCACCTGACCCGCGAGGCGCGTACCCTCGCCGGCCTCGATTCGCTCACCGCCGGTGCCTACACGGTGCGCTCCACCCTCAATGCCGGCCTCCAGGAGGCGACCGAGGGCATCCTGCAGGAGAGCCTGTCGCGCTACGAGGCCTCTACGGGCCGCGCCCGCTACGAGGGGCCGGAGGCCAACCTCGCCGACGCGGTGCGCCGCATCGAGGCCGCCGCGCCCGCCCCCGAGCCGGCCCCCGCCCCCGCGCCCGAACCGGCGCCGAAGGGCAAGAAGCAGGCGAAGGTGGCAAAGCCCGCCGGTCCGAAGCCGGCCTGGCAGCGGGCCCTCGAGACCGCGCGCCTGCCGCTCTACGACGTGCACTGGCCGGCGGCCGTGGTGCTCTCCACCGGCGGCCAGGGCGGCGTGCGCGTCGGCCTCGCCGACGGGCGCGTCGCGAGCCTGAACCCGGGTGCCGCCCGCGGCCGGCTCTCTCCCTACGACGTGGTGCGGGTCAAGCTCTCCGAGGGCAAGGGTGCGCCGCGCGCCGACCTGCGCATCCGCCCGCAGGTCCAGGGCGCGGTGCTGGTCATGGAGAACCGCACCGGGCGCATCCTCGCCATGGCGGGCGGCTTTTCCTACCCGTTGAGCCAGCTCAACCGGGTCACCCAGAGCGTGCGCCAGCCCGGCTCGACGCTGAAGCCCGTCACCTACCTCGCCGCGCTGAACGCCGGCCTGCAACCCAACACCCTGGTGATGGATGCCCGCGTGACCCTGCCGCCGATCGGCGGGGTCGGCGATTCGTGGTCGCCGAAGAACTACGAGGGCGGCGGCTCCGGTCCCACCACCCTGCGGCGCGGCCTCGAGCACTCGAAGAACCTCGTCACCGCCCAGCTCCTCAAGGGCGGCATCGCCGAGAAGGCGCCGGCGAGCCTGCAGAAGGTCTGCGACATCGCGCTCGACGCCCAGCTCTACGCCGAGTGCGAGCGCTACTACCCCTTCGTGCTCGGCGCCCAGCCGGTGCGGATGATCGATCTGGCGGCCTTCTACGCGGCGATCGCCAACGAGGGCCAGCGCCCCTCGCCCTACGGGCTCGAGAGCGTGACCCAGGGCGAGAAGGTGCTCTACCAGCACGCCGACCGGCCGCTCGCCCGCATCGGCGCGGCCGACCGGGTGGCGTTCTACCAGCTGAAGAGCCTGCTCCAGGGCGTGACCCAGCGCGGCACCGCGGCGGCGCTCGCCCGGTTCTCGCCCTTCGTCGCCGGCAAGACCGGCACCTCGGAGGACGAGAACGACGCCTGGTTCTCCGGCTTCACCAACGAGATCACCATCGTGGCCTGGGTCGGCTACGACAACGCCGACGGCAGGCGCCGCACGCTCGGCCGCGGCCAGACCGGCGGCCATCTCGGGGTGCCGATCTTCGCCCAGGTGCTCCAGGCCGCCTGGGCCAACGGGGTCGCCAAGACCCCGCTCTCGGGCCCGAGCCCGGAGGCCAAGCCCCTGATCGCCGATGCGGCGATCGACCTGCGCTCGGGCAACCGGGTGTCGGGGGGCGGCTTCATCGAGCATTTCCGCCTCTCGGTCGACGGGCGCCTCGCCGATACCCGCTTCCGCCTGGTGCCGCAGGAGCAGATCTACGCGATGCGCCCGGATAGCGACCAGGACGGCGACGCGATGGAGGGCGGGCTGCCGGGCGAGAATCCGGGCCGCGCCCCCGACGAGGCGCCGGATTCCGACCGGTTCGACCCGTTCGGCAGCCTGTTCGGCCGGCCCGAGCCGCGCCCCTATGCCCGCCGGGCGCAGCCGATCCAGCCGCCCGACCCGGTCTGGCCCGGCGCCCGCAGCCGCTCGCCCTTCGGCGACGACGACGAATACGTCCGCCGGCCGCGCCGGCGCGATCCCGACTACCCGTTCGGCGACGACCCGACCTACTGACCCTCAGGACAGGACCTTTCCCGTGCGTGACAGCCTCACGGCGCGCCTGCGCCCCGTTCCGCTCGTGCTCGCCGCCGCGCTCGCGGCCTCCCCGGCCCTCGCCGAGTACCGCACAAAGGACGTGCCGGCGGTAACGGGCCTCGATCCGGCGACGATCGCCCCGAACACGATCGCGTTCACCGATCACCGCGACAACCCGGCGAGTCCGGAGAGCGGCCTCGTGCCGTTCACCGAGTGGGGCAAGCGCAGCCCGGCCCAGAAGGCCCTGCTGTCCCCTCACCCGGCCTACGCCGAGCCGGATTACGTCCAGACCGTGAACGGGGTGGCCAAGCCCCGCCACGAGGCGCTGAAGGTCTACGTGGCGGAGGCCCGGTTCGTCGTGCCGCGCCCGGCCGACCGGATCGACCTCAAGCGCTTCGCCACGATCCCGTTCGTGTCGCGGATGGACCCGGCGATCAAGCACAAGCCCCTGAGCCCCGCGGACGCCACCCCGACCAAGGACCCGGCCGCCGCCTTCGCCCGCCGGCCCGACCGGCCGTGGTGCGAGGCGCCCGACACGACCTGCATCGAGTCGCGCTACGACCTCGAGGGCAAGCTGCCGCTCGGCGTGAAGCTCGCCAACAAGCTCGAGGACGGGGGCAAGAAGATCGCCGA
Source organism: Methylobacterium sp. ap11 (assembly GCF_900110515.1). Taxonomy (NCBI): domain Bacteria; kingdom Pseudomonadati; phylum Pseudomonadota; class Alphaproteobacteria; order Hyphomicrobiales; family Methylobacteriaceae; genus Methylobacterium; species Methylobacterium sp. ap11. Next base: position 161,210 of record NZ_FOEB01000006.1, on the reverse strand, counting down.
GTTCGTCTCGTTCCAGAGCGAGCTGCGGGTGCTGCCGCCCGACGAGGCGGCCAAGCTCGTCCAGCTCACCAGGATCGAGGCGCCGGTGGCCGGCGCGATGGAGCAGAACATCTTCTGGGTCAACCAGATCCTGCGCTTCGGCAAGTTCCTGGCGGTGATGCAGCCGGTGGCGGGCGATCCGAACAAGACGGCGGTGACCGCCTACATGACGCTCGGCATCAAGGCCGACGTGCTCGACCGCAAGAAGGAGTACGAGCGCGTGCCGGTGCTGCGCAACCTGCTGCCCGCCCAGGTGCTGATGGGCAATTCCTCGTTCAACACCGGCACCTCGATCAGCGCCGGCCTGCCGACCTACGCCCGCAACCGGATCGCGGCCTTCGCCGACGCGCTGGCGAAGGAGTGAGCGGTCTCGTCGTCGATCCGCGCCGCGAGGCGGGCCGGATCGGCGACGGGTACCGGCCGGCTACTGTGCGAGGCCTACGGTCACCAGAGAGACCCGAACCACGTCGAAGGCGGTCGCCACCGCCGCGCTGGAGGCGCTGCCGCCGGTCGCACAGGGCAGTGATCCTCTCTGCGGATCGTGTGTCTCGACGGCCCTACGGTGATCGACCCTTGCCTGCCGTCGTTGGCGGTCTTGAGCGCCCGCTGCCGTCCGATTGCCGCCCGCCTCGTCGCGCTGTGCACCGCGACGTCGAACAGGGCACAGCCGAGGCCCGGCGGCAAGGCGTCGGCCTGAACCGGGCAGGGCGATTCAGGGAAGTCGGTTGGTGGGGTGACGGGCGTGCGGGGACGATTCATCCAGGATCCGGCACGCGATCCTGGAGGGGGCTGTGGACGAAGCATTGGACATCGCGGAGCCCCGCAGCTCGTGGGATCGTTTCGCCGTCATCCCGGATCGGCGCGGCCGCAAAGGACACCAGCACGGGCTGTCGTCCGTTCCGACCCTGGCTCTGGCCGCCATGCTGTCGGGCGCCTACGATCTGCGCGCCGTATTCCGACGGCGCCGGCGGCGGCTGCCCGAGGCGCTGTTCCTGCTCGGCCTGGAGCGGGCGCCTTGCCATGCCGCGTACCACTACTTCTTCAAGGCCATCGAAGTGACGGCGACCGAGGCGGTGCCGGGAGCCTGGGTGCGGGGCGCAGCCGAACCGGGGCGGGGCCTGAGCCAGGATCTGGAACACGAACACGTGGCGCTCGACGGCAAACGGCTGCGCGGTTCGGCTCCAGCCGAGCGCGACGGCTGCGACGGCGTGCATCTCGTGGTAGCATTCGCCACGAGGCTGTGCGGGGTGATCGGTCAGTTTGGGACTGCCCCGGATCGGATTCTTGCTCACTTTGCGTGGATCAGGCGGCCAGAACCATGCGGCGCTTCAGAAGTTCGAGGCCGGACCGTCCATAGCACTGGCGCTTGACGAGCGTGAGCCGGTTGACCTGGCCTTCCGCTTGGCCGCTGCTCCAGGGCTCCGTGAGGGAAGCCCGAACGGCCGCGAGGTCCGCGTCCAATCCCGAGGCGAACATCGCGATCGCAGGAGCGTCGCAGGTCCGGGCCTTGGTGATCCGGACAACGAGGTCAGCAGCGGCGTTCTGATCATCGGCGACGGTCTTGCCCTTCCCGGCGGCGCGCACCAGGGCCGTGAAGCGGCGGGCCAGACCCGTGACGGCCCGCGCGGTGTCATCCTGCTCGATGCGGCTCATCACAGCGGCGTCGCCCTCATCCAAGACCGAGGTCGGCTGCACGGGCAGCCACGCCAGCTGCCGTGCGGGCGGCGATGGAGCATCCGTGCCAGGCCGCTGCGATGCACTGGGCCCTCGCACGGAGGGGCTTGCGGCCTGATCGGACCGGCCTCGTCCGGCGCTCGGCGACGAAGCGATGCACCTGCCGGCTCGTCCCCGGATAGCCCTGCTCCCGGATCTCGCGCCACAGGGCCATCGCGGTCTCGCAGCCCTCGTCGATCCGCCCCGCCAGGTACGCGACGTACGGATCAAGCAGGCTCGCTCCGGCACCGTGAGGCAGCCGCGCCGGGAACGCCTCGGCGCTCGCACAGTGGCGCACCGTCGCACGAGCCAGCCCCATGGTCACGGGCGATCCCGAGCAGGGGATCCCCGCCGGCATGCCGGCGGCGGACCTCGTCGTGGACAGCCTGCCATTGCATCCGGCTCTGTGCACCCGCTTCCGGCTCCGACGGAGAACGGGCAAAAGCACGGTCGCGCGGGGCGGGACGGAGACTCGTGCGACCGTCCGATCGAATCGTCAGCTTTTGAGCCGGTATCCCGTCTTGAAGATCCGGGCCACCGCCGCGAGGCAGAGGAGAAGGAACACCACGGCCATGCCCAGGCTCACCGCCGGGTTGACGTCCGAATGGCCGTAGAAGCTCCAGCGGAAGCCGCTGATCAGGTAGACTACCGGATTGACGAGGCTGACCGTGCGCCACAGCGGCGGCAGCATGTCGATCGAGTAGAAGCTGCCGCCCAGGAAGGTCAGCGGCGTGACGATGAGGAGCGGCACCAGCTGAAGCTTCTCGAACCCGTCCGCCCACAGGCCGATCACGAAGCCGAACAGGCTGAAGGTGACGGCGGTGAGCACCAGGAAGAGCACCATCACGAAGGGGTGCTCGATGCGCAGCGGCACGAACAGCGCCGAGGTCGCCAGGATGATCAGCCCGAGCATGATCGACTTGGTGGCCGCCGCCCCGACATAGCCGGCGACGATCTCGACCGCCGAGATCGGCGCCGACAGGATCTCGTAGATCGTGCCGGAGAAGCGCGGGAAGTAGATGCCGAACGAGGCGTTCGAGATGCTCTGGGTCAGGAGCGTCAGCATGATCAGCCCGGGCACGATGAAGGCGCCGTACGGCACCCCGTCGACCGAGGTCATCCGCCCGCCGATGGCGGCGCCGAACACCACGAAGTAGAGCGAGGTCGAGATCACCGGCGCGACGATGCTCTGGAGCAGCGTGCGGAAGGCGCGGTGCATCTCGAAGCCGTAGATGGCGCGGATGGCGGGCCAGTTCATGCGCGGTCCTTCACGAGATCGACGAAGATGTCCTCGAGCGAGCTCTGCCGGGTCTGGAGGTCGCGGAAGCGGATGCCGGAGGCGGCGAGGTCGGTGAGCAGCCCGGTGATCCCGGTGCGCTCCGCCTTGGCGTCGTAGGTGTAGGTGAGCACCGTGCCGTCCGCCGACAGGGCCAGGGGATGGCCGGCGAGCGCCGCCGGCAGGGCGGGGAGCGGATCGTGGAGGAGGAGCGTCAGCTCCTTGCGGCCGAGCTTGCGCATCAGCTCGGCCTTCTCCTCGACCAGCACGATCTCGCCCTTGGCGATCACCCCCACCCGGTCGGCCATCTCCTCGGCCTCCTCGATGTAGTGGGTGGTGAGAATCACCGTGACGCCCTGCTCGCGCAGGCGGCGCACCAGGCGCCACATGTCCTGGCGCAGCGCCACATCGACGCCGGCCGTCGGCTCGTCGAGGAAGAGGATGCGCGGCTCGTGCGAGAGCGCCTTGGCGATCAGCACGCGCCGCTTCATGCCCCCCGACAGGGTCATGATCTTGGCGTCGCGCTTCTCCCACAGCGAGAGGTCGCGCAGCACCCGCTCGATATGGGCCGGATCGGGCTTCAGCCCGAACAGGCCGCGGCTGAAGCTCACCGTCGCCCACACGGTCTCGAAGGCGTCGGCGGTCAGTTCCTGCGGCACGAGGCCGATCAGGCGGCGCGCGGCGCGGGGGGCGGCCAGGATGTCGTGGCCGCCGACCGTCACCGTGCCGGTGCTCGGCGTGACGATGCCGCAGATGATGCTGATGAGGGTGGTCTTGCCGGCGCCGTTCGGCCCGAGCAGGGCGAAGATCTCGCCCTCCCGGACGTCGAGGTCGACGCGCTTGAGCGCGGCGTGACCCGAGGCGTAGGTCTTCGACAGGTTGGCGATCGTGATGATGGGCGTCATCCGGTCCCGGGGCGTGTCAGGGGCTGACGGGGATGGCCGATCACCTAGGCCAGCCGGAGCCGGACCGCCACCGCCCTCCCCCGAAACCGGTCATGCCCGGGCCCCCCGCAGGTCGAGAAACCGCGAGGGTGTGTCCCGGATGCGCGCCGGACGCGCCCGCGATGGGATCGTGCCCCGTCGTGGGATCACCGGTCGCGGGGCGGAGCCTCGTCGGCGTCGCCGTCCTCGACCTCGCCCTCGCCCTCGTAGAGGTCGTCCTCGTCCTCCGCGCCGTCGTCGTGCGGGGCCCCGTTCTGGGCCTGGACCTCGTCGTCGCGGGTCCGCGGCTTGGTATAGAAGTTGCCGACGAGCAGCGCCTCGCCGGCGCCGACCATGCCGCTCAGGTAGGCGTTGATGGTCGCCGGTGCGGCGTCCGGCAGGGCGCGCAGGATCTGCGGCTGCGACAGGCCCTGCGGCCCGGCCCCGTCGATCAGCGCCTTCAGCCGCCCCTTGGTCGAGTTCGCCCGCGGGCCCCGGGGGCCGCGCCGCCCGCTCGCCCGCGCCTCGGCGCTCATGCCGCCGGCGCCCGCGAACCCGCCCGCCGGGCCGGCCGCCGGCCGCGCGAGGCCGAGATCCTCGATCGGCGTATCCTCGACGATCGCCCGCAGCGCGTTCTCGGCGAGCCGGAGCTTGGCGAGTTCCGCCCCGATCCGCTCGTACTCGGCCTCGAGCGCCGCGCGCCGTTCGCTCACATCAGCCAAGGCCTTCATGAGCGCATCATTCTCCGACATTGCCCCTCCAGACATTCTGGGCAATGGCTCGTTGCATAGGTGTCCGACAGCGTCAACGAAGACCCGCACGACCGCAGGGATGTCCCCGCGTCTTGCCCGGGATACGGCCGCCGCCGCGACGCCGGTGGTCCGGTCGACCCGGCGCGTAGACTGCGGACGAAAGACCCCGCGAACAGTCGAGACCGACATTTCCCGTCATGCGATACTCGCGCCACGGCATTTGCCGTGGGCTGCAGCCACATCGCTTGAATGTCGGAAGAAGAGTGGTGAGCGCGCTGGGACTCGAACCCAGGACCTACAGATTAAAAGTCCGTTGCTCTACCAGCTGAGCTACGCGCCCGTGCTCCCGGGATGAAGCGCGGCGCTGGCGGGCCGGCCCTGGTCCTGTTCGGAGCATGGGCGGACATAGGGGGTTGACGCGGCCGGGTCAACCGGGAGACCACGGCCGCCCACAGAACCCCCGTCGCCATGTCCCCTGCCCCCGCCCCGTCCGCCGATCCCGCGACCGTGTCCGCCGCGGCCTGGCGGCGTTTCGCCGGCCTCCTCGTCGGGGCGGCCGGCGCGCTGGGGCTCCTCGTGCTCGGCTTCGTGACGCTCCTCGACCCTTACGGCCTGCGTGCCGCGCCCGGGCGGGCGCCGGGGCCGATCATGGATCTCAACCAGCGCTTCATGTACCCGCAGGTGGTGCGCAGCGGCGCCTACGACGCGGCGGTGTTCGGCACCTCGACGGCACGGCTCCTCGATCCGCAGGCCCTCGACCGCGCCTTCGGCGGGCGCTTCGCCAACCTGGCGATGAACGCCGCGACGCCCTGGGAGCAGACGCAGCTCGCCCGGCTGTTCCTCGCCCGGACCTCAGCGAAGGCGGTGCTGTTCGGCCTCGACGCGCCGTGGTGCGAGGCGGATGCGGATGCAAAGCGCCTGACCTTCCGGGCCTTTCCGCCCTGGCTCTACCGCGAGCCGCTCGCCTGGAACGCGCTCCTCCACCAATGGAACCAGCAGAGCGTCGAGATCGCCGGACGGGCGCTCCTCCACCGCCTCGGCCGGATGAAGGCCCGCATCCGCGGCGACGGCTACGAGGTCTTCACCCCGCCGGAATCGCTCTACGACGCGGCCCGGGCGGCGGCCCATATCCACGGCGAGGCGCCCGCACCCGACGCGGCGCCCGCGGCCGATCCCGCCACACCGGCCCTGGCCTGGCTCGACGAGCTGCTGGGCCTCGTGCCGGCGGATGCCCTCAAGCTCGTCGCCTTCATGCCGGTCAACGTGGCAGCGCAACCCCCGCCGGGTAGCGCCGGGGCGGCGCGGGAGGCGGCCTGCAAGGCGCGGGTGACGGACATCGCCCGCCGCCGCGGCGCGACGCTGGTCGACTTCCGCATCCCGTCACCGGTGACGCGGGACGACACCCAGTACTGGGACGCGCTGCATTACCGCCTGCCGGTCGCCGGGCGCATCGTCGATGCCCTGCGCCGGGCGGTGGACGCGAAGGCCGACGACCCGGACGGGTTCTACCGCGTGCTCGCCGCGCCGCGGGCGACGGGCCCGTGATCAGGCGGCCCGGTCGCGCTCCGCCTTCTGCCAGCCCTCGCGGGTCTCGCCGATGAAGTCCTGGAGCCGCCCTTCGGCGATGGCCTTGCGCAGGCCAGCCATCAGGTCCTGGTAGTAGGACAGGTTGTTCCAGGTCAGCAGCATCATTCCCAGTATCTCGCCGGCGCGGACGAGGTGGTGCAGGTAGGCCTTGCTGTAGAGGTTGGCCGCCGGACAGGTCGATTCCGGGTCGAGGGGGGTGTTGTCCTCGGAAAACCGCGCGTTGCGCAGGTTGAGGCGGCCGTGGCGGGTATAGACCATGCCGTGGCGGCCGGCCCGGGTCGGCATCACGCAGTCGAACATGTCGATGCCGCGGCTCACCGCCTGGACGATGTCGTCGGGCGTGCCGACGCCCATCAGGTAGCGCGGCTTGTGGGTCGGCAGGTGCGGCTCGACGGTCTCGATCATCGCCAGCATCGTCGCCTGCGGCTCGCCCACCGCCAGCCCGCCGACGGCGTAGCCCTTGAGGTCGAGGTCGACCAGGGCCCTGGCGCTCTCGACGCGCAAAGCCGGGATATCGCCGCCCTGGACGATGCCAAACATCGCCTTGCCGGGCTGGTCGCCGAAGGCGATGCGGCAGCGCTCGGCCCAGCGCAGGGAGAGGCGCATCGCGCTCTCGATCGCCGATTCGGGCGCGGGCAGGCGCACGCATTCGTCGAGCTGCATCTGGATGTCGGAGCCGAGCAGGCCCTGGATCTCGATCGAGCGCTCGGGGCTCAGGAGATGCGTCGAGCCGTCGAGATGCGACTGGAACCGCACCCCGGTCTCGTCGAGCTTGCGCAGCCCGGACAGCGACATGACCTGGAAGCCGCCGGAATCGGTCAGGATCGGGTAGGGCCACTGCATCATGGCGTGCAGGCCGCCGAGGCGCGCCACCCGCTCGGCACCGGGGCGCAGCATCAGGTGGTAGGTGTTGCCGAGCACCACGTCGGCGCCGAGCGCCTTCACCTGCTCGGGATACATCGCCTTGACGGTGCCGGCGGTGCCCACCGGCATGAAGGCCGGGGTGCGGATGACGCCCCGCGGCATGCGGATCTCGCCGGTGCGGGCCGGGCCGTCGGTGGCCGCGACGGTGAAGGTGAACTGGTCGGTCATCGCGTCTCCGCCCGGAAGAGCAGGCTGCTATCGCCGTAGGAATAGAAGCGGTAGCCGCGGTCGATCGCGGCGGCGTAGGCCGCCCGCATCGGCTCGAGCCCGGCAAAGGCCGAGACGAGCATGAACAGGGTCGAGCGCGGCAGGTGGAAGTTGGTCATCAGCGCGTCGACCGCGCGGAAGCGGTAGCCGGGCGTGATGAATATGTCGGTGGCACCGGTCCAGGGCCGGATCGTGCCCTCCGAATCGGCCGCGCTCTCGAGGAGCCGCAACGCCGTGGTGCCGACGGCGACGATGCGCCCGCCCGCCGCGCGGGCCCGGTTCAGGGCCTCCGCCTCCCCCGGCGTGATCTCGCCGATCTCGGCGTGCATCCGGTGGGCGTCGGTGTCGTCGGCCTTGACCGGCAGGAAGGTGCCGGCGCCGACATGCAGCGTCACCCTCACCTGCGCCAGCCCGGCGGCGTCGCAGGCCGCCAGCAACTCCGGCGTGAAGTGCAGGCCCGCGGTCGGGGCGGCCACAGCCCCGGGCTCGCGGGCGTAGACGGTCTGGTAGTCGGCCGCGTCCTGCGCGTCGGTCGGGCGCTTGGCGGCGATGTAGGGGGGCAGCGGCAATTCGCCGAGCGCCGCCACCGCCTCGTCGAGGGCGGGGCCCGCGAGGTCGAACGCGAAGGTGGTCTCGCCCCCCTCCCCGCGCTCGACGATGGTGGCGTCGAGGCGGGTGAGCCCGCAGGCCTCGCCCTCCCCGGCCGCCCCGAAGCTGACCCGGTCGCCGACCCTCAAGCGCTTGGCCGGCCGCGCGAAGGCGCGCCAGCGGTCGGGCGCCTCCCGCAGGTGCAGCATCGCCTCGAGCCGTACCGTTCCGCCGTCGCGGTGGCGCAGGCCGCGCAGGCGCGCCGGGATCACCCGCGTATCGTTGAAGACTAGCACGTCGCCCGGACGCAGGAGGCCGGGGAGGTCGCGCACGATGCGGTCCTCCGGGGGGCTGCCCGGATGCAGCAGCATCAGGCGGGCGCCGTCCCGCGGCACCGCGGGCCGGAGGGCGATGCTGTCCTCCGGCAGGTCGAAATCGAACAGGTCCACGCGCATCGCGCCCTTCAGCCAGGATTCCGCCGCCGGATCAATGGGGCACGGGCGCTCGCGGGGCGGAGGATGGCGCGCCGGCCTCCGGCGCCCCATCTGACATCGCGTCGTTTCGTCCGTCCGGAGTTCCCGTCATGCCCAGCCATCCGACCCTCGATGCCGAGCTCGTCGTCTGGTGGGAGTGCGAGGCCGCGCGGCTGGAGAGCCTCGCGTCCTCCGCCCGCTTCGGCTTCACGCGCCGGCACTACGCCCACAAGGCCGCCGCTGCCCGGGCACGGGCCCAGGTGAGCCGCCTGCGCGAGCAGGCCCGGGAGCCGGCTCCCCGGCCCGCCATCGGCTGAGCGGGCCCGCGCCTTCCCCTGAGGAATAGCCGGCGCCCGAGGTCTTAGCCGGGGCTAAGACCTGTGCCGTGGCCTTCCGGCACGCGGCGCCGTATGGGAGCGGCGCCGGACCGCGGCGGCGCCCTCCGCGCCGCGGCGGCACCCTCGTGCCTCGGAACATCGTCATGGAACGCGCGCAAGCCGCCGCCCTCGCCAGTGCCGGGGTCGGCCTCCTGGTGCTCGGCCTCAAGTTCTTCGCCTGGTGGATCACCGGCAGCCTCGCGCTCTACTCGGACGCGCTCGAGAGCATCATCAACGTCGTCGCGGCGATGACGGCCTTCGTGGCCCTGCGCGTCGCCGCCCAGCCCGCCGACCAGAACCACCCCTACGGCCACCACAAGGCCGAGTACTTCTCGGCGGTGATCGAGGGCGCGCTGATCATCGTCGCGGCGATCGTCATCCTGCGCGACGCCTACGACGCGCTCCAGGCGCCCAAGACCCTCGACGCACCGCTCGTCGGCGTCGCGGTGAACGGGTTCGCCACGGTGATCAACCTCGTCTGGGGCGTGATGTTGGTGCGGCGCGGTCGCGACTGGCGCTCGCCGGCCCTGGTGGCGGACGGAAAGCACGTGCTGGCCGACGTGTTCACCTCCGGCGGCGTGCTCATCGGCCTCGGGCTCGCCGCCGCGACCGGCTGGGCGATCCTCGATCCGGTGATCGCGGTCGTGGTGGCGCTCAACATCCTGTGGTCGGGCGGCGCCATGGTGCGCGATTCGGTGAGCGGCCTGATGGACCAGGCCGCACCGGCCGAGATGGTGGGGCAGATCCGCCGGCTGATCTCCGAGCACGGCGAGGGCGCGCTGGAAGCCCACGACGTGCGCACCCGGCACGCGGGTCAGGTCACCTTCATCGATTTCCACCTCGTGGTGCCGGGCGAGATGACGGTGGCGGAATCCCACGCCATCTGCGACCGGCTGGAAGCCGCGATCGAGGGGGCGGTCGAGGGCGCCGTGGTGACGATCCACGTCGAGCCCGGCGAGGAGGCCAAGCAGCGCGGCCTACCGGTTATCTGAGGCGCGGCCCCTTGCGGGGGGCCGTCCCCACCGGCGACAACGCCCCGGCAACGGAGGACCGACGAGCGTGACGGGTGCGGACGACGACTACGTGTACGACGAGGCGACGGGCGAGTGGCGCCCGGCGAGCGAGATGCAGGCCACCGCGACCCGCGAGGTGCGCGACGCCTCCGGCAACGTGCTCACCGACGGCGATGCCGTCACGCTGATCAAGGACCTGAAGGTCAAGGGCGCCAACCAGACCCTCAAGCAGGGCACGGTGATCCGCTCGATCCGGCTGACCGACGACCCCGAGGAGATCGATTGCCGCCACGACACGATCAAGGGTCTGGTGCTGCGCACGGAGTTCGTGCGCAAGCGGTGAGGCTATTTTTTTGGTCTTTTTCGTTCCATCCACGATCTCGTCCCGGGACGTTATTTCATCGAAGATGGGTCGAACTCGAAGGAGGCTTCCAGGAATCGCAGCGGCCTCCGAAAGTCTGCTTTGAGGTCAGTCGATCTTTGATTACCTGCGATCTTCGATCGCCAACGCCCTGTAATGGCGCGGTGACGTAGAAGGGGTTGGTTCCGACGGGGAATGGCCCACGCGGGACGGCCATCCGGGGTGGGCCGGCCGGTGGACGTCGTCGACACCTGGGCCGCGCCAAGACCGACTGATAAGGCCGACCGATCGATCTCTCCCGCTCCCGAGGCTGGCAATGGAGGAAATCGGGCAAGGAGGAGCTTCGTCCACGCTCCTCCCGCCGCCATGCTCGAAGTCGCACGCACCCCGATCGCATCCGAAAAATGCGATCGGATGGTTGCTCAGGATGAGGTTCAGGCTGGGAGGGGGCAACGGAATCGGGCACAGAAATCCGTGGCGGCACGAGCCGCCGGCCGGAGGCCCGAGCATGACCGCCCGCTTCGCCCTGATCGATGTGTTTCACGACGGCGCCTTCACCGGCAACCCGCTCGCCGTGGTGAGCGGGGTCGAGCCCGACACCGCGACGATGCAGGCGATGACCCGGTGGTTCAACCTGTCGGAGACGGTGTTCCTGCTGCCGCCGACCGATCCGGGGGCCGATTACCGGGCCCGCATCTTCACGCTCGCCCACGAATTGCCCTTCGCCGGCCACCCGACGCTTGGCGCCTGCCACGCCTGGCTGGCCTTGGGCGGCGTGCCGCGCCGGCCGGGGCGGATCGTGCAGGAATGCGGCACCGGCCTCGTGCCGATCCGGCAGGAGGCCGACCGCCTCGCCTTCGCGGCGCCGAAGCTCTTGCGCGAAGGGCCGGTGGACGAGGCCCTGATGCGGGAGATCCTGGCGGTGCTGCGCATCGCGCCCGAGCGGGTGGTCGAGGCGCGCTGGTGCGACAACGGGCCGGGCTGGGTCGGGGTGATGCTGGCCTCGGCCGAGGAGGTGCTGGCGGTCGAGCCGATCCGACGGATCGAGGGCCGGATCGATGTCGGCCTCGTCGGTCCCCACGCGCCGGGCGCAGACGTGGCCTGGGAGATCCGCACCCTGTTCGACGGCGGCGCCGGCGCGCTGGTCGAGGATCCGGTGACCGGCAGCTTCAACGCGGCGGTGGCCGGCTGGCTGCGCGAGACCGGCCGTACCGCCGGGCCCTACGTCGCCGCGCAAGGGACCAAGCTCGGCCGCCGCGGCCGGATCTTCGTCGATTACGACGGCGCCGACTGGATCGGCGGCCGCACCCTCACGGTGGCGGAAGGGGTCCTCCCCCTCGACCTCAATTCGCGTAGGTGAACACGCCGTCGCGCCAGACGTAGAGCACGTAGCCGGGCGCCGTCACGTCGCCCTTCTGGTCGAAGCCGACATTGCCGAGCACCAGGGTGAAGCGCTCGGAATGCAGCGTCTCGGCGATGGCCTTCGGGTCGGTCGACTTGGCGAAGTTGCCGGCCTCGACCAGGGCCTGGAGCGCGGCGTAGCCGTAGAGGGTGAAGCCGGCGGGATCGATCCCGTCGGCCTGCAGCGCCTTCACGGCGGCCGCCGCCTCGGGCTTGCGGCGCAGGTCCGGGTTGAAGGTCATCAGCACGCCGTCGCTCGCCGGGCCGGCGAGCGCGCCGAACTCCTTGGTGGCGATGCCCGAGGTGCCGAACCATTGCGGGCGGAAACCCGCTTCCGCGGCCTTGCGCACCAGCTTGCCCATCTCCTGGTAGTGGCCGCCGTAATAGACCACCTCGATCCCCGCGCCCTGCAGGCGCTTGATCAGCGCCGCGTCGTCGGTCTGCCCGGGCACGATCGCGGCGAACAGGGTCTCGTTCTGGCCGATCTTGTTGAGGTTGCCCTTGGTGGACTCGGCGAGGTTCCGCGACAGCGGCGTGTCGTCGTAGAGGATCGCGATCTTCTTGTCGCGGAAGCGCTCGGCCAGGATCGTGGCCGAGAGCCGGCCCTGGTCGTCCTCCCGCCCCGAGACCCGGAAGATGGTGGGCAGGCCGCGGTCGGTCAGGCGCGCGGCGTTGGAGGCCGGGCTGATCATCACGGCGCCGGCCGCCGCGTAGACGTCGGAGGCCGCGAGCGAGGCGCTCGAGCAGACGTGCCCGATCACCAGCCGCACGCCGGCGCGCACGAAGCGCTCGGCCACCGCCATCGCCTGGCCCGGGTCGCAGGCATCGTCCTGCACGTCGAGCACGATCGGCTCGCCGCTGATGCCCCCGCGGGCGTTGGCGTCGCGCACGGCGGCCTGCACGCCCTGGAGCACCTGCTCGCCGATCCCCGCGACCGCGCCGGTGCGCGGAACCGCGACCCCGACGGTCACGTCGGCCCGGGCCGGTCCCGCCCCGGTCACGAGCGCCCCGATCGCCAGCCACAGGGCGGCGACGGCCCTGGTGCGCGTCATCCCCGGCGCTCCCGCTTGCAACGACCCACTCCGACCTCCGGCTCGGCTTCCTCGGCGTCTCGCCGGCCGCTTAGCACGACCGCAGCCCCCTTGTCCGGCGAGACCGACGGGCTTGGCCGACCGCCCGCTCTATCGGGCGCGAGCCCGCGGGGGCGCAAGGGGGCCGCGACGCGTCAGGGTGCAGCGGGAAGCATAGCACGGACGGCGCGGCTGGAATGCCCGCCGGCGCCGGGATAGGGACGGATCAACAGGAGGACGCGCACGATGACACAGGCTCACGGCATCCGGGTCGCGGTGCTCGACGACTACCAGGGCGTGGCGGCGGGGCTCGCCGACTGGGCCGGCCTCGGTCCCGACGTGGCGGTGGATTTCTTTCACGAGCCGGTGCCGGCGGCGGAGGCCGCCGCGCGGCTCGCCTCCTACGACGTGCTCTGCCTGATGCGCGAGCGCATGCCGCTCGACGCGGGCCTGGCCGCCGCCCTCCCCGCCCTGAAGCTCGTGGTGTTCACCGGCGGGCGCAACCCCTCGGTCGATACCACGGCGCTCCGGGCCCGCGGCGTCACCGTCTGCAACACCCGCAACGGCGAGGGCGGGATCGCCACCGCCGAATTGACGGTCGCCCTGATGCTGGCCTGCGCCCGCGCCCTGCCGCGGGAATTCGCCAATATGGCGAATGGGCGCTGGCAGGAGACGCTGGGCGAGGGGCTGGAGGGGCGCACCCTCGGCCTCGTCGGGCTCGGGCGGATCGGCGCGCGGGTCGCGGCGGTGGGCCGGGCGCTCGGCATGCGGGTGACGGCCTGGAGCCCGAACCTGACGCCCGAGCGGGCGGAGGCCGGCGGCGCGGCCCTGGCGACCCGCGAGGCACTCTTTTCGCAGAGCGACGTGATCAGCCTGCACATGGTGCTGGCGCCCTCGACCCGCGGCATCGTCGGGCCGGCGGAGATCGCCCGGATGCGGCCGGACGCGATCCTGATCAACACCTCGCGCGGACCGCTGGTCGACGAGGCGGCGCTGGTGGCGGCCTTGGCGCAAGGCCGGATCCGGGCCGGGCTCGACGTGTTCGACCGCGAGCCGCTGCCGGCGGACCATCCGCTGCGCAGCCTGCCGAACGCGGTGCTGACCCCGCATCTCGGCTACGTCACCGACAGCACGTTCCGGATGTTCTACGAGGACACCGTCGAGGCGATCGCGGCCTGGCGCTCGGGCGCGCCGGTGCGGATGGTGACGGCCTGAACGCGAAGGGCGGGCGCCGGACGCCCGCCCGATCGCCCTTACCGGACGCCGGCGTAGACCGAGGCGCCGGCCGAGACCGGCGCCGTGATCGTCGAGAACACGCCGAGCACCTTCTGGACTTCCGTGAAGGGAGCGTTCGAGACGTAGACGAGGTCGCGGTTGCGCATCCGGAACGCCTGGCTGACGAACAGGCTGTTGGGATCGCGCATGTTGATCCGGTAGACCACCGGCACGAAGTTCGAGGAGAGCAGCGGGCTGTTCGGCCGCAGGCGGCGCACCACCGAGGCCGGCTCGAACCGGAACAGGAACACGCCGGCCGGATCGGCCTGCAGGTCCGAGAGGCCGCGGGCCTTGGCCAGCGCCTGGGCGAGCGTGATGCCCTCGGCCGAGAACGGGATCTCGGATTGCGCCCCGAGCGCACCCACCGCCAGGAAGGTCTGGGGGTCGCGCACCAGGGTGAGAGTGTCGCCCGGACGCAGGAAGATGTTCTCGCGCGGGTTGGAGACGATCGCCGTCAGCGGCACCGTCGCGGTGGTGCCGCCGCGCGACAGCCGCACGAAGGTCTCGGAGACCGCCGCGCGCACGCCGCCCGCACCCGCCACCACGTCGAGCAGCCGATCGCCCTTGGTCGAGAGCGGCACGCGGGCGCCCGCCGTCACCTCGCCGGTCACCGTCACGGCGGTGCTGGTCGGCTGGACGACGGTGACGATGACCTGCGGCTCGATCGCCTTGCCGGCGAGCTCCTGCTCGATCTGGGTCTGGACGTCCTGGACGCGCTTGCCCGCCACCTGGACGCGGCCGGCATACGGCACCGTGATGGCGCCGTCGCGGGTCACGGTCTGGGGCGGAATGGTGGCCGACTTCGAGCCGGAGGAGAACCGGTCGATCGACAGGGACCCGGAGAACAGGCCGCCGGTGCTGGCCTCGTAGATCGTCACCGCCACGATGTCGCCGACGCCGATCACCGGCTCGACGGAGGGACGCCGGTCGCCGAAGGACGCGAGCAGGCTGTCGAGGGGACGGCCGCGCAGGGCCTCGACCGTCGCGGCGTTGACGTCGACGATCTCGTAGCGGGCGAGCAGGCCCTGGTCGGTCGCCACGTCGGCGCCCGACTCCACCGCGCTCGCCGTGGGGCCGGCCGCGGGCAGGAAGTTGGAGCAGCCCGACACCGCGAGCGCGGTGCACAGGGCGATCGGGATTGCGCGCATCAGGGAGATTGCTCGTCCTTCGCTTGAGAGTGGTCCCTAGCCGAGTCGAGGACCGCTGTCCGTGGCCGGCGTGTCACAGTGGCTCCGGGAGCCCTCCCCTAGGGCCGTCTTCCCCGCTAGACACAGGGCGGCGAGGGGCCGGGGCGGTATCCTTCGTCATGTCGTCCAACCACGACACTGGTTACCAAATCACGGCTTTAGGACGGCGCGGGCACCGGCCACGGATCAGGGCGAGGCCGGGCACGAGCGGATGGCGGGACAGAGATGACCACACAGATCGGCTTCACGCCGCCGGATTTGGCGCCGCAGGCCCCCGGGCCGGTGCGGCGGCGCCACGTCGTCTACCTGCCGGGCTACGATCCCGAGGCGGGCAAGCGCTACCGGGCGCTGTTCGCCCGCGAGTTCACCCGCTACGCCAAGCGCTTCGACCTCGCGAAGCGCAGCATCACCCGGGCCGAGACCCGCCCCGACGGCCTGGTCCAGACCTGGACCGTGGAGACCGGACGGGACGGCGCCGAGACCCACACCACCTACGAGGTCCTGCTCTGGGACGACCTCGTGCGGGCGGATTTCCGCCGGCCCTTGATCGCCTCGATGGCGCTCCTCACCGCCGGCATCCTGCACGGTGCGGTGACCGGCAAGCTCTTCCGGCTCTACGGGCTGAACTGGAAGTACGGCAACGTCATCCTGTACCCGTTCGGCATGACGCTGATCCTCGCGGCCCTCGCCGCCGTGCTGGGCCAGGGGGTCGCCCATCTCGCCGCGGGCTGGCTGCCGGGCCTCGCCGCGGGACTCGTGGGCGCGCTCGCCGGCATCGGCCTCGTGCTGGCGGCGACCCCGCTCCTCGACCGGATCTTCCTGCGCCAGCTCATCAACGACTGGGTGTTCAACTGGCAGCACAGCAACGGCTGGCGCCGGGACTACGAGGACCGCCTCGCGCTGTTTGCCGCCCACGTCGCCGGGATCCACGAGGCCGGTGCGGTGGACGAGATCCTGATCGTCGGTCATTCCTCCGGCGGGCTCACCGCCGCCGAGGTCGCCGCCCGGGTCCTGCCCGCGACCGCCGGGAGCGCGCCGGGGCCGCGCCTGTCGCTCCTCACCCTCGGGGCCGGGCTGCCCCTCGTCGCCATCAACCCGCGGGCCCGCGGCGTGCGGGCCGAATTGATGAGCCTCGTCGCCACCGACAGGATGGTCTGGGCCGATTACCAGGCGCCGCAGGACTGGATGAACTTCCCGGGCTTCAACCCCGCCCGCGACCTCGGCGAGACCCCGTCCGGCCCGGTCCGCAACCCGGTGATCCGCTCGACGCAGTTCCGCGACATCATCGTGCCGGAGGTCTACCGCCGGATCTCGTTCCGGCCGTTCCGCATGCATTTCCAGTTCCTGATGGCCAACGACCTGCCCGGCGAGTACGACTTCTTCGCCCTGACGCTCGGGCCGCAGGCCCTGCGCGAGCGGGTGCTCACCCCCGCCATCGTCCCGCTGCGGCCCGAGACGCCGCCCGAGACGGTGCCGGTCCACCGGGAAATCTGAGGAAGCCCCAGGCATGACGACCGCCTTGCCGATCCGCCTCGTCGTCACCGACGTCGACGGCACGCTCGTCACCGGCGACAAGCGGCTGACGCCCCGCGCCATCCGGGCGATCGCGGCTCTGCGCGAGCGCGGCATCGCCTTCACGGTGGCCTCGAGCCGGCCGCCGATCGGCCTGCGCGCACTGGTGGCGCCGCTCGGGCTCACCCTGCCGATGGGCGCCTTCAACGGCTCGACGGTGGTGCGGCCCGACCTGTCGCTCGTCGACGAGGTGCTCATCCCCGAGGAGGCGGCCCGCAAGGCCGCGGCGCGGTTCTCCGCCGAGGGCGTCGACCTCTGGGTGTTTTCCGAGGGAGCCTGGCTCCTGACCGATCCCGCCGGGGCCTATACCGATCTCGAGCGCCGTACGCTCCAGGCCGAACCGCGGGTGGTGGACGACCTCGCGCCCCACCTCGCCCGCGCCGCCAAGCTCGTCGGGGTCTCGCGCGACCACGCGGCGCTCGCCGCCCTCGAACCGCGCCTCGCCGCCGAGATCGGCGCGGGCGCCGCGGTCCACCGCTCGCAGGCCTACTATCTCGACGTCACCCCGCCCCACGTCGACAAGGGCCATTTCGTCGCCCGCCTCGCCGATGAGCTGGACATCCCGCTGGCCCAGGTGGCGGTGCTCGGCGACATGGCGAACGACACGGCGATGTTCGCCCGCGCCGGCCTGTCGATCGCGATGGGGAACGCCAGCGAGGCGGTGCAGCGGGCGGCGACCCGCGTGACGGCGACGAACGAGGCGGACGGATTCGCGGAGGCCGTCGAGCGGTACGTGCTCGGTTGACGGGTTCCGCGCCGCTCGATGCCGGGTGATCGGCGATAGCCGAGCCCCGGGGCAATCGCTGTCGCCGCTCATCTTGGAACAGGCAGGAGCGGTCCCCGCGGTCGGGCCGCCGTCTCTCCGGCGGCGAACCCGGAATGCGTGGACCCGATCGGCTGCCGATCAGTGCAGCGCGACGTGGTAGTTCACCCGCCTGGCATCGCCGAGGGAATCCACGATCTCGATGGTGAACCGGTCGTCGTCCGCCGGGCCGGGCGGCGCGCTGTAGATCAGGCGGGTGGCCGAAGTCTTCCGCTTGTTGCAGGCCGAGCGCGGATTGGCGGGCGGGAAACTCGAAAATTCCGGCCCCTGCTCGACCAGGATCCGCCCTTTCTCGGGCGGCTCGATCAGGTTGACCGTCATCGGACCCAGCGAGCGGCAGGTCGGATCGACGGAGATGAACCACCCGATCTTCAAGGTCTGCCCGGGCCTCACGACCTTCTCGACCGTCGGAACCGGCCGCTGCCAGGCGAATGCGCTCGCCGGCAGCACAGACAGGAGACCGGCCGCCAAGAGGATGGGTCGAACTCGCATCGAATGTATCCCGCGTGTTGCTGGGATTCGCGATCGACCAGCTGCGAGAGTCTTACCGACCGACAGTAAATGACGCAAGAACGATACAAGATACGACAGTCGACGTATCAGACTGGACGATCCGGGCTGATATTCCGTCTCGCACTCCCAGGCGGGCCGAGCTTCGGTGCCGGGCCGGTCAGGCCAGGGCCGCATCCACTTCCCGCCCGCGCCCCAGGCCCCGCATCAGCTCGACGAGGTTCGGGCGGATCCGCAGCTGCTCGGCGTGCAGCCGGCGCACCGCTTCGGTCAACGTGCCGTCGTAGCCCAGCGCCTCGTCCGCGAAGGCGATCATGCGGGCGTTGGGCCACGATTTCTCGCGCAGCGCATGGACCTTCGCCACCACGGCGGCGGCGTCGAGGTCGGGATGGGCCTGGCCCAGCAGCATCGTCATCGCGGCGGTGGAGCGCGAGATGCCGGCGTGGCAATGGATCAACAGGTGCGTCTTGCGCCGCGCGGTCTCGGCCGTCAGCTCCTCGCCGAAGCGCAGGATCGCCTCGACGTCCCGGCGCTCGGGCAGGACCTGCCCGTCCGTCGGCTCGATGATGTCGTGGAAGCGCAGGGTGATGCGGTGATGCGCGTCGTAGGTGCCGAAGGCCTCGGGCTCGGGCCAGGCCGGGTCGAGGATCGACAGGACGTGGGTGACGCCGCGGGTCGAGTGGTGGTCCAGCTCCTCGAGGCCGCAGACCGTGTGCAGGGAGATCGGTTCGGGCTTCACGGTCGGGTCGCTCCGGCAGGGCCGATGGGATGCTCCGGGGCGACGGGCCCGCGGGATCGGACCCGGGAGGTAGCATAGGCCACCCGCCCGGACGAGGTCTTTCCCGGGACGGCCGGGACCCCGCCCAAAGCTCCACACCCCGCCTCCACACCCTGCCTCGGCCGCCCCCGGTGCGCTTTCGCGCCGGATGCCCTACCTCTGGACCGGCGGGCCCGGAGCGGCCCGCCACGGGAACGATCCTCCGATGGGGAGAGCATGAAGCGTCGCGACATCCTGACGGCCGGGCTGGGCCTCGCCGGCGGCACCGCCCTCGCGGCACCGGCGGTCGCGCAGACCGCCCCCGAGCTGCGCTGGCGCCTGCACTCCGCCTTCCCGCGCAACCTCGACGCGCTCTATGGCGCCGCCGAGCTCTTCGCCCGCCTCGTCGCCGAGGCGACCGACAACCGCTTCCAGATCGAGGTCGCGGCCGCGCCGTCGGGCGAATCCCCCGCCCTCCTCGACGCGGTCGGCTCCGGCACCGTCGAGATGGCGTATTCGGCGGCCTATTACGAGGTCGGTCGCGACCCGACCTACGCGCTCGCCACCGCGGTGCCGTTCGGCCTCAACGCGCGCCAGCAGAACGCCTGGATGCTCCAGGGCGGGGCACTCGACCTGTTCAACGAGATCTTTTCGAAGAGCAAGCTCTACGCCCTGCCCGGCGGCAACACCGGCACCCAGATGGGCGGCTGGTTCCGGCGCGAGGTGAAGAGCCTCGCCGACCTCCAGGGCCTGCGCTTCCGCATCGCCGGCCTCGGCGCCCAGGTGATGGGAAAGCTCGGCGTCGCGACCCAGACCCTGCCGGGTGCCGATCTCTACGCGGCGCTGGAGGGCAAGACCCTCGATGCCGCCGAGTGGATCGGCCCCTACGACGACGAGAAGCTCGGCCTCAACAAGGTGGCGCCGTTCTACTACTATCCGGGCTTCTGGGAGGGCGGCTCGATGCTGCACTTCTGGTTCAACGCCCAGAAATGGGCCGAGCTGCCCAAGGCCTACCGGGCGATCGCGCAGGGCGCGGCGGCGACCGTCAACGGCGACCTGCAAGCCAAGTACGATGCCCGCAACCCCGCCGCCCTGCGCCGGCTCGTTGGCGGCGGGGCCCAGCTCCGGCCCTTCCCGCAGGAGGTGATGGAAGCCGCCCTGAAGGCGGCGAACGACATCTATGCCGAGATCGGCGCGAAGAACCCGGACTTCAAGCGCGTCTACGACGCGCTGAAGACGTTCCGCAACGAAGAGTACCTGTGGTTCCAGGTGGCGGAATATACCTACGACAACTTCATGATCCGGGCCCGAGCCAGGGGCTGAGCCCGGCGGGGGCCGCCTACTCGGCGGCCTCCTCGCCCGGCAGGGTGCCGCGGCCCTCCTCGCGCATCAGCGCGCGGACCACGCTCGGCACCGCCTCCAGCGCGTCGGCCAGCGTCTCGTCGGCCACGAACAGGCTCTTGATCTCCGGGCTGGTGATGCAGACGAAGCCTTCGCCGCTCTCCTCGACCCGCAACGTGAACTGCCGCATCGTTCGACCGCTCCCCTGACGCTCGGCTCCGATCCACCCGCGATGCACGAGACGGGCCATTGCCGGAGGGGCAACGCGGAGCGCGGCCATAAGCTCCACCGCACGTCAATCGAGATCCGGCCCGCAGGCACCAGGCCAAGAAAAAAGGCCACTCTCGCGAGTGGCCCGAAGTCTAGGGAGGAAACGCCCAAAGAGAGGGCTGCGGGAGCGCGACGCCATCGCGTTCCCGCACTGCAAAAAATAGAGATGCCGCGCCGGAAGGCAAGGCGACATTGGTGGCAGCGCTGCCGCTTTTCCGGGCAGCGGCACCGCGCCACCCTGGACCGCGCCTCGCCAAGGCCTAGTTTCGCCGCTCTGGCAGGGCATCGGGATCCGGGCGGCGACATGGCGATTCAGGCGGGGCGGATCCGGGTTCTGAAGGACGTCGAGCCGCGGGACGGCGCCTACGTGCTCTACCTGATGCAGCAGGGGATGCGCAGCCGCGACAACCCGGCCCTCGAATACGCCGTCGAGGAAGCCAACCGCCTCGGACTGCCGGTCGTGGCGGGGTTCGGCCTCCTCGACGGCGGCGCGCATTTCCCCGAAGCCAACGCCCGGCACTACGCCTTCCTGCTGCAGGGCCTCGCCGACGCCAGGGCGGGCCTGGAGCGCCGGGGCATCGCCTTCGTGCTGCGCCGCGCCACTCCGGCGAAGGCTGCACTGACTTTAGGCAAGAAAGCCGCGATGCTGGTCCTCGACCGCGGCTACCTGACGATCCAGAAGCAGTGGTACGCCGAGATCGAAGCGGGGTTCGACGGCCGCCTAGTCCAGGTCGAGGGCGACGTGGTGGTGCCGCTCGAGGTCGCCTCGGGCAAGCACGAATTCGCCGCCCGCACCCTGCGGCCCAAGCTGCACCGGACCTGGGAGCCCTATCTCGCGCCTCTGCGGGCCCGCACCGTCAAGCACTCGGCCGAGGACCTTTCCCTGAAGAGCGACATCGACGTCTCGGATCCGGACGCCGCGCTCGCCGCGATGACGCTCGACCGCGACGTGCCGCCGGTGCGGCGCTTCCGCGGCGGCGAGGTCGAGGCGCATCGCCGCCTCGCGTCCTACCTCGCCGGGCCGTTCGGCGAGTACGGCACGGTGCGCAACAAGCCCGAGGCGGGGGCGGCCTCGCACATGAGCCCCTACCTGCATTTCGGCCAGATCTCCCCGGTGGCGATCGCCCTCAAGGTGCAGGCGGCCAAGACCGGCGGCCCGGAGGACCGGGCGGCCTATCTCGAGGAGCTGATCGTCCGGCGCGAATTGGCGATGAACCACGTCCACACCAATCCGGGCTACGCGGCCTACGACACGGCCCTGCCGGACTGGTCGCGCAAGGCGCTGGCCGAGCACGCCGACGATCCCCGCCCCCACCTCTACGACGAGGACGCGCTGGCCGAGGGGCGCACCCACGACGAACACTGGAACGCCGCGATGCGCGAGATGCGCGTCACCGGCTACATGCACAACCACCTGCGCATGTACTGGGGCAAGAAGATCCTCGAATGGTCGCCCTCGCCGGAGGAAGCGTTCGCGGTGGCGCTCCGGCTCAACAACCGCTACTTCCTCGACGGGCGCGACGCGAACTCCTTCACCAACGTCGCCTGGCTGTTCGGCCTGCACGACCGGCCCTGGGGCCGGCGCAAGGTCTTCGGCACCGTCCGCTACCTCGGGCCGAACACCCTGAAGAAGTTCGACGCCAAGGCCTACCTGAAGACCGTCGACGAGCTGTGCCGGGCGGAAGGTGCGGAGGACGGGAAGGCCGGTTGACCGTCCCGCCCCTCCGGCGCCATCAACCCGCATGACCTCCGACGCCTCCCCCGCCGCGCCCTGGCGCGCCACGATCCTCACGCTCTACCCCGAGATGTTCCCCGGCCATCTCGGCCTGTCGCTCGCCGGCGACGCGCTGGCGCGGGGGGCCTGGAGCCTGGAGGCGCGCAACATCCGCGACCACGGGATCGGTAGGCACCGGGCGGTGGACGACACGCCCGCCGGCGGCGGCGCCGGGATGGTGCTGCGCTGCGACGTGCTCGCCGCGGCGATCGACGCCGCCTGCGCGCCCGACGATCCCCGCCCGCGCCTGCTGATGAGCCCCCGCGGCCGCCCGCTCACGCAAGCCCGCGTCCGGGCGCTCAGCGAGGGGCCGGGCGTCGTCGTGGTCTGCGGCCGGTTCGAGGGCGTCGACGAGCGGGTGATCGCCGGACGCGGCCTCGAGGAGGTCTCGATCGGCGACTACGTCCTGTCGGGCGGCGAGCCCGCGGCGCTTGTGGTGCTCGACGCCTGCGTGCGCCTCCTGCCCGGCACGATGGGCAAGCACGCCTCCGGCGTCGAGGAGAGTTTCGAGAGCGGCGGCCTCGAATATCCGCACTACACCCGCCCGCGCGAGTGGGAGGGGCGCGAGATCCCCGAGGTGCTCACCGGCGGCAACCACGCGGCCATCGCCCGCTGGCGGGCGGCGGAATCCGCCCGGCTCACCCGCGAGCGGCGCCCGGACCTGATCGGCTGATCGTCGGTCCGCGTCCACCGGACTCTGCTGGGAACACAACGCAGGTGAATGCCGCGGCCACCGAGGCTCCGTAGAGCCGGGGGGATCGACGCCGTCCCTCCCGGGCGTCGTCCCCTCGCGACGCCCCGGACCGCCCCGCCCCCATGCCCGATTCCGCCCGCTACATGATGCACCGGCCCGAGATCCTGGGGGCCCTGCGTCGCGGCGAGGTGGCGCTCGACCGGGTGATGGCCGGGTCCGGCCGGATCTACCCGGCCGGCCGCCTGCTGGTGGAGGCCGGCAGCCCGAACGACACGGTCTTCCGCCTGCGCAAGGGCTGGGTCGGGCGCCTGCGCACCCTGGAGGACGGGCGCAGCCAGTTCATCCTCATCTTCCTGCCCGGGGACCTGTTCGCGGTCAAAAGCCTGTTTGCCACCCACAGCCCGGACGCCGTGCAGGCCCTGTCCGAGGTGATGGTCGAGCAGGTCGACCACCGGACCCTGCGCGAGGCCTACGAGCGCGACCCCGACCTCGCCACCCGCTGCATGTGGCAGGTGATCGAGGAGGAGCGCAGGCTGCACAACTGGGTCGTCGGCCTCGGCCGCGGCAGCGCCGACGAGCGCTTGGCGATGCTGCTGGTCGATTTCCGCGGCCGCCTGATCCTCACGGGCACCATCGCCCCCGATGCGCGGGCCTACGACCTGCCGATGACCCAGGAGCAGATCGGCGACCATCTCGGTATCTCCAACGTCCACGTGAATCGGGTCCTGCGCTCGTTTCGGGAGAACGGCGTCGTCGCGATGCGCGGGCGCCGGGTGACGATCGGCGACCTCGACGCGCTGGTGCGGATCGCCGGGCCGCTCCTCGACATCTCGGAGCGCGGCCGACCGGAATTCGTCGGCGTGCGGGAAGCCGGCGGCGAGCGGACGGGCGGCGACGATGCCGGAGCCTGAGCGCGACGGGGAGCCGACCGGGATGGACCGGGTCTACGCCGCCGAGGCCCAGGCCGCCCTGATGCTGGTCGAGAGCCTGATGCTGGTCCTCGTCGAGCGCGGGACGGTCCCGGCGGCGGAGCTCGTCGAGGCGGTCGAGACCGTGATCGAGACCAAGCGCCGGCTGGCGGCTGAGGGGCAGGAACCGGCGGTCGCCACCCAGGCCGCCGCCCTGCTGACGACGCTCGCCAACAGCCTCGCAGCGGCGGCGCCCGCGAAGAGGTGATCCCCCGACCGCGAATCGCCCTGGCGCCGCGGCCGGCCCGCGGGCTATCGCTGGCCGACACCGCCACCGGAGCCCCGCCCTTGAGCCTCCCGATCACGCGCCGCCTCGCGCTCGCCGCGCTTCTCGCCCTCGCCCCCGTCCTGCCCGCCACCGCGCAGGAGCGGGCGATCACGCTCGCCTCCACCACCTCGACCGAGCAATCGGGCCTGTTCGGCCACCTCCTGCCGATCTTCCAGCGCGAGACCGGCATCACGGTGCGGGTCGTGGCGGTCGGCACCGGCCAGGCGCTCGCCATCGGCGCCAAGGGCGACGCCGACGCGCTCCTCGTCCACGACCGGGCCGGCGAGGACAAGTTCGTGGCCGAGGGCCACGGCCTCGACCGCCGCGACGTGATGGCGAACGACTTCGTGATCGTCGGGCCCTCCGCCGACCCGGCCGGCATCAAGGGCGGGCGCGACGCAACCGAGGCGCTCGCCCGCATCGCCAAGGCCAAGGCGCCGTTCGCCAGCCGCGGCGACGACAGCGGCACCCACCGCACCGAGCTGCGCCTGTGGAAGAAGGCCGGCATCGAGGCCCGCGGATTGGGGGCGAGCTACCGCGAGCTCGGCCAGGGCATGGGCCCGACGCTGAACGCCGCGGCCGCCATGGACGCCTACACCCTCACCGACCGGGCGACCTGGGCGAACTTCAAGAACCGCCAGACCCTCGCGATCCTGGTCCAGGGCGATGCCTCGCTGTTCAACCCCTACGGCTCGATCCTGGTGAACCCGGCGAAGAACCCGCAGATCCACGCCGCCGATGCCAAGATCTGGCACGAGTGGCTGACCTCCGAGCGCGGCCGTGCGGCCATCGCCTCGTTCAAGGTCGGCGGCGAGCAGCTGTTCTTCCCGACCGGCACGATGCCGACGCAGTGATCACCCGCGGGGCGCCGCCGCCACCCGGTTGATGCCGAAGGCGGCGGCGCTGACCACCAGGGTCAGGCTGACGAGGACGAGCCCGAGGCCGAGCGCCAGCGCGAGGTCGCCGCGGCTTGTCTCGAGCGCGATGCTGGTCGTCATGGTGCGGGTGTAGCCGCGGATGTTGCCCCCCACCATCAGGATGGCGCCGACCTCCGCGATCGCCCGCCCGAACGCCGCCAGGAAGGCGGTAACGAGGGGCGCGGGCGTCATCGCGAGCAGGATCAGGGCCGCGTGCCCGGGCCCGACCCCGTCGACCCGCAGCGCGTCGCCGTATTCCGCCCACAACGCCTCGCAGGTGCGATGCGAGAGCGCCGCCACGATCGGCAGGGCGAGCGCCCCTTGCGCGATCACCATGGCGTCGGGCGTGAACAGCAGGCCGATACTCCCCAGCGGCCCCGAGCGCGAGACCAGCAGGTACAGCACCAGGCCCACCACCACCGGCGGCAGGCCGAGAAGCGCGTTGACGAGCACCAGCACCGCGCCGCGGCCGGGAAACCGCGTCGCGGCGAGGAGCGCGCCGAGCGGCGCGCCGAGGACGAAGCCGAGGGCCGCCGCCGTCAGGCTGACCCGCAGCGACAGGCCGACGATGGCGACGAGGTCGGCATCCCCGCGCAGGATCATCGCCACCGCCAGCCCCAGCGCGCGCCCGAACTCGTCCATGTCACCCCTCCGTGTCACCCCCGTCTCACCGGGTCTCCTCGTATCCGGGCGGGCGCCGGCCGGCCAGGGTGCGCCGACGGCAGGCTTGACGCGGGGGCCGGCGCGGCGCATCCCCGGCGGCGGGACACCTCTCCCCACCGAGAGGCGCCCATCTGGAAGGATGGACACAAGATGACGACGACCCGCCTCCCCGAGGTGCGCCCGCGCGCGCCCTTCTTCTCCTCCGGCCCCTGCGCCAAGCGCCCCGGCTGGACCCCCGACGCCCTCTCCGACGCGGCGCTCGGCCGCTCGCACCGGGCCAAGCTCGGCAAGGCCAAGCTCAAGCAGGCGATCGACCTCACCCGCAGCGTGCTGCAGGTGCCGGACGACTACCGCATCGGCATCGTGCCGGCCTCCGACACCGGTGCCGTCGAGATGGCGATGTGGTCGCTGCTGGGCGCCCGCCCGGTCGACATGCTCGCCTGGGAATCCTTCGGCGAGACCTGGGTCACCGATGCGGTGAAGCAGCTCAAGCTCGACGCCCGCGTGATCAAGGCGCCCTACGGCCGCCTGCCCGACCTCTCGACCGTCGACACCCGCGCCAGCGACGTGGTGTTCACCTGGAACGGCACGACCTCGGGCGTGCGCGTGCCGAACGCCGACTGGATCGCCGCCGACCGCGAGGGGCTGACGATCTGCGACGCCACCTCGGCGGCCTTCGCGCAGGACCTCGACTGGCCGAAGCTCGATGTCGTGACCTTCTCCTGGCAGAAGGTGCTCGGCGGCGAGGCGGCCCACGGCATGCTGATCCTCTCGCCCCGCGCCGTCGCGCGCCTGGGGAGCCACGTCCCGGCCTGGCCGATGCCGAAGATCTTTCGCATGACCAAGGGCGGCAAGCTGATCGAGGGCATCTTCCAGGGCGAGACCATCAACACGCCCTCGATGCTGGCGGTCGAGGACTATATCGACGCGCTGCTCTGGGCCGAGACGCTCGGTGGCCTGTCGGCCCTGCGGGCGCGTGCCGACCGCAACGCCGGCGTGATCGCCGACTGGGTCGCCCGCACGCCCTGGATCGCCAACCTCGCCGAAGACCCGGCGACCGCCTCGAACACCAGCGTCTGCCTGGTGGTGAGCGATCCCGACGTGGTCGGGCGCGGCCCCGAAGCCGTGGCGGCGGTGGCCAAGGGCATCACCACGGCGCTGGAGCGCGAGGGCGTCGCCCTCGACATCGGCTCCTACCGCGACGCGCCTCCGGGCCTGCGGATCTGGTGCGGCGCCACCGTCGAGGCGTCCGACCTCGAGGCCCTGACGCCGTGGCTCGACTGGGCCTTCGCCCAGGAGAAGGCCCGCCTGACGCAGGCGGCCTGATCTCCAAGCCCATCATCGCCGTATCCGGCGCCGGAGCCCCGCGTGAGCGGGAGCCGGCCGAACAAGGCTGACGACAACCACACATCGCCCGATGAAGCGCGGGTTTCTCCTCTCCCCGCGAGCGGGGAGAGGAGACATGCGCGCGACCCGGTGTGACTGCGCGAGCCCCCGGCCGACCCGCTCCTCCGCGGGGCGATGGCGCGACCCCATTCGAGGCCGCCATGCCCACACCCATCAAAAAAGTCCTGATCTCCGACACCCTCTCTCCCGCGGCGATCGCGATCTTCCGCGAGCGCGGGATTCAGGCCGACCTCCGCCCCGAGCTCGGCAAGGACAAGGAAGCGCTCGCCGCGGCCATCGGCGAGTACGACGGCCTCGCCGTCCGCTCGACCACGAAGGTCACCGCCGCGCTCCTGGAGCGCGCCGGCAACCTCACCGTGATCGGCCGGGCCGGCATCGGCGTCGACACCATCGACGTGCCGGCCGCCACCGCCCGCGGCGTGATCGTGATGAACACGCCGCACGGCAACGCGGTGACCACCGCCGAGCACGCCATCGCGCTGATGCTGTCGCTCGCCCGCCAGATCCCGCAGGCCGACGCCTCGACCCAAGCCGGCCGCTGGGAGAAGAACCGCTTCCTCGGCATCGAGCTCACTGCCAAGACGCTCGGCGTAATCGGCTGCGGCAACATCGGCGCTATCGTGGCCGATCGCGGCATCGGCCTCCGGATGCGGGTCGTCGCCTACGACCCGTTCCTCACGCCCGAGCGGGCCGTGGCGCTCGGCGTCGAGAAGGTCGAGCTCGACGAGCTGCTGCGCCGGGCCGACGTCATCACCCTGCACGTCCCGCTGACGGAAAAAACCCGCAACATCCTGTCGGCCGAGGCACTGGCGCGCACGAAGCCCGGGGTGCGGATCGTCAACTGCGCCCGCGGCGGCCTCGTCGACGAGGTGGCGTTGCGCGCCGCTCTCGAATCCGGCCACGTCGCGGGCGCGGCCTTCGACGTGTTCACGGAGGAACCGGCGAAGGACAACGTGCTGTTCGGGCACCCGAACATGGTCTGCACGCCGCATCTCGGCGCCTCGACCACCGAGGCGCAGGAGAACGTGGCGCTCCAGGTCGCCGAGCAGATGAGCGACTACCTGCTCAACGGCGCGATCCGCAACGCGGTCAACTTCCCGTCGATCTCCGCCGAGGAGGCGCCGCGGCTGCGGCCCTACGTGACGCTCGCCGAGCAGCTCGGCTCGTTCCTCGGCCAGCTCACCGAGGCGCCGATCCGCGGCATCCGCATCGTCTACGAGGGCGAGGCAGCGGAGCTGAACACCAAGGCGCTCACGGCGGCTGCGGTAACCGGCGCGCTGCGGCCGTTCCTGGAAGGCGTCAATATGGTCTCGGCGATCGAGGTGGCGCGGGCCCGCGGCATCCAGGTCGAGACCGCGACCCGCACCGCCGTCGAGGGGCCCTACGCCTCGCGCCTCCACCTCACGGTCGAGGCCGAGGACATGCCCCGCGACGCCGCCGGCACGGTGTTCGGCGACGGCCGCCCGCGCTTCGTCGAGATCCGCGGCATCGCGCTCGAGGCCGCGGTGGCGCCGCACATGCTCTACATCCGCAACGCCGACCAGCCCGGCTTCATCGGCCGCTTCGGCACGCTGATGGGCGAGGCCGGCGTCAACGTCGCCACATTCCATCTCGGCCGCGACCGGCCGGGCGGCGACGCGATCTGCTTTGCCGCCGTCGACGAGCCGGTCTCGGGCGCCCTGCTGGAGGCGATCGAGGCGATCCCGCAGGTGAAGCGGGCGCGGGCGGTGCGGTTCTGAAGCGGTCGGGGGCGGGATTGCCGGTGGTCTTCCCGCCCATTCAACGGATGCTTTCGACTTCGACGGCCGCTGCCGCGGCGATGTCGCACCAGCGCCGCTCGGCCGTCAGCGCCGTCGCGGCCTCTCGTTTCGCCAAAGCCAGGCAGTAACGGTCGCCGAGCGACAAGCCGAGTGGCAGCGTGATCGGCCGCAGCATGCCGGCGGAGACGGACAGATCCCGATCGGCCGGGACGACACGGATCGGGAGCGGCCGCAGCATCGCCTCGATGTCCGTGCGCGCTGCACCGAGCTTGGCGTAATGGCTGACGACCTCGGCCCAGTTGACGGCACCCATCGCGGCGCCGTCGAGGACAGCCTTGACGCGATCGGCCCCCGGTTCGTCGAGCAGGAGCGCGAGCAACGCCGATGCGTCGAGAACGAAGGCACTCATTCGGCGCCCGTGTCACCCATGCGCGCCGCAAGGAAATCGTCGACGGATGCGCCGGACCGGCCCGCGACGAGGCATCGGCTCAGGGCCTGCGCCCTGGCGACGGCCTGGTCGAGCGTGCGGAGCACAATGGCTTCGCCCGTATCCTCGACCAGCACCTCTCCCCCCCGAGACAGGCCGTGCCGCTCGCGCAGGGCTTCGGGAAGGTTGAGGCTTCCATCAGGCAGGACGAGTGCCTTCACGGTCGATCCTCCGATTACACCCTCCATTCTAGCACAGAAGGGCATGCCGTGAATCGGCTCGTCGGAGAGAGGGGGCCCGGCCTGCCGGTTCGCCACCGATCCGCCCGCCGCCGGGGCCTCGTCTCGACGCGGCGACGAGAATCGAACCGCACGCGCAGGAGAGCGGCGACTCCATCGGACGGGCCTCCCCGCCCCCGCCATTCGTGCTAAACTCCTGCCTATGAAGATCGACGGCCGCCACTACCGCACCATCTTCCCCGCGCCCGACGGCGAGGGGATCTGCGTGATCGACCAGACCCGCCTCCCCTTCGCCTTCGAGACGAAGGTGCTGCGGAGCGAGGCGGAGGCGGCGGTTGCGATCCGCACCATGATCGTGCGCGGCGCTCCCCTCATCGGCGCCACCGCCGCCTACGGCCTGGCGCTGGCGATGCGGGAGGACCCGTCCGACCGCAACCTCGACGGGTCGCGGACGCGGCTCGCGGCGACCCGGCCGACGGCGATCAACCTGCGTTGGGCCCTCGACCGGGTGGCAGGGATGCTGCAACCGCTGTCGCCGAGCGAGCGCGAGGCCGCCGCCTTCGCGGAGGCCGCCCGGATCGCCGACGAGGACGTGGCGAGCTGCCGGGCGATCGGCGAGCACGGGGCGGCCTTGATCGCCGCGATCGCGCGCAGGAAATCCGGGCCGGTCAACGTGCTGACCCATTGCAACGCCGGCTGGCTCGCCACGGTCGACTGGGGCACGGCCCTGGCGCCGATCTACGTCGCGCACGATGCCGGCCTGCCGGTCCATGTCTGGGTCGACGAGACGAGGCCCCGCAACCAGGGTGCGGCGCTCACCGCCTTCGAGCTCAAGGCCCACGGCGTGCCCCACACGGTGATCGCCGACAATGCCGGCGGGCACCTGATGCAGCACGGAGAGGTCGATCTCTGCATCGTCGGCTCGGACCGCACGACCTCGACCGGCGACGTCTGCAACAAGATCGGTACCTACCTCAAGGCGCTCGCCGCCCGCGATTGCGGCGTGCCGTTCTACGCCGCGCTCCCGTTCTCGACCATCGACTGGACGCTCACCGACGGCGTCGCCGGCATCCCGATCGAGGAGCGCGACGCCCGCGAGGTGACCCACCTCACCGGCCGCACCGACGAGGGCGCCTTCGCGACGGTGGCGGTGGTCTCGCCGGGCAGCCCGGTGGCGAACCCGGCCTTCGACGTGACGCCGGCCCGCCTCGTCACCGGGATCATCACCGAGCGCGGCGTAGCCGAGGCGACGCCCGAGGGGCTGCTCGGGCTCTATCCGGAGCGGCGGGCAGCGGCGTAATCGAGTGAGGGGGACAGCGATCGTCTGATTATGAACTTCGATCGCGAATCCTATCGATCGACGCCCTCTTTTCCTACTCGCAACCTCATCCTGAGGTGTCAGTCCATCATTGATGGGCTGACCTCGAAGGAGACCTCCAGATGCCTCTCTGATCCCTGGAAGCCTCCTTCGAGGTCAGCCGATTTTCAATCAGCCAACACTTCAGGATGAGGTCGTGGATGGGTTGACAGTCTTCAATCTCGGCTCTGCCTCACGCGCCCCGGCTCGGCGCCAGCCAGGCCCCTGCGAAGCGGAATGCCGGCTCGCCGCGCTGGTTGGTGCCGGTGGCGGTGTGGCTGACGACGCCCCAGCCCGGCCGGGTGCGCGAGGGGCGCGCCTCGGTCAGGGTGACGTCGTAGCGGATCGTGTCGCCGGCATAGACGGGCTTCAGCCACTGCAGGTCGCGAAAGCCCGGCGAGGGGCCGCCCTCGACCACGGGCTCGCCGCGCTGGAGGGCCAAGACCCGGCCGCGGTCGCGGCCCGCCACCATCCGCTTCATCCAGGCCGCGGCGGTGTGCCAGCCCGAGGCGCACAGGCCCCCGAAATGGGTCTCGGCCGCCGCCGCCTCGTCGACGTGGAACGGCTGCGGGTCGAAGGCGCGGGCAAACCGCAGGATGTCGTCGCGGGTGAAGTGGTGGGCGCCGAGGTCGAAGCTGCGGTCGAGAGGCATGTCCTCCAGGTAGCCGGAGGGCAGCGCCTCGCCCTCGGGCAGGTCGCTTGGGGCCGGTTCTTCGGGCGGGCGCGGGCGGGGCGGCAGGGGCGGCGTGCCGCGGCGGCCGAACATCGCCCAGAAATCCTGGGTCATCACCGGCTGGCCGGCGCCATTCTCGATCTCGAGGAGGAAGCGCACGAAACCGCGGTCGGGCTTGCTGCCCGAGGGGCGGTTCTCGGTCACGCTCATGCGCATCGACAGGGCGTCGCCGGGGCGGACCGGGCGCAGCCAGCGCACCTCCTCGATGCCGGGCGAGCCCATCGAGCTCGATTGCAGGATGAAGCCGTCGGCGACGAGCCGCATGCCGAGCGCGCAGGTATGCCAGCCCGAGGCGATCAGCCCACCGACGAAGCTATCCGTCGCGGCAGCCTCGTCGACGTGGAAGCCCTGCGGGTCGAACTCGCGGGCAAACCCCACGATGTCGTCGCGGCTGACGTCGAGCGGCCCGAAATCGAGCCGAAGGCCGGGCGTAAGGTTCTCGAAGCAGTAGCGGGGCATGGCTGTCGGCGTCCGGCGCGGGTCGGGCCGCCGGGCTAGCACGGGCGGGCGCCTACCCGAAAGCGCCCGCGGCCTTGTGGGCGAGGCGGATCGGCTCCGGCTGCCGGAACTTCGGCGCGCAGGCGAGCACCAGGGCGACGCTGGTCGGGATGTCGGCGAGGTGGCCGGGCGAGATGAAGAGCGGCTGCTTGCCCGTCCGCGTGCGGAGAACCGCGCCGATCGTCTCGCCCTTGTCGATCAGCGGCTGGTGGGCGCCCTTCTCCTCGTCGAGCGGCGCGTTGCGGCCGCACAGCCGGGTCTTGCCGACGCCGACCGTCGGGCGCTGGAGCCACAGGCCCATATGGCTGGCGATGCCGATGCGGCGCGGATGGGCGGTGCCCATGCCGTCGAACAGGAACACGTCCGGCTCGGCGCTCAAGCGTCCGAACGCCTCCTCCAGCACCGGGCCCTCGCGGAAGCTGAGGAGGCCCGGTACGTAGGGAAACGGGGTCGCCATCTCGGCGGTCACGGTCTCGACCACCCGGAAGTCGGGAAAGGTCGCGACCACGATCGCCGCGTGCGAGCGCTCGTTCTTCACGCTGACGTCGACGCCGGCGATGAGCCGCACGGCGTCGAGGTTCAGGGGTCGGTCGGCCACGACCTCGCCGGCGAGCTGGCGCTGGAGCGCGACGGCCTGCACCGGCGTCAGGTCCCAGCCGTGGCGCCGGACGAGGTCCATCAGGTGTTGAAGCGGAAGTGCAGCACGTCGCCGTCCTGCACCAGGTACTCCTTGCCCTCGAGCCGGAGCTTGCCGGCCTCGCGGGCGCCGGCCTCGCCCTTCAGCGCCGTGTAGTCGGCGAAGGCGATGGTCTCGGCCCGGATGAAGCCCTTCTCGAAGTCGGTGTGGATCACCCCGGCGGCGCCCGGCGCGCGGGTGCCCTTGGTGATGGTCCAGGCCCGGGCCTCCTTCGGCCCCACGGTGAAGTAGGTGATGAGGCCCAGAAGCTCGTAGCCGGCGCGGATCACCCGGTTGAGGCCCGGCTCGGCGAGGCCGACCGCCTCCAGGTACTCGACCTGTTCGGCCGGCGGCAGCACCGCGATCTCGCTCTCGATCTTGGCCGAGACGACGACCGCCTTGGCGCCCTCCTCCTTGGCGCGGGCGAAGACCGCCGCCGAATGGGCGTTGCCGGCGTCCGCCGCGCCTTCCTCGACGTTGCAGACGTAGAGGACGGGCTTGGCCGTCATCAGGCCGAGCTGCGAGAAGAGGCGCTCCTCGTCGGCCTTGCGCTGGACGAGGCGGGCCGGCTTGCCGTCGCGCAGGAGCGGCAGCGCGCGCTGGACGAGGTCCAGCACCTCCTTGGCCTCCTTGTCGGCGCCCTTGGCCTTCTTCTCGAGGGCGGTGAGGCGCTTCTCGAGGCTGTCGAGGTCGGCGAGCATCAGCTCGGTCTCGATCGTCTCGATGTCGGCGATCGGGTCGACCTTGCCCTCGACGTGGGTGACGTCGCCGTCCTCGAAGCAGCGCACGACGTGCGCGATCGCGTCGACCTCGCGGATGTTGGCGAGGAACTGGTTGCCGAGCCCCTCCCCCTTCGAGGCGCCGCGCACGAGGCCGGCGATGTCGACGAAGGTCAGGCGGGTCGGGATGATCTCCTTCGAGGAGGCGATCCGCGCGAGGTCGTCGAGCCGGCTATCCGGCACCGCCACCTCGCCGACATTCGGCTCGATGGTGCAGAACGGGTAGTTCGCCGCCTGCGCCGCCGCGGTCTGCGTCAGCGCGTTGAAGAGCGTCGACTTGCCGACGTTCGGCAGGCCGACGATGCCGCATTTGAAGCCCATCAGATCGTTCCGTTCGATTCGTGGAGACCGCCGGCCCGCGGCCTTGTCGCGTCGCCATTGCGGTGTGGAGGTGTCGGGGTCAAGCCGGCTTCTCGCCGACGCGCTTCACCTCGTCCCAGCCGCGTCCGGCCATCGCGAGGTGGACCTTGTTCTGGAAGCGGGCATCCTCGCCGGCGGCCATGAGATCGGCGGCGTCGGCCATCGCGTCGCACAGGTCCTCGACCCACGGCATCTCGGCCTTGGCGAAATCGTTGAGCACGTAGGCGTGGACGAGGGCCTTGTCGCCCGGATGCCCGATGCCGAGGCGGGCGCGCCAGTACTCGTTGCCGCATTGCCCGGTGATCGAGCGCAGGCCGTTATGGCCGGCATTGCCGCCGCCCTTCTTCACCCTGAGCTTGGCGGGCGCCAGGTCGAGCTCGTCGTGGAACACCACGATGCCGTCCAGCGGGATCTTGTAGAAGCGCTGCGCCTCCGTCACCGCCCGGCCCGATTCGTTCATGAAGGTCAGGGGCTTGAGGAGCAGCACGCGCTCGGAGCCGACCACCGCCTCGGTGCAGTCGCCCTGGAACTTGCGCCGCCACGGCGCGGCGCGGTGCCGGCGCGCGATCGCGTCGAGCGCCATGAAGCCGATATTGTGCCGGTTGCCCGCGTAGCGCGTGCCGGGATTGCCGAGGCCGACGAACAGCCGCATGGCGAAACGAGGCTCCCCGAGAAATGGGAAACGCCCCGGGTCTCGCGACCGGGGCGTTTCGATGTGGTCGAGAGGTGAGCCGTGACCGGCTCAGTCCTCCTTGGCCTCGTCGTCCTTGGCGGCCTCTTCGGCAGCCTCGGCCTCGGCCTCGGCGGCCGACTCGGCGCGGGCGGCCTCGGCCACCGCGGCCTCCTCGGCCTCGACCTCGGCGCCCAGCACCGTCGGCGGCACCACCGTGGCGACGACCTCGTCACCGCCGAGCACGACGGAGACGCCGGCCGGGACCGGCAGGTCGGAGACGTGGACGGTGTCGCCGATCGCCTTGCCGGTCAGGTCGACGGTGATCGCGTCGGGGATCGACTCGGGGGCCACCTCGACCGTGACGGTGTGGTGCACCACGTTGAGCGTGCCGCCCTCCTGCTTGATGCCGGGGGCCGCGTCCTCGTTGGTGAAGTGCACCGGCACCTCGACCTCGATCGACTGGCCGGCGACGACGCGCAGGAAGTCGATGTGCAGCGGGACGCCGGTGACCGGGTCGAGCTGGAAGTCGCGCGGGATCGCCCGGACCTTGCGGCCGCCGGTGCTGATCTCGAACACGGTGGTGCGGAAACCGCCGGCGTAGATCAGGGTGCGGGTGCGGATGAGGTCGATGGCGATGGCCTGCGGCGGCTGGTTGCCCCCGTAGATGACGGCCGGCACCTGGCCCTGGCGACGAACGGCCCGGGCGGCCCCCTTGCCGACCCGGTCGCGTGCCACGGCCTCAAGCGGCTTCACGGCGCTCATGGCGTGATCCTTAAAACTGGTGTTTGCGGATGGCTCAAACGCCGAAGGCCGCCCCCTCGAGGACGGCCCTGTGAACCGACGTCGCCACGCCCGTCCCCGCGAGGGGAGATCCGGCCTCCAAGGGTGTCCGGCGGGCGGGGAGCCCTTAGCAGGCATCGCCCCGGATGGCAAGAATCCAGCCCGGACCGGGGACGGCACGGTTTTCGCCCGAAGTTCCGGATGGATCCTTAACCGCTTCGCCGCGACCCTGCGCGGCGTCGCTTCAGGCGGCGTCGCCTCGGGCGGCGCCCCGCCCCATGACCCGGAGGTCCGATCCGTGACGCGCCCGATCCTCTGGGCTCTCGGCGTGCTCGCCGGGGCCGTCCTCGCCGGCGGATCCCTCACCGAGCGCATCGCCCGGAGCGGCCTCGCCCGCCCGGCGCCCGTGACCGCGGAGGCCGCCGTCGCTGCGACGGCCCCGACGCCATCCGGGACAGAGGCGAGCGTGACCCTGGCCCAGGACCTGTCGGGGCACTACCGGGCCCACCCCCAGGTCGAGGGCCGGGTGCTGCGCATGCTGGTCGATACCGGCGCGACGCTCTGCGTGTTCACCCGCGAGGACGCGGACCGGATCGGCCTCCGGGTCGCGGAGCGCGACTTCACCGCGAAGGTCGGCACCGCCAACGGCACCGTGCCGGCGGCCCCGGTGCGGGTGCGCGAGATGCGGGTCGGCGGCATCGCGGTGCGCGACGTCGAGGCCCTGGTGCTGCCGAGCGGCCGGCTCGAGACGAGCTTGCTCGGCATGTCGTTCCTGCGCCGACTGCGCGGCTTCGAGGTCGCGGGCGGGCGCATGATCCTGCGGGGGTGAGGAGCCCTCCCCGCACGGGCCGCCCCGTGCGCGTTCAGGTGGCCGGGCAGGCGCCGCCGTTGCGGGTATCGGTCACGGTCGGCAGCACCACCTCGGGCGAGGCGGTGACGGCGACGTTGTAGACCTTGCCGTTGCGCACCGGCCAGACGACCGTCTCGGTCATGGTGCTGAGGTTGAACCGGTTGGCGAGCGTCGCCCCGAACAGGGGCTTGTAGGTCATCGTCAGTTCGACCACGACGTAGCGGGCGCCCACGGTCTTGAACGCGTCCGGCACCGGCGGCGGCACCGTCGTCGGGCCGGTCGGCTGGGCCACGCCGGCATTGCCGGCATCGACCGCATAGGAGCAGACCCGGGCCGTGCCGCCGGTGTCGTACACCCCGATCGCCTTGGCGGAGATCCGCGCGCCGGCGCCGTCGAAGGGCGCCAGCACCGCCCGTCCGGCCCGGGCGATGGTGGCGAACTGGGCCGACGGGATGTCGCCGGCCTCGCGCGAGACCAGGTCGGCGACCGTGCGGGCCGCCAGCGTGACCTTGCGAAAGTTGCTGACGTAGCCCGCAACGTCGGTGGTGCCGAGATAGAGCAGCAGCAGGAGCGGCAGCACCATCGCGAACTCGACCGCCGCCAACCCGTCCCGCGCCCGTCCGAACCGCGCGAGGGCGCCCCGTCCCCGGGCGGCGAGGCCGGCCGCGCCGCAGGCCCGCTCGCTCATTGGAAGGGCTCCGTGCGGAACGCCACGGTGCTCTGGAGCACGCGCTTGCCGTTGGCCAGGGTGTTGGGATTGAGAAAGCTGAAGAAGACCGGGAACTCCACCGCGGCCTGCACGATCACGATCCGGTTCGAGGCCGGGTCCTGGTACTGCGTGCCGAAGGCGGTGGGCGTGGTGCGCCAGGACTTGGTGGAGGAATCGATCGGGCTCGCCGGCGTGTAGCTGCCGCCGTCCGGCATCATCAGCACGTCGACCTTGACGTTGCTGCAGGCGAAGATCGTGACCCGGCCGTTGCAGATCGCGTCCTTGAACTTGTCGAGCGCGACCTGCTGGGTCGTCTTGTCCGCCGGCGGCGGCGGGTCCGCGGCGCGGGCGGCCTGGAACTGGCCGGTATAGAGCTGGCGCGCCGCACTCGACACCGCGTTGTCGAGGACCTGGCCGGCGAAGAAAGCGAGCGCGGTCTCGACGATCGCCGCGATGAGGCAGAGGAACGGCATCGCGATCAGCCCGAACTCGACCGCGGTCGCCCCCTCGCGGCAGGCGGAGAAGCGCCGGACCGCGCCCGCCCGCCGACCGGTCGCGCCCCGGAGGGCCGGCGATCCGGGGTCATGCAGCGCGCGACGACAGGGCATGGTGCGGTTCGTGTCCGGTGCTGGGCCTCGGAGCGTTCGATGCCGGACGGAGATTGCGGATCCGTTACGGCGATCCCCGAGACGTCAGCGCATCCCCGCCGCCGCGCCCGCGGCCGCGGCGCCCGCCGTCGCCAGGGAGTTGCGCTGGCCGGCCTGCCCGCTCACCTCGGAGAAGTAGCGCTGGGCGTCGCCGAGCTGCATCGCCGGCTGGCAGGCCGGCGTGCAGGAATACGATTCGCGCTCGAGCCCGCGCTGCACCGTGACCACCGACGGGCTGCCCGCCCGCACGCTGATGGCGGATTCGGCCAGCATCGTGCCGCCCGAGTCGAGGGCGATCAGGTTGGTGCTGCCGAAGCTCTTGCCGGTGAGGACCACGATGCCGTTCCGCTGCAGCGACACGTCGGCGATGATCGGGTTGCCGACGATCACCGTCGCGGTGCGCTCCGGCAGGCGGATCACCTTGGCGTTGTCGACCATCACGGTGACGATCGCTCCGTCGCCGCCCTGCGCGGCGGCGGGGCCCAGCAGGGCGGCGGCCAGGAGGAGGCTCGCGGCGCGCGGGAGGCTGGGGCGGCGGGGCGGGGTCATCGGCAGGACGGTCTTTCGGGCGGGAATCCTCGGGCTCGCGCCAGTGAAGCGCCCGGAGGGTTGACAAATCGCTAAGCCACCCCGGCAGAGCCCATGATCGGATCAGGCATCCGTTAACCACGGGCCGATTTCCGCGCCGGACCGCCGGGATCGACGATCGCTTTAACCCAACTGCAACGCAGTCGGGCCTAGCTTGTCGTCAGTCCCGATCGGCGCCAGTCGATTGTCGGTGGACTAACCGAGATCATCCAGGCGGGAACAAGAGTTATGATCACCAAGCTGAAGCGTTTCGTCAGCGACGAGTCCGGTGCGACCGCGATCGAGTACGGCCTGATCGCGACCCTGATCGCCCTGGCGGTGATCGTGGCGGCCCGCACGGTCGGCCAGAACCTCGGCGCCCAGTTCAACTCGATCGCCGGCAACCTCAAGTAAGCTTCGCAGGGCCGGCCCGCCGCGGCGGGCCGGCGCGCGAGCGCGGCACGGCCCTCGCGGCCGCGCCCCGAGACGGATCGCCTCCCGGCCGCCGCCACGACGGCGGGCCCGATCCGCGAGACGGCGGCAAGGCGTGGCGGCTCCCGGCAGGGTGCCGGTCGGGCCCGGTGCCGCCCTTCTCGATTCGGCGTACAATGCCACCGGTCTCAGACGACCTACGGCTCCGTTCTCGAATCGTCGCCCAAGCCTCCGGCCCGGTGTCGGACATCCGGGAAGGATCAGCGGCCTGATGCGCCGGCATCCCGGGCCGTCGGTGTAACGCAAGCGCGGACGAACCGATCCCGCGTCCGTCGGACCCTGTCGCGAGCCCGCATGGCCAGCCTCTGCCTCCTCGTCGTCTTCCCGTTCCTGATGGCCTACGCGGCCATGAGCGACGTCCTCACGATGACGATTCCCAACCGGGTGAGCCTGATCCTCGTCGCCGCCTTCGCGGTGCTGGCCGCCACGGCCGGGCTCGGCTGGTCCGAGATCGCCTGGCATGCCGGCGCCTTCGGGCTGGTGCTGGCGGTCGGCTTCGTGCTGTTCGCCTTCGGGGTGATCGGCGGCGGCGACGCCAAGCTCGCCGCGGCGACCGCGCTGTGGCTCGGGTTCGAGCCGCTGCTCGACTACGTCGTCAATTTCTCGCTGCTCGGCGGCCTGCTCGCCCTCGCCATTCTGTACGTCCGCGGCCAGCCCCTCCCCGGCTTCGTGATCGCCTGGCCCTTCGCGCTGCGCCTGCACGACCGCTGCGTCGGCATGCCCTACGGCGTCGCCCTCTCGGCCTCCGCGCTCATCACCTGCCCGTCGGCGCCGCTCTGGCGCATCGCGCTGGCGGGCTGAGCGCCGGCCCGGCCGTTTCGACGCTCTCCTCGCCTCTCCCGTCGCGCAACGCGCCCGGCCCCGGCCGGGCGCGTTGCGTCGGCCTGTCCCGCGTCCGGCACGAACGGCCGCCCGGGTGCGGCGCAGATCGTTAACCCTAAGGGCGGTTAACCTTAATTTGAGGATTGCCTGATGAAGTCCGGTCAGGGGCGGCACCGCGTCGTCCCCTGCCGTCTCCTCTGTTTGGCGCCCCATGAAGTCATCGCGCTTGCTTCTCATCAGCGTCGCCGTCGTGACCGGGGCCGGGGCCTTCGTCATGATGAGCGGCCGCGAGCCGCCCCCGCCCCCGCAGGTCGCGCCGGTCGCCGCGCCAGCGCCCGCGATGGAGACCGTGGAGGTGCTGGTCGCCGCCGCCGAGCTGCCGATGGGGCAGACCGTGAAGATGCCGGACCTGCGCTGGCAGTCCTGGCCGAAGAGCGCCGCCGGCGACGGCTTCCTGCAGCGCGCCGCCGCTCCCTCGGCCCTCGAGGACACGGTGGGCTCGATCGTGCGCAGCCCGTTCCTGTCCGGCGAGCCGATCCGGCGCGAGAAGCTGATCAAGGCCAATGGCAGCGGCTTCCTGTCGGCGATCCTGCCCTCCGGCATGCGCGCCGTCGCGATCTCGATCGACGCCCGCGGCTCGAACACCGCCGGCGGCTTCATCCTGCCGAACGACCGGGTCGACGTGCTGCGCACCTCCCGCGACGAGGACGCGGCCCGCTCCGGCGGCGGCGACGTCCAGACCGCCGAGACGATCCTCACCAACATCCGGGTCCTGGCGGTCGGCCAGACCGTGCAGGAGCGCAACGGCGAGCGGGTCGTCACCGGCGACACCGCGACCCTGGAGCTGACCCCGTCCCAGGCCGAGGCCATCACCCTCGCCCAGAAGGTCGGCCAGCTCTCCCTCACCCTGCGCAGCCTCGCCGATGCCGGCCAGACCGCCCCGGCGACGGCGGAGCAGCCGCCGGCCGAGGGCGGCCTCACGGTCGTGCGCTACGGCGTCGCCAAGCAGATGCCCCGCCGATGAGCGCGCCCGCCCCCGGCCCATTCCGCGCGACCGGCCTGCGCGCCGCGAGTCCCCGTCCCATGAACCCGTCCCGGAACAGCCTGTCCCAGATCCTCCCGGCGGCCGCCACGCTGCGCGCCGTCCTCGTCGCCGGCGCCGTGGCGTCGCTCGCCGCCCCGGCCCTCGCCCAGGGCGGGATGCGCGGCGGCATCGCGCCGGCGCCGGTGGTGAATGTCGGCGCCAACGAGGCCGACGTCTCGCGTCGCCTCGACCTGACCATCGGCCGCTCGCTGGTGATCGACCTGCCGCGGGACGCCAAGGAGGTGTTCGTCGCCAACCCCAAGGTGGCGAACGCCGTCGTGCGCTCGACCCGCAAGGTGTTCGTGATCGGGATCGAGAACGGCGCCACCTCGATCTTCGTGATGGACGGCGAGGGCCGCCAGATCGCCGCCCTCGACGTCACGGTCGGGCGCGACCTCAACGTCCTGCGCCAGACGCTCGCCACGAGCCTCCCCGGCGCGCGGTTCGACGTGCGCCCTGCGGGCGATTCGGTGCTGCTCACCGGCACGGTCGCCTCGGCGGGCGAAGCCCAGCAGGCCATCGACATTGCCAACGCCTTCGTGGGCGTCGGCGGGGCGGCGGTCGGCGCCCGCGGCGCGGTGATCAACAACCTGACGATCCGCGGCAAGGACCAGGTGATGCTGCGCGTCACCGTGGTCGAGGTGTCGCGCCAGGTGCTCAAGCAGTTCGGCGTCAACCTGAACGCCAACTGGAGCGCGATGAACTTCGTGAACGGCGTGCCGTTCCCGCTGACCGGCGGCTCCTACCCGGCCGGCAACGACATCTCGGGCTCGATCAAGGCCGGCGGGTTCTCGCTGCAGGCCACCTTGCGGGCCTTCGAGCAGGCCGGCGTGTCGCGGGTGCTGGCCGAGCCGACCCTGACGGCGATCTCCGGCGAGGCGGCGAACTTCACCGCCGGCGGCGAGATCCCGGTGCCGACGAGCCAGAGCTGCTCGGCGGTGCTCGCCTCGAACTCGTCGAACTGCTCGGTCGGCATCGAGTACAAGCCCTACGGCGTCGCGCTCAACTTCACCCCGGTGGTGCAGTCGGAGAACCGGATCTCGATCCGGGTCGGCACCAACGTCACCGAGATCGACCCCCAGGCGGCGATCCCGGTCTCGAACGGCAACAACACCATCTCGGTGCCGGGCCTCACGGTGCGCAAGTCCGAGACGACGATCGAGCTGCCCTCGGGCGGCACGATGATGATCGCCGGCCTGATCCAGCAGCGCAACCGCCAGGCGATCAGCGGCCTGCCGGGCATGCTCAACCTGCCGGTCCTCGGCGCCCTGTTCCGCTCCCGCGACTACCAGCGCCAGGAGACGGAGCTGATGATCATGGTGACCCCGTTCATCGCCAAGCCGATGGATCCGGGCCAGGTCAAGAAGCCCGACGACGGCTTCACCGAGGTCAGCGACAGCCAGTCGGTCCTGCTCGGCCGCTTCAACCGCCTCTACGGCGTGGTCGGCGCCGCGCCGCTGGGCGCGCGCTACCGCGGCCGGGTCGGCTTCATCACGGACTGACCCGCTCCCCCGGAGTCTCCCCCGAGACTCCGCCGAGCCTTCCCAGGTCGGGACCTCCCCGATCGAGACCTCAGCCATCACGACCTCAGCCATCACGACTTGGCCCGTCGAGGCACACGCTCCCATGATCCGCATCGCTTTCCGCCTGACGCTCCTCGCCGCCACGGCCGGCCTCGCGGCGTGCACCAGCACCCGCCCGCCGCTGACCACCGGCTCGACCTACCCGATGACGGTCCCCGAGCGGCACCCGATCGTGCTGGCGGATTCGTCGCGCAACCTCGACGTGTTCGTGACCGGGACGGGCCATATCGACCCGCGCCAGGCCGACGACGTCGACGGCTTCCTCACCGAGTACCGCCGCTACGGGCGCGGGGTCCTGGTGTTCGAGGTGCCGCGCGGCTCGCAGGTCTCGGGCGTCGCGGTCGAGCGCACCCTGCAGCGG
The DNA here is from genome assembly GCF_900110515.1 of Methylobacterium sp. ap11. NCBI lineage: Bacteria > Pseudomonadati > Pseudomonadota > Alphaproteobacteria > Hyphomicrobiales > Methylobacteriaceae > Methylobacterium > Methylobacterium sp. ap11. The sequence goes on along the minus strand of NZ_FOEB01000006.1, from coordinate 118,683 downwards.
GTGCGCGCCCGGGCGCTGGAGCGCGGCGTCGCCGTGCGGGAGATCGTAGTCGCGCCCTACCCGGTCGCCAACGTCGCGGTGAGCGCCCCGGTGCGCCTCAGCTTCCAGCGCATGCAGGCCAAGGTCGCGGGCGCCTGCGGGCTGTGGCCGCAGGATCTCGGCTCGTCCAATGCCGGCTTCAACACCCGCAACGAGCCGTACTGGAACCTCGGCTGCGCCATGCAGTCGAACGTCGCGAGCCAGATCGCCGATCCGGTCGACCTTGTGCGCGGCCGCCAGGAGGGCCGGATCGACACGGCGATCCGGACCCAGAACCTCACCGACCTGCGCACCGGAAAGGATCCATCAACCAGTTGGAAGCAGGATGGCCGCGCGAGCGTGAAGAACCAGGTGAACCAGTGATGACGACGCGCCGGACGACAGACGCGGCCGCGCCCGCGGCGAGACGCGCCGGCGCCACCCGGATCCGCCCCCGACCCTCCTCCTCCCGGCCCCGGCCGGCTCCGATGCGGGCCCGGCGACCGGCCCCCGTCCCGCAGGCGCCCCGTCATGTCTGATGCGACCTCGCCGACCGACCGGGTCATCGCCCCGGTCCCCCGCATCACCGTCCAGGCCTTCTGCGAGAGCCCGGACGTCGCCGCGGTGATCGAGGCCGCTGCCGCCGACCGGCGGATGCAGAAGGCCCATGCCCGCGTCCAGATGGGCGGCGCGCCCGCCGCCGTCGAGGCCTTCCGCAACGCCCCGACCCCGAACGTCATCATCGTGGAGATCGGCGCCGCCAAGGGCAGCCCGCTCGCCGCCCTCGACGGCCTGGCCGAGGTCTGCGACGCCGGCACCAAGGTGGTGGTGGTCGGCCACGTCAACGACGTCGTGCTCTACCGCGAGTTCATCCGCCGGGGCGTGAGCGAGTACCTGATCGCGCCGATCGACCCGGTCGCGGTGATCGCGGCGATCTCGGACCTGTTCTGCAACCCCTCGGCCGAGCCCCTCGGCCGGACGATCGCGGTGGTCGGCGCCAAGGGCGGCGTCGGCGCCTCGACGCTCGCCCACAACATCGCCTGGTCGGTGGCCCGCGACTTCGGCACCGCCACCGTCATCGCCGACCTCGACGTGGCCTTCGGCACCGCCGGCCTCAACTTCAACCAGGATCCGCCGCAGGGCGTGGCCGAGGCGGTGTTCGCGCCCGAACGGGTGGATGCGAACTTCGTCGACCGGCTGCTGTCGAAGTGCACCGACAAGCTCAGCCTGCTCGCCGCCCCCGCGACCCTCGACCGTCCGACCGATTTCGCCGAGGGATCGTTCGACGGCGTCATCGACGTGCTGCGGGCGAGCGTGCCCTGCATCGTGCTCGACGTGCCTCACACCTGGTCGTCCTGGTGCCGCCGCATGCTGATCGGCGCCGACGAGATCGTGGTCGTGGCCGCCCCCGACCTCGCCTCCCTGCGCAATGCCCGCAACCTGTTCGAGGTCCTGAAGAGCGCCCGGCCGCACGACCGGATGCCCCGCCTCGTCCTCAACGGCGTCGGGATGCCCAAGCGTCCGGAGATCGCCACCACGGAATTCGCCAAGGCCCTCGACGCGCCGGTCGCCGCCGCGGTCCCGTTCGACCCCGCCCTGTTCGGCACCGCCGCCAACAACGGCCAGATGCTGGCCGAGGTGCAGGCCGGGTCCAAGGTCACCGAGATCCTGACCGAGCTCGCCGGCAGCCTGACCGGACGCGCCGAGGCGCGCCGCGGCCGGGCGAACCTCCTCGAGCCGCTGCTCGCCCGGCTCGCCCGCCGCAAGGCGTCGTGATCCGGCGGGCCGCGGCGTGAGGGCGCCGCGCCCGCGAAGCCGCGACGGGTCCGCCTCGTTCTGCCGCCCCGGGTCCCCTCGCCCCCGAATCCCCCTTCGGCGGAAAACCGCGCGACGGGGTCCGTTTTCTCGAGAAGGCCGCTGATCCCATGTTCGGCAGGAGACCCGGAGCGACGGCGCAGAAGAGTCCGGCCCCGCGCCCGGCCGGCCCCGCACCGGCGCCGGTCCCGGCGGAGCCGATCGCGCCGGTCTTCCAGGACGGCCGCCGGGCCGAGGCGCCGCCCCGCGAGATCGCGGTCCCGGTCGAGAACGTCCGCTCGGACGACTACTACCGCACGAAGAGCATGATCTTCGGCGCGCTGATCGAGGCGATCGACCTCACCCAGCTCGCCCGCCTCGAGCCGGACGCGGCGCGCGAGGAGATCCGCGACATCGTCATCGAGATCATCGGCCTCAAGAACGTCGTGATGTCGATCGCCGAGCAGGAGGAGCTGCTCGACGACATCTGCAACGACGTGCTCGGCTACGGCCCGCTCGAGCCGCTGCTGGCCCGCGACGACATCGCCGACGTGATGGTGAACGGCGCCAACCGGACCTACATCGAGGTCGGCGGCAAGATCCAGCTGACCGGGGTGCGCTTCCGCGACAACCAGCAGCTGATGAACATCTGCCAGCGGATCGTCAGCCAGGTCGGCCGCCGGGTCGACGAGGCCTCGCCGATCTGCGACGCGCGCCTGCCCGACGGCTCGCGCGTCAACGTGATCGCCCCGCCGCTCGCCATCGACGGCCCGGCGCTCACCATCCGCAAGTTCAAGAAGGACAAGCTCACCCTCGACCAGCTCACCCGCTTCGGCTCGATCTCGCCCGAGGGCGCCAAGATCCTGCAGATCATCGGGCGGGTGCGCTGCAACGTGGTGGTGTCGGGCGGTACCGGCTCGGGCAAGACCACCTTGCTCAACTGCCTCACCCGCTACATCGACGACGACGAGCGCATCATCACCTGCGAGGACGCGGCCGAGCTGCAGTTGCAGCAGCCGCACGTCGTGCGCCTCGAGACGCGGCCGCCCAACCTCGAGGGCCAGGGCCAGGTCACGATGCGCGACCTGATCAAGAACTGCCTGCGCATGAGGCCCGAGCGGATCATCGTCGGCGAGGTGCGCGGCCCGGAGGCCTTCGACCTCCTCCAGGCGATGAACACCGGCCACGACGGCTCGATGGGGACGCTGCACGCCAACTCGCCGCGCGAGTGCCTGGCGCGTATCGAATCGATGATCGCGATGGGCGGCTTCAGCCTGCCCTCCAAGACCCTGCGCGAGATGATCGCCGGCTCGATCGACGTCGTGGTCCAGGCCGCGCGCCTGCGCGACGGCTCGCGCCGCATCACCCACATCACCGAGGTGATGGGGATGGAGGGCGACGTCATCACCACCCAGGACCTGTTCGTCTACGACGTGGTCGGCGAGGACCCGAACGGCAAGCTCATCGGCCGCCACCGCTCGACCGGGGTCGGCCGGCCGCGGTTCTGGGAGCGGGCGCGCTACTACGGCGAGGACCGGGCGCTGGCCGCCGCCCTCGACGCCGCCGAGGTCCGGGTGGAGGAGACGGCATGACGACCGCCGCCGCGACCCCGGCCCGTTCCTCTCCGGCCCACTCTTACCGGGGCCACGTCCCGGACTGCCGCCCGGGTGCGCGCCGATGATCGAGATCGACGCCACCCTCGGGGCGGTCCTCGTCGTGGTCAGCGCGGTCTGCATCGCCTCCGCCGTGGTGGTGCCGCTGCTGCCGAGCGAGGCGCGGGCGAGCAAGCGCCAGCAGGCTCTGGTCGGTCAGCGCCGGGCCGTCGAGCGGGTGCAGGCGGTCAGCCGCCGCGACCAGGTTGCCAAGAGCCTCAAGGAGATCGAGGACAAGGAGAAGAAGTCCCGGGTCAGCCTCGAGATGCGGCTGACCCAGGCCGGCCTCACGATCGGCACGCGCCAGTTCTACGTCTTCAGCGCGATCGCCGGTGCCGTCGTCGGCGCGTTCGGCTTCCTGTTCGGCGGCGATCCGCTCATCGCCCTCGGGATGGCCTTCGCGGCGGGGTTCGGCCTGCCGCGCTGGGTCCTGAGCTACCTGCGCAAGCGCCGGATCGCCCGCTTCATCCTCGAACTGCCCAACGCCATGGACGTGATCGTGCGCGGCATCCGCTCGGGCCTGCCGGTCGGCGACTGCCTGCGCATCATCGCCCGGGAGGCGCAGGAGCCGGTCAAGAGCGAGTTCCGGGCGATGATCGAGGCCCAGGCCCTCGGCATATCGCTCACCGAGGCCGTCGCGCGGCTCTACGAGCGCATGCCGGTGTCGGAGGCGAACTTCTTCGCCATCGTGGTCGGCATCCAGCAGAAGTCGGGCGGCAACCTCTCGGAGGCGCTCGGGAACCTGTCGAAGGTGCTGCGCGACCGGCGCAAGATGGCCGAGAAGGTCAAGGCGATGAGCATGGAGGCCAAGGCCTCCGCGGCGATCATCGCCTCCCTGCCCTTCGTCGTCGCCTCGCTCGCCTACCTCACCAGCCCCGACTACATCTCGCTGCTCTGGACTACCTCGATCGGCCACGTCGCCCTGGTCGGCTCGGCCCTGTGGATGATCATCGGCGTGGTGGTCATGAGCCGGATGATCCGCTTCGACATCTGACGGCGCCGGGGTCCCCGCGGCCCCGCCGCCCCGTTCCTCGCCCGGCCCCCGCGCGGCCGGCGCCACCGCTCCCGGGAGACGGCGCGTGCAGTTCCTGTCCCAGCTGATCAACCCCCATTTCGCCGGTGCCCTCCTCGCCGCGGTGGCGGCGGCGGCCACGGTCTTCACCCTGGTCCAGCCGCTCATCGAGCCCGACCGGCTCGCCGGGCGCATGAAGAGCGTCGGCAAGGAGCGCGACCGCATCCGCCTGCGCGAGCGCGAGCGGCTGAACCAGAAGGCGTCCCTGCGCCAGGAGCCCAAGGCCTACATGAAGCGGGTCGTCGAGCGCCTGCACCTGGACGACTGGCTCGGCGCCGAGAACGCCAAGAACAGCCTGACCATGGCGGGCTATCGCGGCCCGCAGGCCGAGGTGGCGTTCCTGTTCTTCCGCCTGGTGACGCCGATCGCGTTCTTCTTCGTGTCGGTGTTCTACCTGTTCGTGCTCGAGGTGATCGACCAGCCGGTGCTGGTGCGCTTCGGCATCGTGGTCGTGGCGCTCTATCTCGGCATCAAGGCGCCGGAGCTGTTCCTGCGCAACAAGACCGCCAAGCGCCAGGCCGAGATCACCCGCAACTGGCCCGACGCCCTCGACCTGCTGCTGATCTGCGTCGAATCCGGCATGGCGATCGAGGGGGCGATCCGGCGCGTCGGCGTCGAGATCGCCAACCAGTCGATGACGCTCGCCGAGGAGATGGCGCTCACCACCGCCGAGCTGTCCTACCTCTCCGACCGGCGCATGGCCTACGAGAACCTCGCCCTGCGCACCGGCCTCGAATCGGTGAAGAACATCACCACAGCGCTGATCCAGGCCGAGCGCTACGGCACCCCGGTCGGCCAGGCGCTGCGGGTGCTGTCCCAGGAGAGCCGCGACCAGCGCATGAACGAGGCCGAGAAGAAGGCCGCCGCACTGCCGCCGAAGCTGACCGTGCCGATGATCCTGTTCTTCCTGCCGGTGCTGTTCGTGGTGATCCTCACCCCCGCCATGGTGCAGGTCTTCAGCATGAAGTAAGCCGCCGGCCTGGAGCGATGGGAGACGGGAACCGGATGAGCGACACCGACCACCACGCCGCGACGCCGCAGGCCCGGGCGGAGGCGCTGCGGGCGCGCTACGGCGCCGATCCGGCCCTCGACGTGGCCTGGAACGCCACGGTCGCGGAGCTCCTCGCCCACCGCACCGTGCGGGCGTTCCGGCCCGATCCCCTGCCGGCCGGCACCCTGGAGACGCTGGTCGCCGCCGCGCAATCGGCCGCCTCCTCCTCCAACCTCCAGACCTGGAGCGTCGTCGCGGTCGAGGACCCGGCCGTCAGGGCGCGCCTGTCCGAGGTGGCGCGCGGGCAGCGCCACGTCGCCGAGGCGCCCCTGGTGCTGGTCTGGCTCGCCGACCTCTCGCGCCTCGAGGCGCTCGGGCGCGACCGTGCCAAGGCGACCGACGGGCTCGACTACCTCGAGATGCTGATGGTCGGCGTGGTCGACGCCGCGCTCGCCGCCCAGAACGCGACGGTGGCGCTCGAATCCCTCGGCCTCGGCACGGTCTATATCGGGGCCCTGCGCAACGACCCCGAGGCGGTGGCCGAGCTTCTCGGCCTGCCGCCGAACGTGCTGGCGGTGTTCGGCCTGTGCGTCGGCCATCCCGACCCGGCCCGGCCGGCGGCGGTGAAGCCGCGCCTGCCGCAGGACGTGGTGCTGCATCGCGGCCGCTACGAGCCCGCGCGGGCCGGCGGGGCGGTGGCCGCCTACGACGCGGCGATGCGCGACTTCCAGGCCGGCCAGGGGATGCCGCAGGCCGGCTGGAGCGATGCCGCCCTCGACCGGGTGCGGGGGCCCGGCTCCCTGAGCGGCCGCGACCGGCTGCGGGAGATCCTGGAACGGCGGGGCTTCGGACTGAAATAAAGCCCGCGCCGTACGCCGCACAGAACGATATTCCGTTGATCGCCCGTTTCGTTCGTCATACAGAACGACGGGCGGAACCGGACGCCGCATCGGCCAAGAGGGAGCGGGACAAGGTCCCGCATCGGCCAAGGCGATGCGCGGGACCGGTCCCGCGGGCTGGAACGGGAGAGCGACGTGTCGGACGAGAGCGTGGTGCACGGGCAGCGGCGGGCGGAGACGATCGCAGCCGCGAACGGGATCGGCACGGACACCGCCTTCGGCGCGGTGACCCCGCCGCTCTACCTCTCGACGACCTACACCTTCGCCGAGTTCGAGCAGCCGCGGGCCTACGATTACGCCCGCCTCGGCAACCCGACCCGCGACCAGCTCGCCGACACCCTGGCGAAGCTCGAGGGCGGCGCCCGGGCCGTCGTGGTGTCGAGCGGCATGGCGGCCCTCGACCTCGCCCTGTCGCCGCTGCGCCCCGGCGACCTCCTGGTGGCACCGCACGATTGTTACGGCGGCACCCACCGGCTGCTGTCGATGCGCGCGGCCCGCGGCCATTACCGGGTAGCCTTCGTCGACCAGGGCGACGAGGCGGCGCTCGCGGCGGCCCTCGCCGAGGGCGCCCGGATCGTGCTCACCGAGACGCCGAGCAACCCCCTGATGCGGATCACCGACATCCGCCGGGTCGCGACACTCGCCAAGGCCGCCGGCGCCCTGTTCGTCGTCGACAACACCTTCCTGTCGCCGGCCCTGCAGCGGCCGCTCTCCCTCGGGGCCGACCTCGTCGTCCACTCGACCACCAAGTTCCTCAACGGCCATTCCGACGTGATCGGCGGCGCGGTGATCGCCGCGGACGCGGCGCTGGGCGACGAGCTCGCCGCCTGGGCCAACACCGTCGGGGTCACCGGCTCGCCCTTCGACGCCTACCTCACCCTGCGCGGCGTGCGCACGCTGTTTGCCCGCATCGAGCGCCAGGAGCGCAACGCCGCCGCGGTCGCGGCCTTCCTCGACCGTCATCCGGCGGTGGCCCGCGTCCACTATCCGGGCCTGCCCGCCCATCCGGGCCACGCTCTCGCCCGTGCGCAGCAGGCGGGGTTCGGGGCGATGCTGAGCGCCGAACTCGCGGGCGGGCGCGAGGCGGTGCGCCGGCTCGTCGGGGCGCTGCAGGTCTTCAGTCTGGCCGAGTCACTCGGCGGGGTCGAGAGCCTGATCGCCCACCCGGTGACCATGACCCACGCCGCCATGGACCCGCAGGCGCGGGAGCGGGCGGGCGTCGGCGACGGGCTGGTGCGGCTCTCGGTCGGGCTGGAGGCGGAGGCCGACCTGCTGGCCGACCTGGCCCACGCCCTCGACATCGTCGCGAAGGGCTGACAGCCGCGCGGCCTTCGTGCCCTAGATCCGATCGCAGACGCCCCCGCGAGGGGCGCGATGACCGGCCGAGCGAGGACGCGATGACGACAGCCACGATGCGCCTCGGCGCCTTCTTCTACGCCACCGGCCACCACGTCGCCGGCTGGCGCCACCCGTCGAGCGAGGCCGATGGCGGGATCACCCTCGAGCGCTACGTCGGCTGGGCGAAGCGCGCCGAGGCCGCCAAGTTCGACCTGATCTTCCTCGAGGACGGCACCGGCATCCGCGACGCCGACCTGCGCTCCAGCGAGCGCACCGCACGCTCGACGCATTTCGAGCCCGTCACCCTGCTGTCGGCGCTCGCCGCCGTCACCAGGCGGATCGGCCTCGTCGCCACCACCTCGACGAGCTTCAACGAGCCCTTCAACGTCGCCCGCCGCTTCGCCTCCCTCGACCACCTCAGCGGCGGCCGGGCCGGCTGGAACCTCGTGACCTCCGCCACCGACCTGGAGGCCGCGAATTTCGGCAACGACAGGATTTCCCGCCACGCCGACCGCTACGAGCGGGCGGAGGAGTTCGTCGACGTCGTGCTGGGCCTGTGGAACACCTGGGACGACGATGCGGTCGTGATCGACAAGGCGTCGGGCCAGTTCTCGAAGCCAGACGGCTTCCGGCCCCTCGACCACAAGGGCAAGCATTTCGAGGTCCGCGGCCCCCTCAACCTGTCGCGCACGCCGCAAGGCCAGCCGGTGCTGGTCCAGGCCGGATCTTCGGGTCCCGGCAAGGACCTCGCGGCGCGCACCGCCGAGATCGTGTTCACCGCCAACCAGACCCTCGAGGAGGCGGTCGAGTTCGCCCGCGACCTCAAGGGCCGCATGGCCCGGTTCGGCCGCCAGCACGACGACCTCAAGGTGATGCCCGGACTGTTTCCCGTCGTCGGCCGCTCCGAGGCGGAGGCGCGAGAGAAGTTCGAGGAATTGCAGGCTCTGATCGACCCGGTGGTCGGGCTGGCGCTCCTGAGCCGGATGGTCGGCCACGACCTCTCGGGGCACGATCCCGACGGGCCTGTGCCGGAACTGCCGGAGAGCGAAGGGCTCAAGTCGCGCCAGCAGCTGATGCTCGATCTCGCCCGGCGCGAGGGCCTGAGCCTGCGCCGGCTCTACCTGCGCATCGCCGGGGCGCGCGGCCATTCGCAGATCGTCGGCACGCCGGTCCAGATCGTCGACGAGATGGAGGCGCGGTTCCGGGCCGGGGGCGCGGACGGCTTCAACATCATGCCGCCGACCCTGCCGGGCGGTCTCGACGACTTCATCGAACTCGTCCTGCCCGAGCTGCGCCGCCGCGGCCTCTTTCGCACCGAGTACGAGGGCACGACCCTGCGCTCCCATCTCGGCTCGCGCCCGCCCGCCGGCCACGGGCCGGCCCGCTGACGATACACCCAGGGACCTCGACCGGGTGCCGTTGCGTTCTCCGTCCGGGCGCGTGCCCGGACCGAGAGTTTCCATTCCCATGACGCATCACCACGGCGCCCGCCTCGCGCTCGCCTGCCTCCTCCTCGCCGGCGCCGCGCCTGCGCTGGCGCAGGGCGCCTCCCCCCGCCTCGACAAGGTCGCGAGCTTCGACCACCAGGTCACCGGCGTCACGGTCGCCCGCGACGGGCGGATCTTCGTCAACTTCCCGCGCTGGAGCGAGGACGCCCCGGTCTCGGTGGCGGAGCTCAAGGACGGCAAGTCGGTGCCCTACCCGGATGCCGGCTGGAACTCCTGGCGCAACGCCAAGAAGGACGAGATCGACCCCAAGACCCACTTCGTCTGCGTGCAGAGCGTGGTGGCGGATGCCCAGGACCGGCTCTGGGTGGTGGATGCCGGCGCCCCGGCGATGGGCGCGGTGGTCAAGGACGGACCGAAGCTCGTCGGTATCGACCTCAAGACCAACCAAGTGATCAAGACGATCCCGTTCGATGCGCCCACCATCCTGCAGGCCTCCTACCTCAACGACGTCCGGATCTCGCCCGATGGCAAGACCGCCTACCTCACCGACTCCGGCGCCGAGGGCGCCCTGGTCGTCGTCGACCTCGACAGCGGCTCGGCCCGGCGGGTGCTGTCGGGTCACCCCTCGACCATGCCGGACAAGGGCGTGACCGTGACCGCCGACGGCCAGCCCCTGCGCCGCCCGGACGGCCGCGGCGTCGACTTCTCCGCCGACGGCATCGCGCTCTCGCCCGACGGCAAGACGCTCTACTGGCAGGCGATCAAGGGCAAGACGCTCTACAGCCTGCCGACCGACGCCCTGACCGGCTGGGCGACGGCCACGGTGGTCCCCGAGATGCTCACCGACCGGACGCTGGGGGCCAAGATCGTCACGGTCGGCGAGAACGGGCCGGCGGACGGCCTGCTGATCGGCCGCAAGGACGGGCGGATGTACGTCACCTCGCCCCAGGACAACGCCGTGAAGGTCCGCGACCTCGCCAATAACGGCGCCGGTCTGACCACCCTGGTCCAGGACCCGCAGCTGCGCTGGCCCGACACCTTCGGCGAGGGACCGGACGGCACGATCTACGTCACCACCTCGCACATCCAGGATTCGGCCGACTACAAGCCCGGCGCGCCGATCAGCCTGCCGACCGAATTGTGGGCGATCCGCACCGGCGCGGCGGCACCGGCGGGAGCCGCGCCGGCGCGGTGACGGGAGCGGGGGGCTCCGGCACCCCGCGCGCCTCGCCACAACCCCTTGGCAAGGCACGGCAACCTGTGCTGGATATCGCCCCGGGACAGCCGGACGACGCGAGGGGCGTCGTCGGCCGGTCCGGGGGTGCCGGTTTGGCCTTGCACAGCTCCCGAGAGACGACCGGTTCGCCGCTCCTGACGCCGGTCGAACTCGCCGGGCGCGTGGCGGGGCTCGCGGACGGTGCGCGGCTCGCCGTCCTCGGCCTCACCCGCGACGGCGTCGGGCAGATCCTGGCGGGGGCCGGAATCGGCCGTGGGGCGCTGCTCGTCGCCGCCGGGGAGCCCCGGAGCGCGACGGCCGTGGTCGACGGCGTGCTCGACGACCTCGCGGAGCTCGCCCTCGCCCGCTGGCCGGACTGGCCGGACGGCTCGGCGCCGGAGGTCTCGGGCCCGTGGCTCAAGGCGGCCGCGACGCTCGCGGCCTCGGGGCGCCCGCCCCGGTTCCGGCGGGCGGCGCGGGCGCTCGAATTCGCCCAGCTCCTGCGGGCAGTCGATCCCGGCAGCATGATTCTGGTGGCGGAGGTCGATCCGGCCTCGGCCGCGCGGGCGGCGCCGGTGATCGAGGCGCTGGAATGGTGCGCCGGGCACGGCGCGGCCTGCATCGCCGCCCTGCCGGCCGTGCCGCCCGACACCCCGCCCTACGACCGCATCCTCTACGGCGCCTGCACGGTCGGCCATCCGGCCACCCCGGCCGCCTCCCGCTTCATTCCCGCGCGCTCGCGCGCCCATCCGGCGAGCGCGGTCGAGCGGCGGGTCGAGGCCGCGCTCGCGGCCGATCCGCAGCTGGCCGGCCTCTTCTCCGGCAACGAGACCGTCCGGGTGGCGGGAGACGGCCGCCAGCCCCGGGTCGATTTCCTGTGCCGGGCGCACCGGATCGTCGTCGAGCTCGACGGGCCCGAGCACCAGGCCGAGCCTAAGTTCGGCGAGGACCGCCACCGCGACTACGAGCTGACGGTCGCCGGCTACCTCGTGCTGCGCCTCACCAACGCGCAGGTGACCGATGACCTTCAGCGGGCGATCGAGAAGATCCGCGCCGTCGTGCGGCTGCGGCGCACCGGCCCCGGACCAGGAGAGGCCCCCCGATGAGCGGGACACCGACACGATGAGCGAGACGCCGAACCCCGCCCAGGCGATGATCCTCTGGCGCCTGCTCGGCCGGCAGGGCACCGCGCTCAACAACGAGATCGCCCCGAGGAAGGCCGAGCGCGAGGCGCTGCAACGAGCCGGCTTCCTGGCGGTCGAGAGGGAGGGCCGCTCCTCGCGCCTGACCGTGACCGACAAGGGCTGGAACTGGGCCGGCGCGCACCTGCGCGAGCCGCTGCCGCCGCCCATGCGGGTGCTGCAGGACTGGCTGACGCGGCTGCACCACCACCTCGCGGCGACGGGGGCGACGCTGGCCGAGTTCGTCGGCCCGGCCCCCGAGCGGACGCCGCCGGCGCCGAAAGCCCGCACGGCGCGGCCCAAGTCGCGGCACAGGGCGCGCGCGAAGGCGCGGCCGGCATCCGATGTGGCAGGCAAGCCCGACCCGGGCGAGGTCCGCACCCGGATCGAACGGGCCTACCTCGCCTGCACCGGGGGCCGGAAGGCCACCGCCGTCCGCCTCAGCGCGCTGCGGGCGGCGCTCGCCGATCTCGACCGCGCGACCCTCGATGCCGGGCTGGCGGCGATCCTGTCGGGCGATCCGGCGATCCGGCTCACCCGGATCGGCGATCCGAAGGCCCTCGACGCCGCCGAGCGCGCGGCGGCCTTCGCGCCGGCCGGCGAGCCCTTCCACGAGATCTGGATCCAGGCATGAGCGACGCCCTCGACGCCCTGCGCCGCGTCAACTTCGACTGGGTCCGCACCCTCGACAGCGTCTGGCTCGACGCCGAGCCAACGGGGGCGCCCAACGAGGCCCTGGTGCCGGGCCTCGTCACCGCCCTGCACGCGCAAGGGGCGGGGCCGCGCCCGCGCGGCCGGGTGCTCGTCGGCGAGGCCGGCATCGGCAAGACCCACCTCGTCGGGCAGATCCGCCGCGCGGTCTGGGCCTCGGGCGGCTGGTTCGTGCTCCTCGACGTGCTTGGCCTGACCGATTTCTGGCGCAGCGCGGCGCTGAGCTACCTCACTGCCCTGATGCAGCCGATGCCCGACGGGCGGCGCCAGTCCGACGCGGTGCTGGCCGGCATCGCCCGCCGGTTCCGGGTCGAGGCGCAGGTCGAGCAGGCGTTCAACACCCCCAACATCGATGCCCGCCGGATCGTCGACCTCCTGGTGCGGGCCCTGATGCACGTCGATACCGGGCGGGCGCTCAAGCACCAGGACGTGTTTCGGGCGCTTTGCCTGCTGCGGGCCCAGGACCTCGCGGCGGTCGGCCTCGCCCATGCCTGGCTGCAGGGCTACGAGGCCGACCCTGCCGCCCGCACCGCCCTGGGCTTCACCACGCCGCCGCCCTCGCCGATCGAGCTCGTGCGCGGGATGGCCTGGATCATGGGTCTGAGCGGACCGACCCTCGTCGCCGTCGACCAGATCGACGGCGTGGTCGACGCGAGCCGGCTCGCCGCGCAGGACGATTTCGAGCCCGGTCCGGGCCTCGCTGAGATGCTGGCCGCCGGCCTGATGGAGCTGCACGAGGGCGGCGGGCACGGCATGACGCTGGTCGCCTGCCTTCCCGAATCCTGGCAGCGGCTCGAGGCGCGGGGGCTCAAATCCGCCTTCGACCGGTTCGATCCGCCGGTGCTGCTCGAGGGCCTGAACCGGCCGGACGCCGCCGCGGCGCTAATCCGCGGCCGCCTCGCCCCGGCCTATGCCGAGGCCGGCTTCGTCCCGCCCGCCCCGACCTGGCCGTTCGAGCAGGCGGCGATCGCGCGGGCCGCCGCGAGCGCGATGCGGCCCCGGACCCTGCTGATGCGCTGCGACGCCTTCCGGCGCGCCTGCCTGGCGGAGGGGGCGGTGGTCCCCTGCCGCGACCTCACGGGCCAGGCGCCCGACCGGACCGCGCCCGCCCCGGCGCCGGCCTTCGACCTCGACGCGGCCCGCTGCGCGGCCGACCTCTCGGGCATCCTCGACGACGAGGAGGCCGGGCTCGGCGAGCTGCTGCGCGCCGCCTTCGACCTCTACGCCCTGGAGGACGATCCCCACGACGCGATCGACGTGGTCAGCAAGGGCGAGCCCGAGCAGAGGCTGCCGCCGTTGCACGGCCGGCTGACCTTCCTGCACCGCGACGAGAACGACCGCGAGCGCCACGTCTGCTACCGCGCCCTGCTGCAGACCCACCCGATCGCCTTCCAGGCCCGGCTGCGGGCGGCGCTGACCGCCTCGGGCATCTCGACCAGGATCCCGGGCCGGGACCTGGTGCTGGTGCGCCGCGGCCCGGTGCCGCCCGGCGCCAAGACCGACGCCCTGGTCGACCGGTTCCTCGCGGCCGGCGGCCGGCTGATCGACCCGACCGACGACGACCTGCGCACCTTCGTCGCCCTGCGCACCCTGCGCGACCGGGCGGTGCGCGACGGCGAGATCGACCGCTTCGCCGGCTGGATGCGCGAGACCCTGCCGGTGCGCGCCACCGGGTTCTTCCGGGCGATCGGCCTGGCGGGCAACGCCGGCGTTCCCCGGGAGCCCGCCCCGGCGCCCCGCACCGGCCGCGTACCGCCGCCCCCGCTGCCGCCCCGGCGGCCGCGGCGCGACCCCGACCCCGCGGAAGAGGCCGCCGCCGTCGCGCCTCCGGCGGCGGATCCCGTCCGGTTACCGGAGCCGGTCGCGTCGACGCACCGGGCGCCCGATCCCGCGCCGGCCGTGCCCCCGGTGCGCGATGGTGCCCCGCGCGATGTCGCCCCGACCGATGCCATCCCGGTCGGCCGCCGCCTCACCCCCGACGCGCCGCCGGTCGCCCTGCCGCTGCGGCTCCTGCCGCGCCACACCGCGATCATCGCCGGTTCCGGCTCGGGCAAGACCGTGCTGCTGCGCCGCCTCGTCGAGGAGGCGGCGCTCGCCGGCATCCCGGCGATCGTCGTCGATCCCAACAACGACTTGTCGCGCCTCGGCGATTCCTGGCCGGAGCGGCCCGACCGGTTCGACCCCGAGGACGACGCCAAGGCCGCGCTCTACGCCGCGCGGGCCGAGGTCGTGGTGTGGACGCCGGGCGTGCATGCCGGCAACCCGCTCTTCCTGTCCGTCATGCCCGACCTCGCCGCGAGCGAGGACCGCGACGAGCGCGCCCAGGCGATCGAGATGGCGGCCGAGACCCTCGGACCGCTCGCGGGCGCGGGAAAGACCCTCCAGCGCGGAGTGCTGGCCGACGCGCTCCGGGGCTTCGCGGCCCGGGGCGGCGGCACGCTCGCGGCCTTCACCGACCTGCTGGCCGACCTGCCCGACGGCACCAGCCAGATCGGCAACGCCCCAAGGCTCGCCGCCGACATGGCGAACCAGCTGCTGGCGGCGGTGGCCACCAACCCGCTGCTGCGGGTCGAGGGCGCGGTGCTCGATCCCGCGCGCCTGTTCCACGGTCCCGATCCGGCCCGGACCCGGATCTCGGTCGTCAACCTGTCGGGCCTCGCCTCGGAGGCCGCCCGGGAGGATTTCGTCAACCGGCTGCAGATGGCGCTGTTCGGCTGGATCAAGGCCAACCCCTCGCCCCGGGGCCGGCTCTACGTGCTGGACGAGGCGCAGACCTTCCTGCCCTCGGGCCGGACGCCGCCGAGCCTCGGCAGCGGCATCAAGCTCGTGGCGCAGGGCCGCAAATACGGGCTCGGGATGATCGTGGCGACGCAGGTGCCCAAGGGCATCCACAACCAGGTCGTGTCGAACTGCACCACCCAGTTCTTCGGCCGCCAGAGCGCGCCGGCCACCATCGCGGCGGCCCAGGAGATCATGGCGGCGAGCGGCGGGGCGGCGCCCGATATCGGCCGGCTCGGGGCGGGCGAGTTCTACTTCGCCACCGAGGGCTCGGGGAAGCCGGCGAAGCTGCGCACGCCGCTCTGCCTCAGCCACCACCCCGCCAACCCGCCGACGCCCGAGCAGGTGATCGACCGCGCCCGCCGGTCGGCCGTGTCGGCGTCGCGCGCATCCGTGGCCTGATGGCAGCATGCCGGCCGGGCGCGGCCGCCCTTGACACGAACCGGCGGCCTCGACCCTATGTCGTGGGGTTTTCGCATCCCGGGCGGTAGTGATTGCGAGCTGGCCGACGCGCATGGATGCTGGCGATCTGACGTCGTGCTCCGACGTGTTCTTGCGCATGATCGAGGAATACGGGGTCGCGGGGCGCTGGCACTGGTCGCTCGCTTCGGACGAGCAGCGCTGGTCGCCCGGTTTCTTCCGGCTCCTGGGGCTGGATCCGGCATTCGCGGTCGCCCGCTACGACCTCTTCCTCGACCTCCTGCATCCGGACGATCGGGCGCGCCTGGCGAGCCCGACCCGGATCCGCCGGGGCGAGGTCGTGCCGGAGGCGATCGTCCGGCTGATCCGGCCGAGCGGAGATCTGCGCATCCTGTCGGTCCTGTCGGAGCTGCGCGTCTCGCCGGAGGGACGGCCGCTCTCCCTCGGCGGCGTCGCCCTCGACGTCACCGACCGCGAGCGGCTCCGGCAGTTGCAGGAGGCCGAGCAGCGCCGGCGCCGGGCCCTCTACCTCACCTCCTACACGACGACCTACACCCTCGGCCACGACCTCGTGCACCGCTTCCCCGACGAGGTGGCGCAGGTGCACGGCCTGGCCCTGGAGGAGATCCAGGTCGATCCGTTCCTGATGGTCGTGCCGGAGGAGCGGACCGCTTTGCGCGACCGCGGCTGGGACAGGCACGACCGCCATCTGCACTTCCAGGCGATCGCGCACGAGCGCCTCGCCAACGGCGAGGTATGGCGGTTCCGCCTCGTCGGGGTGCCCGCCTGGAACGCGGCCGGCCACGCCCTCGGCTGGGTCGGCATGAAGTACCCGGTGCACGAATCCGGCGCGCCGGTGCACGGCGCCCTCGCCCCCGGGGATGCGGAGATGCGGCGCAGCCTCGAACAGGCGGTGCGTGGCCGCCACCTGCGGGCCGCCCGCGGCCTGCTCGACTGGTCGATGACGACGCTGGCCGAGGCCGCGGGCCTGTCGCTCTCGTCGGTGCGGCGCCTGGAGGACAACGCGGAGGGCGAGGGCTCGCGCTCCCGCCACAAGGCGGTGGCCGCCCTGCGCCGGGCCGGCATCCGGTTCATCGCGATGGACGACGGCGCCATCGCGGTGGCGAAGATCTGAAGGACGCGAGAACCGGAAGCAGGGTTCCGGATCTCGGACCGCCCACCGGCGCGGCGCTCGATCAAAGCCGACATCCGCGTTGCGTAGCCTTCCATCGGATCTCGGGTGATCTGCCGAAATCCGGGCTGTGGGATGTCCGAACCGCTTGCCTGGGGAAGAGATAAGACGGCCGGGCGATCCTTCTATTCTCGATGATTTACGGTAAAACAAAAAACCGCGACTTGACGTGATTTCACGATGTTAAGCTTGATGATAGATATTTCATATAAATCATTAAAATATAAATCAAAATTTAAATCTAAAATCGAATTCGCCTGTCAGAGAAATTTCGTCAGTGTCGCAACTGATCGGACGATCGCGCGAGACACTACCCTCCTAAGTTGCGAAACGAATGCCGTAAAGAAATGGTGCAGAAACGCAACGGCATCTGGAATTTCACATCTACGGCATCTCCCGAGATGTGTCATCGTTGTAAAGGCAGCTGGGACCGCGCAGGTGCGGCGGGCCGAGGGGTGTCCGGGCCTGCCTCGGCGGCAGCTGGGCGAAGCCGAGGTCGGCGTCGCGCGGCGACTGCGCGGCACTCGCCGAGCGATCAGCCGGGAAGCGCGTGAGTCGAGACAGTTGGATGCAAGACTGCTCCATGCATGCCGACGACCTGAAGGTCCGGTCGGACGCCTTCCTGAAGGCCATCGAGGATACCGGCCTCGTGGGGACGTGGCACTGGTCGTTCGCATCGGGCGAGCAGCGCTGGTCGCCGGGCTTCGTGCGGCTCCTCGGCCTGGCGGCGCATTCCATCGCGCCGAGCTACGCTATGTTCGTCGACCTCGTGTGCCCGGCGGACCGGCGGCGGATCGCCGGCCCGGCCGACGTGCTGGCCGGCCATGTCCTGCCCTGCGCCCTCCTCCGGGTGATCCGCCCGAGCGGGGAGCTGCGCAGTCTCTCGGTCCGATCCGAGCTCAGGTTCGCGCCGGACGGGCGCCCGACCGGCCTGAGCGGGATCGCCCTCGATGTCACCGACCGCGCGCGGCTGAGCCTGATGCTGCAACGGGAGCAGTTGCGGCGGCGCGCGCTCTACCAGACCACCTACGCGATCACCTACGCGGTGGAGCCGAACAATACCTACGATTTCCCGCCCGAGATGGCGACGGCCCACGGATTGGACCTCGCCGCCATCAGGAGCGACCCGTTCCTGATGGTCGTGCCGTGGGACCGGCCGGCGTTCCGCGACGCGGCGATGGCGGTCCGCTCGCATGTGGCCCGGTTTCAGGAAACGGCCCGCGAGCGCCTCGCCGATGGCGACGTCCGGCGCTTCCGGATCATCGGGGTGCCGCTCTGGGATCCGGCCGGGCGCTATCTCGGCCGGGCCGGGATGAAATACCCGATCCACGACTCAGGCGCGCCGTTGTCCGGCACCGCCCCTCCGCTCGACGGCGCGATCCGGCGCGGCCTGGAGGACGGGGTGGAGGCCCCGCACCTGCGGGCGGCCCGCGGCCTGCTCGACTGGTCGATGGCGCAGCTCGCCGCCGCCAGCGGCGTGTCGCTCTCGACGGTCAAGCGTCTCGAGGACGGGTCCGAGATCCGGGGTGCGCGCTCCCGCGTCAAGGCGATCGCCGCCCTGCGGGCCGCCGGGATCCGGTTCGTGATGATGGATGGCGGCCAGATCGCGGTGACCCGGGCCTGAGCGGGGGCCGGCACCTGCCGGCTCCAGTCATCGCGGATGCGAGGACGGTGCGGTCGCAAGGCGAACGGGCCGGCCCCGCAGGGGGCCGGCCCGGACGTCGGATCGAGGCTCAGCGGGCGCGGTTGGCCGGGCTCGTCGCCGCGGCGTTGCCGCCGCTGTGGCTCGGCAGGTCGTCGGCGCGGGCGGCGGGGGCCATGGTGCCGGGCGCCGTCGGCGCGACGGTCCCGGTGGTCAGGTCGCGCTCGGGCATGCCCTTCTCGGCGTTGCTCTTCACGCTGGCCGGGTTGTTCAGGTTGTTCTCCGCCGAGCCGGCAGCGCCGGTCTGGGCGAGCGCGGCGCCGGTGAGGGCGACAGTCGTGGCGAGGGCGATGAGGGCGGTCCGCATGGGATGTGTCCTTCTCCGAGGTATCGTGGGGCGGCAACGCGCGGACCACCGGCCGAGGTCCCGCGTTTTCCACCGTTTCGTCGGCTTGCCGATCCCGACGTCTGTTCCTATTTTGTTCTCATCGAAGGACGATCGTCCCGGCACCGACCGGCAGAGGAGGACAGGATGCAGCCGAGCCACGAGCGCGACGAGGATACCGCCGAGACCGCCCGCATCGAGCAGGCGGCCTGGATCGCCGCGATGATCGAGGCCGAGCGCGAACGCGCCCTCGACGCCTGCCTCGCCCGCGAGGCCGGCTTCTGACACGGCTCCCTATGAGCCCGGCGCCCCCGGCCTGCCCAGGCGGCGGGCAGATGCCGCCGTGATTTTCTGCAGAATTCGCTCTTGCCTCCAGGCTCAGGCACAGTATCGTTCGCCTACGAACGAGTTTGCATCCTGCTCGCGTGAAGTCGCGACGGGATCCGCCGGAGGTTCGCCCCGATGTCGACCCGCGACGAGACGTTCTATCCCCTGTCCCGCCGCACGCTGCTCGGCGGCCTCGCCGCGGCACCGCTCGGCCTCGCGGCCTCGCGGGCGGTCGCGCAAGGTCAACAAGGCGCTGGGCCGATCCGCATCGGCGAACTGAACTCCTACGGCCGCATGGCGGCCTTCGCGGTGCCCTACCGCAACGCCATGCAGCTCGCGGTCGACGCGGTCAACAAGGCCGGCGGCATCAAGGCGCTCGGCGGACGCCCGATCGAGATCGTGTTTCGCGACGACGGCTCGACCCCGGGCGACGCGACCCGGGTCGCCGAGGAGCTGCTGACCCGCGAGAACGTCGCCTTCCTGTGCGGCACCTTCCTGTCGAACGTCGGCCTCGCGGTGGCGGATTTCGCCAACCAGCGCAAGGCGCTGTTCCTCGCCACCGAGCCGCTCACCGACGCCCTCACCATGGGCAGCGGCAACCGCTACACCTTCCGGGTGCGGCCCAACACCTACATGCAGACCCGCATGCTGGTGGACGCCGTGAAGGACCGCGGCGTCAAGCGCTGGGCGATCGTGGCGCCGAACTACGAGTACGGCCAGTCGGCCGCCGCCAACTTCAAGAAGCTGATGGCCGCAGCTGTCCCGGGCTTCGAGGTGGTGGGCGAGCAGTTCCCGGCTTTGGGCAAGGTCGATGCCGGCGCCACCGTCGGCGCCCTGTCGCAGATGAAGGCCGACGGCCTGTTCAACGTGCTGTTCGGCGCCGACCTCACCACCTTCGTGCGCGAGGGCAACACCCGCGGGTTGTTCGAGAAGCGCACGGTGGCGAGCCTGCTCACCGGCGAGCCGGAATACATGATCCCGCTTGGCGACGAGACGCCGGAGGGCTGGGTCACCACCGGCTACCCGTGGGAGACGATCGAGGGCAACGGCCACAAGGAGTTCGTCGCCGCCTACCGGGCCCGGTTCAACGACACGCCGCGGCTGGGCTCGCTGCTGGGCTACGTCGTCGTCGGCATGATCCGCGACATGCTGGAAAAGGCCGGGTCGACCGAGACCGAGGCGATGATCACGGCGCTCGAGGGCCTGACCTCCCAGACCATCGCCGGCCCGGTGACGATGCGGGCGCTCGACCACCAGTCGACCTTGGGCGCCTGGATCGGCGAGACGGCGCTAAACGGCCGCCAGGGCACCATGAAGAACGTGCGCTACGCTGACGGGGCGAACTACCTATTCCCCGAGGCCGAGGTGAAGGCGGCCCGCAAGGCCTGATCCCCGAGAGCCCCATCCCCGGCGCCGGCGCGGAGGCCCCATGGACCCGTCCTTCCTCGTCCTCCAGGCCCTCTCCGGCCTCGCCAGCGCGTCGTCGCTGTTCGTGATCGCCTCCGGGCTGACGATCGTGTTCGGCGTCACCCGGATCGTGAACTTCGCCCACGGCTCGTTCTACATGCTGGGGGCCTACATCGCGGTCACCATCGTGCCGCGGCTCCTCGACCTGTCGTATTCGCCGGCCAGCTTCTTCCTCGGGGTGCTGCTCTCGGCCCTCCTCGTCGGGCTCATCGGCGTCGCGGTCGAGGTGCTGCTGCTGCGCCGCATCTACCGGGTGCCGGAGCTGTTCCAGCTGCTCGCGACCTTCGGCGTCGTGCTGATCGTCGAGGATCTGGTGCTCAAGGTCTGGGGGCCGGTCGACATCGCCGGACCCCGCGCGCCCTCGCTGCGCCACGGCGTCGAGATCCTGGGCCAGCGCTTCCCGGCCTACGAGCTGGTGCTGATCGCGGTCGGGCCGCTGGTGCTGGGTCTCCTGTGGCTCCTCATGCACCGCACCCGCTTCGGCGTGCTGATCCGGGCGGCGACCCAGGACCGCGAGATGGTCGGCGCGCTCGGCGTCAACCAGGCCCGGCTCTTCACCCTGACGCTGTTCCTCGGCGCCAGCCTCGCGGGGTTGGGCGGCGCGCTCCAGATCCCGCGCATCCCCGCCAACGCCCACATGGACCTCTCGGTCATCACCGATGCCTTCGTGGTCACGGTGATCGGCGGCATGGGCTCGGTGCCGGGCGCCTTCGTGGCGGCGCTGATCATCGGCCAGCTCCAGGCCTTCGGCATCCTGATCTTCCCGAAGGTCACACTGGTTCTGGTCTTCGCCCTGATGGCGGTGGTGCTGGTGGTCAAGCCCTGGGGCCTGTTCGGCCGGCCCGAGGCCGCGTCCGGCCGGGTGATGCCGCCGGAGGGGATACCCGCCCTGCGCCGCTTCCGCCCGGCCGAGACCGCGCTCGCTTGCCTCGCCATCCTCGCGCTCTTGGCGGTGCCGCTCGTCGGCGACGCCTACAAGGTCAAGGTCGCCACCGAGATCCTGGTCTTCGCGCTCGCCGCCTTCTCGCTGCAATTCCTGGTCGGGGTCGGCGGCCTCGTCTCGTTCGGGCACGCCGCCTATTTCGGGCTCGGCGCCTACGCGGCCGGGCTGCTCGTCACCGGGCCGTTCAAGGCGCCGATGGAGTTGGCGCTCGTCGCCGCCCCCCTCGTCGCGGGCCTCGGCGCGGCCCTGTTCGGCTTCTTCATCGTCTGGCTGTCGGGCATCTACCTCGCCATGCTGACGCTGGCCTTCGGGCAGATCGTCTACGCGGTCTGCTTCCAGTGGGTCGAGGTGACGGGGGGCGACAACGGCGTCGTCGGGGTCTGGCCCTCGGCCTGGGCGGCGGGCCGCACCACCTACTTCTACCTCGTCGCCGCCCTGTCGCTCACCGCGATCGTCGCCTTGCGCCGGGTGATCTACGCGCCCTTCGGCTACACGTTGCGGGCGGCGCGCGATTCGGCCACCCGCGCCGAGGCGATCGGCCTCGATGTCCGCACCCATCGCTGGCTCGCCTTCACGCTGGCGGGCGCCGCGGCCGGGCTCGCGGGGGGGCTCTACGCCTTCATGAAGGGCTCGATCGACCCGACGCTCACCGGCATCCCGCTCTCGATCGACTTCCTGGTGATGGTGCTGGTCGGCGGCATCCAGACCGTAATGGGCCCGCTCGTCGGCGCCGCCTTCTTCCACGCGCTCAAGGACGCGGTGATGCCGCTGACCGAGTTCTGGCGCCTGCTCCTCGGCCTTGCCATCATCGCCACCGTGCTGGCCTTCCCGCGCGGGCTCGCCGGGGCCGCCGAGGCCCTGCGGAGCCGCCGTGCGGCCGCCCCCGAGCCCGTGGAGGCCTCGGCATGACGCTCCTCGTCGTCGCGGGCCTGACCAAGCGCTTCGGCGGCGTCGCCGCCGCCAAGGACGTGTCGTTCACGCTTCAAGCCGGCGAGATGCTGGCGATCATCGGGCCGAACGGCGCCGGCAAGTCGACCACCTTCAACATGGTGGGCGGGCAGCTCAGGCCCGATTCCGGCTCCATCACCCTCGACGGCGCCTCGATCGCCGGCCTGCCGGCCCGTGCGATCTGGAAGGCCGGCGTCGGGCGCACCTTCCAGGTCGCCCAGACCTTCGTGTCGATGACGGTGGCCGAGAATGTCCAGATGGCGCTTCTCTCGCATCACGGCCGCTCGCGCGGCCTTTTTCGAGACGCCCGCGCCCTCTACCGCGACGAGGCGCTGGCGCTCCTCGCCGGGGTCGGGATGCGGGCCGATGCCGAGCGCCCGGTCTCGGAACTGGCCTACGGCGACGTGAAGCGGGTGGAACTCGCGGTGGCGCTGGCCTCGCGGCCCAAGCTCCTGCTGATGGACGAGCCCACCGCCGGCATGGCGCCGCGGGAGCGTTCCAGCCTGATGGCGCTCACCGCCGAGGTGGCGCGGACACGGAGCATCGGCGTCCTCTACACCGAGCACGACATGGAGGCGGTCTTCGCCCATGCCGACCGGGTGCTGGTCCTGGTGCGCGGCGAGATCATCGCCGCCGGCACGCCGGAGGAGATCCGGGCCAATCCGCGGGTCAAGCAGGTCTATCTCGGCGAGGCCGGCACCGAGGCGGCGATGCGCGCGCGCCGGAAGGCGGTGGCGTGATGGACAAGCCCCTCCTCGACGTGTCGGGTCTCACGGCGGCCTACGGCCGGGCCCAGGTACTGTTCGGCGTGACGCTGCGGCTGCGTCCCGGCGAGGTCGTGGCCCTGATGGGCCGCAACGGCGCCGGCAAGTCGACGACGCTGAAGGCCGTCATGGGCGTGCTGCCGCCGACCGGCGGCACGGTGTGGTTCGAGGGCCGGGCGGTCACCGGCTGGGAGCCGTTTCGCGTCGCCCGCCTCGGCCTCGGCTACGTGCCGGAGGAGCGGCGCATCTTCACCGACCTGACGGTGATGGAGAACCTGGAGGTCGGCCGCAAGGTACCGGCGGACGGGCGCGCCGCCTGGACCCCCGAAAGGCTCTTCTCGATCTTTCCCAACCTCGCCGAGATGCGCGGGCGCCGCGCCGCCGCGATGTCGGGCGGCGAGCAGCAGATGCTCACCATCGCCCGCACCCTGATGGGCAACCCGCATGCGGTGCTGCTCGACGAGCCGTCGGAGGGACTGGCGCCGGTGATCGTCGAGCAGATGGCGGATGCGGTGCTGCGGATGAAGCGCGAGGGCATCGCGGTCCTGCTCTCCGAGCAGAACCTGAGCTTCGCCGGCGCGGTCTCGGACCGGGCCTACGTGATCGAGAAGGGCGCGATCCACTTCGAGGGGACGATGGCGGCCTTGGAGGCGGACGAGGCGGTCAGGGAGGCGTACCTGACGGTGTGAGGTGATTCCGGAGATGGTGCGGGACCCCCTCTCCCGTGTGGGAGAGGGATAGGGGTGAGGGTGACACGGTCTCGAGTTAGGCTCTGGCCGGTTCGCCGCCAGCCCGACGGTCGCAGCTTCACACTGAACCGTGTCACCCTCACCCCCGGCCCCTCTCCCACACGGGAGAGGGGAGAGTGCGACCTTCCCAGCGCGGGGAAGCGGATGACGAACAAGGCCGACCCAAAGTCGGCCTCCCGACGAACCCGTTCGTAGGCGAATGATCGAGGTGTGACGTGAGACGCGTGGCAGGCATCGATGTCGGCGGCACCTTCACCGACCTTCTCCTGACGGAGGCGGACCAGTCCGGCGTGCGCGTGCGCCTCGCCAAGGTGCCGACGACGGTCCGCAACCAGGCCGAGGGCGTGCTGGCGGCCATTGCCGCCGCCGAGGTGGCGCCCGCCGACCTCGACCTCGTGATCCACGGCACCACCGCCACCACCAACGCGGTGCTGGAGCGCAAGACCGCCAAGGTCGGCCTCATCACCACGGAGGGCTTTCGTGACGTGCTCGAACTCGGGCGCCGCACCCGCCCCAAGCCCTACGGCCTGTTCGGCAACTTCGAGCCGCTGATCCCGCGCGAGTGGCGCCGCGAGGTGCCCGAGCGCGTCATGGCGGACGGCGCGGTGCGCACGCCCCTCGACGAGGCGGCGGTGGCGCAAGCCGTGCGCAATCTGCTGGCGGAAGGCTGCGAGGCCCTGGTGATCCACTTCCTCCACGCCTATGCCAACCCGCAGCACGAGCTGCGCGCCGGCGCCATCGCCCGCGAGATCTGGCCGAATCCGTACGTCACCCTCGGCCACGCGCTCCTGTCGGAGTTCCGCGAATACGAGCGCGGCACCACCGCCTCGGTCAACGCCGCGGTGCAGCCGATCCTCGACCGCTACATCCGCCGCCTCCAGGACGAGTTGCGGGCGCAAGGCTTCGCCCGCGACCTGCTGGTGATGAACGGCAACGGCGGCACCGTGCCGGCGGGACTGGTGGTGGAAGCCGCGGCCAAGACCGTGATGTCGGGCCCAGCCTCCGGCGTGATGGCGACCGCCGCGACCCTGGCCCAGTCGGGGCTCACGAACGCCATCACGTACGACATGGGCGGCACCTCGACCGACGTGGCGCTGATCGCCGGCGGCGTGCCGGAGGTCTCGGGTGAACTGACCATCGATTACGGGCTGCCGATCCACCTGCCGATGGTCGACGTGCACACGGTCGGGGCCGGCGGCGGCTCGGTCGCCTCGGTGAACCGGGCGGGCATGCTGCAAGTCGGTCCCGAGAGTGCCGGCTCCGAGCCGGGCCCGATCGGCTACGGCCGCGGCGGCACGCGGCCGACCATCACCGACGCCAACCTGGTCCTCGGCCGCCTCGATCCAGCAAGGCTCACCGCCGTGCGGGCCGGCGTCTCGATCGACGCCATCCGGGAGGCCTTCGCCCGTGACCTCGCAGGTCCCCTCGGCATGAGCGTCGAGGAGGCCGCCGAGGCGGTCATTCGCCTCGGCAACGTCCACATGACCGGCGCGATCCGCATGGTGTCGCTGTCGCGCGGCTACGACCCGCGCGACTTCGTGCTCTTCGCCTTCGGCGGCGCGGGGCCGCTCCACGCCGTGGCGCTCGCCCGGGAACTCGGCATCCCGGAGGTGCTGGTGCCGGCGCGCCCCGGCCTCACCAACGCGCTCGGCTGCCTCGTCGCCGATCTGCGCCAGGACCGGGTCCGGACCCTCAACCGCCCCCTGGACGGGCTCGACATGGCGGATCTGCGCACCGTCCTGGAGGAGCAGGCGGCGGATGCGCTGGCGATGGTCGCCGAGGAGCGGTCGGAGATCGAGGAGACCACGGTCACCTACGGCGCCGACATGCAGTTCCGCGGCCAGACCCACCTGATCCGCGTCGCCCTGCCCTCCCCGGACATCGACCGCGCGACGCTCCAGGAGCTGTTCGAGGCCGCCTACTTCCGTCGCTTCCAGGTCCGGCTGCCGGAGATCCGGGCGGTAGTGGTCAACCTCGTCACCTCGGTGATCGGACGGCGCAAGCCCTTCCCCCTCGCCGCGCTGATCGACGAGGCCGGCCGCACCGATCTCGTCGGCGCCCGCCTCGGCACGCGCCCGGTCTATGCCGGCGGCGCCTGGCACGAGGCGGCGATCTACACCCGCGAGGCCCTGCCGCTCGGGGCCGAGATCGCCGGACCGGCGGTGATCCAGCAGATCGACGCCACGACCGTGATCGAGCCCGGCGCCACGGCGCAGGTCGACGCCATCGGCAACCTGAGGATCCGGGTATGACCCAGCTCGACGCCCTCACCCTGGCGGTGATCCAGGCCGGATTGCAGCAGGTCTGCAACGAGATGGACATCGCCTTCTCGCGCTCCGCCTTCTCGCCGGTCATCGCCGAGGCGGACGACCGCTCGGACGGGATCTACGACCGCGACACCGGCGCGCTGATCTCGCAAGGGGAGTACGGCCTGCCGGTCTTCGTCGGCACGATGCAGTACTCGACAGGCGAATTGATCCGCCTGATCCGCGAGGGACGGGTCGGGACGCCGGAGCCCGGCGACATCTACATCGTCAACGATCCGTATCTCGGCGGCACGCACCTCATGGACGTGCGGTTCGTCAAGCCGGTCTTCGTCGACGGCGCGCTGTTCTGCTGGCTGCAGAATACCGGTCACTGGCCCGATATCGGCGGCATGGTGCCGGGCGGCTTCTCGGCGCATGCCACGGAGGTCGAGCAGGAGGGCCTGCGGCTGCCGCCGGTCAAGCTGTTCAAGCGCGGCACGATGGACCAGGAGATCTTCTCGATCATCTCGTCCAACATCCGCGTCGCCGACCAACGCATCGGCGACATCAAGGCGCAAGCCGCGGCGCTGCTGATCGGCGAGAGCCGGCTCTCCGACCTCCTCGCCAAGTACGGGCCCGAGACCCTGGATGCGGCGATCAAGGAGATCCGCGCCCGCTCGGCCGAACGGATGCGGGCCGAGATCCGCCAGATCCCGGACGGGACCTACACCTCGGAAGCCTTCGTCGATTCCGACGGCGTGGTGAACGAGCCCCTGCGCATCGCGCTTAACCTGACCAAGGCCGGGGACGGCCTCACCTTCGATTTTTCCGGCTCGTCCCCGCCCTGCCGCGGCCCGATGAACTCGGTGGTGGCGACGACCTACTCGTCGGTCTACCTCGCGGTGAAGCACGTCTTCCCGGACGTGCCGATCAATGCCGGCACCTTCGAACCGCTGACGATCATTAAGCCCGAGGGCACTTTCCTCGATGCCCGCTATCCGCGGCCCGTCTCGGGCTGCGCGGCGGAAGTCAGCCAGCGCATCGCCGAGGCCGTGTTCCTCGCCCTCGTCCAGGCGATCCCCGAGCGTGTCACCGCGGCGCCCGCCGGCACCTCGGGCAACTTCGCGCTCGGCGGCTTCGATCCGGCCAAGAACGCGGCCTACGTGATGTACCAGATCACCGGTGGCGGCTACGGCGGGAACATTGCTCATGACGGGCTCTCGAACGGCTGCTCGACCATCGGCATCTCCAAGACCGCGCCGGTCGAGGTGATGGAGCAGTATTATCCGGTGCTCTTCCGCCGCTTCGCCCTGCGCGAGGGCTCCGGGGGAGCCGGAGCCCATCGCGGCGGCTTCGGCGTCCACTACGAGGTGGAGCTTTTGCGCGGCGAGGCCCGGGCCTCGTTCGTGATGGATCACGGCCGGTTCGGCCCGCCGGGCGTACTCGGCGGCGGGGACGGGGCGCCCAACGTGGTGCGCATCCACCGCGGGGCCGAGACGATCGTCCCGCTCCACCTCTCGAAGGACCAGAACATCGCGATCCGGGCCGGCGACCGGGTCGAGGTGATGACCCCGGGCGGCGGCGGCTACGGCGCGCCCGCCACCCGCGACCCCGCGCTCGTCGCCCGCGACCTGCGCCGGGGCTATTACCGGGACGACGAGGCCGAGAATCTGTGGGGGAGCCGATCATGAGCGCCGACAGCCTCTCCACCGAAGCGAGGTCCAAGAAATTCGGCGCGGCGGAGGCCGACGGCATCGTGCGCTGCGATGCCTGCCCGGTCCTGTGCCGGATCCGGCCCGGCCGCTCCGGCGCCTGCTCGCGCTACGCCAACGAGAACGGCCATCTGATCCGCACCGATCCGGTCGTGCTGCTGCACGATGCGGCGGAGGCGGGGCAGAAGCTCGTCCCGTTCGGGGCGGCGGAGTGGGACGGGCGGGTGCTCGATCCCTCGCGCACCTTCGTCACCGGCATCGGCGCCGGCACGACCTATCCCGACTACAAGCCCGCCCCCTTCATCGTGGCGAGCGAGCACGCGGGCGTCGAGACCGTCACGGTCGTGACCGAGGGCATCTTCAGCTATTGCGGGGTGAAGGTGAAGATCGACACCGACCGCCATCTCGGTCCCGAGCGCGCGGCGATCCGCGTCGCCGGCGAGGAGGTCGGCCACGTCACCACCGCCGAGTACGGCTCGCAGATGCTGTCGGTCGGCGGCGTGCGCCACCTCACCGGCGGCTCGAAGAAGGAGGGCACCGTCACCTGCGACACGCTGCTCCGCCTCTGCGCCGGTGACGCCGTCACGATGACGATCGAGGGCGGCCACGAGGTCGTGGTCCAGGCCGGACGCGCGCCGATCGTCGACGGCACGCCGGAGCAGCGCATGCGGGTCGGCTGCGGCTCGGCGACGGTCGGCATCTTCGCCCGGCAATGGCTCGGCCACGCCGACGAGGTGATCGTCGTCGACGACCACATCACCGGCGTGCTGACCGAGCACCAGGCCGGCAAGGTGCTGGGCATGCGCCCGGCCGGCATCCGGGTGAAGGGCCGCCGCTCGACGCCGGGGCGCTACTTCCAGGTCGCCAATCCGGGCATCGGCTGGGGTGGGACCGACATCGCCGACCCGCTCGGCATCATCCAGGCGATCGACCCCGCGACCGCCTGGCCGGGCCTGCGGCTCCTGATGACCTCGACCACCGGCGAGCACGCCCTCTGGGTCGTCCTCGACGATGACCTGAAGCCCGTGCCGGCCGAGATGCCGGCGCCGGTGCGCGGGGTGGTCGACCGGATCGGCGAGAATTGCGAGCCCTCGCTCTGCACGGTCCTGTTCATGGCCGGGGCCGGCGGGTCCCTGCGGGCCGGGGTCACCGAGAACCCGGTGCTGCTCACCCGCTCGGTCGCCGCCGGCGAGACGCGGGTGACGATGGGCGGCGCGCCGGTCACGGTCTGGCCCGGCGGCGGCATCACGGTGATGGCCGACGTGACGCAGCTACCGAAGAACGCCTTCGGCTCGGTGCCGACCCCGGCGATCGTCGCGCCGATCGAGTTCACCCTGCCGCGCGACCTCTATACGAGGCTCGGGGGGCATGACGGCGACGTGGTGGCGATGACGGACGTGTTGCGCGAGGTCGGCCCCGCCGCCCGGATCGATCCGTGGAACCCCGACCACCCCTGGCCGGCCGGAGCGGTCGCATGACCGCCCCCCGACGGCGCGAGGCCGCCCCGGCGATCGACGCGGAGGCGATCCGCACCTACCGGGTCGAGGATCAGATCGGCTACCTGATCCGGCGGGCGCACCAGCGCGCCTCCGCGATCTTCGAGACCGTGATGCGCGACTTCGGCGTCACGCCGGTGCAATACGCCGTGCTGTGCAAGCTCCACGATCTCGGGCCGACCTCGCAGAACCAGGTCGGGCGCCATGTCGGGGTCGATCCGGCGACGATGTTCGGCGTCGCCCGCCGCCTCGCCGCCCGCGGCTTCGTGCAGCCGAAGGCGGACGAATCCGACGCCCGCCTGGTGGTGCTGGCGCTCACCGACGAGGGTCTCGGGGTGATCGAGGCGATGAAGAGCCGCGGCGGCGAGGTGACGGCCCGCACCCTCGATCCCCTCTCCCCCGGCGAGGCCGCAGACCTCGTCCGCCTCCTCGCCCGGCTCGGCTGAAGGATGGACGGCCCGGCACACCAGATCCTGGCGGATGGCCGGCTGCATCTGCAGCACGGGCCGATCGACCTGGTGCTGCGCGCCTTCGGGGCGGATTTTGCGGTGGCCGAGGCGCACCGCGCCGCCGTCGATCGCTTCGCGACGGTGCTGGGCGAGCTCGTCGGCGAGTTGCCGGAATTGCGCAAGTCCATGAGCGAGCGGCCGCGGGTCGAGGGCGCGATCGCCCGCCGGATGGTCGCGGCCTGCCGGCCGCACAAGGGGTTCCTCACCCCGATGGCCGCGGTGGCGGGCGCGGTGGCCGACGAGATCCTCGCGGCGATGTGCGGGGCCGCTCCCCTCGACAAGGCCTTCGTCAACGACGGCGGCGACATCGCGCTCCACCTCACCGAGGACGAGACCCTGGCGATCGGCGTGGCGGCGGATTTTTCCCGCGGCCCGGTGCCGGCGGTGAACGGCCGGGTGATCCTGCGCCATCGGGATGGCATCGGCGGCATCGCCACCTCGGGGCGGCAGGGCCGGTCCTTCTCCCTCGGGCTCGCCGATTCGGTGACGGTGCTCGCCCGCGACGCCGCGGCGGCGGATGCCGCCGCGACGCTGATCGCCAACGCGGTCGACCTGCCCGGGCATCCGGGCGTGGAGCGCACGCCGGCCAGCGACCTCGACCCCGATTCCGACCTCGGGCCCCGCCTCGTCACCGTGGCGGTGCCGGCCCTGTCGCCGGACGAGATCGCCGCCGCCCTCGAGGCTGGCCGGGCCCGCGCCGCGGCGATGCGCGCCGCCGGCCTGATCCGTTCCGCCGCCCTGATGCTGCAGGGCCAGTCCGTGCTTCTCGAAGAACCGAGGGAGATCCGCCCATGATCGAGGTCCGCAAGATCGTCGTCACCGTCGAGGAGGTCCGCCACGACGGCGGCCCCGTCCTCGACACCCCGATCCTCAAAGGGTCGGTCGCCTGCCTGGTGCGGAACCCCTTCGCCGGCCGCTACGAGGCCGAGATCACCCCGATGATGGATGCGCTCAAGCCCCTCGGCGTCGAGTGCGCCCGCAAGCTCCTCGACGCGCTCGGCGGCGATCCGGGCCGGATCGAGGCCTACGGCAAGGGCTCGCTCGTCGGCACGTCGGGCGAGCTCGAGCACGGTGCGCTCTGGCACGTCCCCGGCGGCTACGCGATGCGCGAGCTGCTCGGCCAGGCGCTCGCCATCGTGCCGTCGATGACGAAGGTCGGCGGCATGGGCGCGTCCCTCGACGTGCCGATCCACCACAAGGACGCGGCCTATGTCCGCTCCCACTTCGACGGCGTCACCGTGGCCCTAGCGGACGGGCCGCGCGCCGACGAGATCCTGTTCGCGCTCGCCATGACCACCGGCGGTCGCCCGCACGCGCGCGTCGGCGGGCTCGCCAAGGAGGCCATCGCCAAATGGGACGGGCAGCGCTGAGGAACGGGCAGCGCTGACCCCCGGCGCCCTCCGCGCCCCTGACAACATTTAACAAGCTTGCGCCCGCGCCGCGAAGGGCGGCATAGAGGTTGTCAGGAACGGGTGAGGAGGGCGCGGGCGCGATGGAATCGGCAGTGCAGGAGGCCGTCGGGGCCGAGCCGCAGGGCCCGGCGAGGGCGTCGGGCCTCGCCGAGGGGGTCTATCACGGCATCCTGTCCGAGATCGCCGGCGGCACCTACGGCGAGAACCAGAAGCTGCCGAGCGAGAACGAGCTGGCATCCCGCTACAAGGTTTCGCGCCCGGTGGTCCGCGCCGCGCTGGAGCGGCTTCGGCAGGAGAACGTCATCGTCTCGCGCCAGGGCGCCGGCAGCTTCGTGCGCAGCCAGGGCAGGGCCCCGGCTCTGGGTTACGCCCCCGTCGAGAGCATCGCCGACATCCAGCGCTGCTACGAGTTCCGCCTCACCATCGAGCCGGAGGCGGCCCGCTACGCCGCCTTGCGCCGCAACGGCCCGGCGCTGGAGCGCATCCTCGCCGCCCTCGACCTGATGAACACCGCGACGCGCCAGCAGCAGCACCGCGACGACGCCGATTTCGCCTTTCACCTCGCCATCGCCGAAGCCTCGAACAACCACTATTACGGCGCCTCGCTCCAGGCGCTGCAATCGCACATCGCGGTCGGCATGAAGATCCACGGCCTGGCGCTGCTCGGCCCCAATTCCGGCCTGCAGGGCGTGCTCGACGAGCACCGCGCCATCTTCGCGGCGATCCGCGACGGCGATTCCGAGACCGCCCGCGACCGGATGCACCGCCACATCTGCTCCTCCCGCGACCGGCTGTTCGAGGGGCGGATGCTCGACCTGTCGCTGTAGGCGGGACAGGCGCGGCCGGACCCGCCGAGGGCACGGCCGCACCCGCCGTCCCGTCGCCTATCCGTGCGCCTGGCAGAACCGGATCCGGTTCCCGAACGGGTCGTGCACCTCCATCTGTTCGCCCCAGGGCAACCGCTCGAGCCCGGGCCGGCCGTAGCCGTAGTTCTTCGCGATCAGCTCCGCGTGGAAATCCCGCACCCCCGTCATCCGGACGAACGCCGTCGAGCCGGGGCTGGCATCGCCGTGATGCTCGCTGAGATGGAGTTCCAGGCCGGCCCGCGCGACGGCCATGTACAGGGGCAGGCCGGGCTCGTGACGGTGTTCGAGCGTCACCGCGAAGCCCAGGAAACCGCAGTAGAACTCGCGGGCCTTCGCCACGTCGAAGATGCGCAGGATCGGACTTGTCCGATGGAAGGCGATGCGGTCCGGCCGGTCGTCGTCGAGGAGGCCCGCGGCGGTGTTCCAGTCGCGCAGGTCGAAAGAAGCCGCGACGAGTTCGAGGCTGTCGGCGTGCGAGAGGTCGATCCGGCGGATCGCCAGGGCGGATCGCAGCCGCCTGGCCATCGTCTTCGCCTGGTCGCGCGTCGGTGGGTCGCGTGTCGGCATGGCAGTCTCCTGCGCCGGCGACGGGTCATCGGGGCTCGCATTGCCGATCCGTCGCCGGGCTGAGCATCCCGAGAAGGACTGCCGGAGAGAATCAGAACGTGGTGCCTTCACCGTATCCCCCGAGGGACGCGAGCGGCTGGCGGCACCTGCCGCCGCCGAATCTGCCAGGACCGCGCCGCCGAGGCAATCGGGAGCGCTCGCGATCCGCCGCGGGAGTCCCGCTTGACAACCCCACCCCGACTCCCGTACCGCATGACAAGTTTACAACAAATCGAGCGCTTGTCTGGGCGCCGAACGGGAGGGACGGGCATGCAGGAGGCTGGCGGCTTGGCGGATCGGCGCATCGCACCGGCCGGACACGCCCACGTCCTGATACCGGTTGACGCCCGGTTGCCTGATACCGTCGATCGGGACGCCTGCCGCGTCGGCGCCACCGTCGCGATGGTTCGGCTCGGCTCCACTGGCGTGGTCGCCGATGTTGTCAGGTTGTCAGGGGCGGTCGGCCGCGCATGAGCCCGATGCCGACCCTGCGCCTCCTCGCCGACGACCTCACCGGCACCCTCGACACGACGGCCGGCTTCACCGGGCTCGTCGGGCCGGTGGAGGTCGCATGGGTCGGCGCCGCCCTCCCCTCGGGCGGCAGCCTCGCCCTCGACACCGGCACTCGCGAGCGCGACGCGGCCACGGCGGCCCGGATCGCCGCCGGGGCGGCCCCGATGCTGGCGGGCGCCGACCTCGCCTTCAAGAAGCTCGACAGCCTGCTGCGCGGGCCCTGGGCGGCGGAGCTCGCCGCCTGCCTCGGCGGATGGCGTCACGCGATCGTGGCCCCGGCCTTCCCCTACCAGGGCCGCCAAACCCTGGACGGCCGCCAGCTCGCCCGCCGGGGCGAGGGGTGGGAGCCGGTCTCGGACGACATCGCCGAGGCCCTGCGGGCGGTCGGCGTGCCGGCCCGCCGCGCCGTGGTCGCCGACGGGCTCGTCGAGGGCGTCGCCGTCTACGACGCGGCGCAGGAGGACGATCTCGACCGGATCGCCGCGCTCGGGACAGGCGCGCCGGTCCTGTGGTGCGGCAGCGGCGGCCTCGCCGGGGCGCTCGCGCGCTCCGCGCCCGCCCCCGCCGGCGGAGGCCTGCACGGCCCGGTCCTCGGCCTGTTCGGCTCGGACCGGCCGGAGACCGAGGGCCAGCTCGCGGCCTGCCCGGAGCACCGGCTGGCCTTGAGCGCGGACGGCGACCATGCCGGCGCCGTCGCCGACCGGCTCGGCGCAAAGGGCGTCGCCCTCGTCAGCCTCGCGCTCGCCCCGGGCATTGCCCGGGACGAGGCCGCCTCCCGCATCGCCGCCGCCTTCGGGCGCCTCGCCCGCGCCCTGCCGCCGCCCGGCACCCTGATCGTCGCCGGGGGCGAGACGCTGAAGGCGCTCTGCCTCGCGCTGCGGACCGAGTCCCTGGTCGTCACCGGCCAGGTCGCCCCGGGCCTGCCCCGCTCGCGGATGCGCGGCGGCCTGTGGGACGGTACCGCCATCATCTCGAAATCCGGGGCGTTCGGCACGCCCGCCGTCTGGCGCGACCTGTTGCGCGAGAACGGCCTCATTCACGAAAGGACCGTCGCGTGACCCGTCACCTCGCCATCACCATGGGCGATCCCGCCGGGATCGGCCCCGAGATCATCGTCAAGGCCGCGCACAAGCTGCGCGACCGCCTGGCCTCCGGCGACCTGAAGCTCGTCGTCATCGGCAGCAACCCGGCGCTCAAGCGGGCGGAGAGCGCGCTCGGCCTCGGCGTCGAGATCCCGGAGGTCTCCGGCGACGGCGAGTGGCCGGCGCTCTGCTGCCTCCAGGCCGACGCGGAAGGGGCGCCGATCGAGCCGGGCAAGCTCAGCGCCGATGGCGGCCGCTTCGCCTTCAAGGCGATCGAGCGGGCGGTGCATCTCGCGCTCGCCGGCACGATCGGCGGGATCGTGACGGCGCCGCTCAACAAGGAGGCG
The DNA here is from genome assembly GCF_900110515.1 of Methylobacterium sp. ap11. Classification (NCBI taxonomy): domain Bacteria; kingdom Pseudomonadati; phylum Pseudomonadota; class Alphaproteobacteria; order Hyphomicrobiales; family Methylobacteriaceae; genus Methylobacterium; species Methylobacterium sp. ap11. Next base: position 83,959 of record NZ_FOEB01000006.1, on the reverse strand, counting down.
CTGAACCTCGCCGGCTACCATTATGCCGGCCATACCGAGATGCTGGCCGACCTCACCGGCGTGCGCGGCTCGGTGATGATGCTCGCCCACGGCAACATGCGGGTGAGCCACGTCACCACCCACGTCGCGCTCCAGGACGTGCCCAAGCGCCTGACGCCCGAGCGGCTGCGCCTCGTCATCGACCTCACCCATGCGGCCCTGAAGGGGATCGGGCTCGACAAGCCCCGCATCGCCATCGCGGCGCTCAACCCGCATGCCGGCGAGGGCGGCCTGTTCGGCCGCGAGGACATCGACGTCAGCGCGCCGGTGATCGCCGGCAAGGTGGCCGACGGCCTCGACATCGTCGGCCCGGTCCCGGGCGACACGGTCTTCGTCAAGCTGAGGGCTGGCCAGTACGACGCGGTCGTCGCGATGTACCACGACCAGGGGCACATCCCGGTCAAGCTCCTCGGCTTCGAGGTCGACCCCGAGACCGGCCGCTGGGTCGATCTGTCGGGCGTCAACATCACGCTCGGCCTGCCGATCATCCGCACCTCGGTCGATCACGGCACCGCCTTCGACATCGCCGGCCGCGGCATCGCCAACGAGCGCAGCCTGATCGAGGCCATCGAATACGCCGAGCGTCTCGCCGCCAACGGCGCGATCACCCAGAGGAGCGCCGCGTGAACCCTCTCTCCACCCCCATCGAGATCGTCCGCCCGGACATCGCCTTCGGCTCCGGCACCGTCGCGGAGGTCGGCCGCCGCGCCCGCGCGATGGGTGCCCGCACCATCCTAGTCGTCGCCGACGCCTTCAACGCCGCCCGGGTCGACCTCCTCGACCTGCCCGGCGAGGTGCGGGTGTTCGGCGAGGTGAAGCCCGAGCCCGACATCCCGAACCTGGAGCGGGCGCTGGCACTCGCCGAGGAGATCAACCCGGACCTCGTCGTCGGCTTCGGCGGCGGCAGCGCCATGGATCTCGCCAAGCTCGTGGCGGTGCTGCCGGGCAGCGGCCAGACCCTGCACGAGGTCGTCGGCCCCGAGAAGGTGCGGGGCCGACGCATCGGCCTGATCCAGGTGCCGACCACCGCCGGCACCGGCAGCGAGGGCGGCACCCGGGCGCTGGTCACCGATCCGGCCACCCAGAACAAGCTCGCGGTGCAGAGCCGCTTCATGCTGGCCGACGCCGCGGTGATCGACCCCGATCTCACCATGACGGTGCCGGCCGCGGTCACCGCCGCCACCGGCGTCGACGCCATGGCGCATTGCGTCGAGGCCTTCACCAGCAGGAAGGCCCACCCGCTGATCGATCTCTACGCGCTGGAGGGGATCCGCCTCGTCGGCCGGTTCCTGCCCCGCGCCGTGCGCGACGGAGGCGACCGCGAGGCCCGGGCCGGGCTGGCGCTCGCCTCGCTCTACGGCGGATTCTGCCTCGGTCCGGTCAACACCACGGCGGGCCACGCCGTCGCCTATCCGCTCGGCACCCGCCACCACATCCCGCACGGGCTCGCCTGCGCGGTGATCTTCCCCCACACGCTGGCCTTCAACGCGCCCGCGGTGCCGGAAAAGACCTGCCAGGTGATGGCGGCGCTCGGCCTGCCGGAGAGCGACGACGAGGCGGCGGTGGTCGAGGCGACGACGCGCTGGTGCGCCGATCTCGGCATCGCCATGCGCCTGTCGGCCCACGGCGTTCCGGCCGGCGACCTGCCCGCCATGGCGGCGGAGGCCCACGCCATCCGCCGGCTCCTCGACAACAACCCGCGCGAGATCAGCCAAGAGCAGATCCTCGCCCTCTACCACGCCGCCGGCTGAGGAGCGCCGATCCCATGACCGATCTCATGACCGATCCCGTCTTCCCGCGCGGCGTCTTCTGCGCCGCCCTCACGCCCCTCGATTCCGATCTCAACCCGAATTATTCGGCCTTCTCCGCCCATTGCCGCTACCTGGTCGAGGAGGGCTGCACCGGCGTCGCGCTGCTCGGCACCACCGGCGAGGCGAACTCGTTCTCGTCCGACGAGCGGATGCGCCTGCTCGAGGCCGCGCTTGCCGGGGGCGTCGCGCCCGCGCAGCTGATGCCCGGCACCGGCGTCGCGGCGATCCCCGAGTCGGTGGCGCTCACCCGCCACGCGCTGTCGGTCGGCGTCGCCACGGTCGTGCTGCTGCCGCCGTTCTACTACAAGGGCGTCTCCGAGGACGGGCTGGTCGCGGCCTATTCGCGGATCATCGAGGGCGTCGGCGACGACCGCCTTCGGGTGGTGCTCTACCACATCCCGCAGATGTCCGGCGTGGCGATCCCCCACGGGGTCATCGCGGCCCTGCGCGAGCGCTTTCCCGGCATCGTCACCGGCATCAAGGATTCGTCCGGCGACCTCGCCCACATGACGGCGCTGATCGAGCGCTTCCCGGGCTTCTCGGTGCTGGCCGGGGCCGACCCGCTGATGCTGCCGCTCCTGAAGGTCGGCGGGGCCGGCGCGATCACCGCCACCACCAACCTCTGCGCCCGCGACCTGCGCTTCGTCTTCGACCACCACGCCGATCCGGCGAAGGCCGACGCGGTCGCGGCGGCGCAGGCGCGTGTGGTGGCCACCCGCGAGCGCGCCTCGCGCTTCGCCCAGATGGCCTCGCTCAAGGCGATGACGGCGGAGCGCACCGGCGATGCCGGCTGGCACCGCCTGCGCCCGCCGCTGATGCCCCTGACCGAGGCCGAGCGCAGCGCGCTGCTGGGGACGACCGACGGACTGGCCCGGGCCTCCTGAGATCGGCCCGGAAACGGCGCGCCAAGATGCCGGTCAGGTTTCTCATCCCCTTCACGGCCCTTTTCCGGACGACTGACGCGTCAGCGGAAGGAGATCCGGGATCCAGCAGAGGAAATACTGCGAATCGGCTCTGTATGACGCGACGTTGCGAATAGACGGACGCTTCGCGACTTTTTGCCCTGGTTCCCGGATCCCCTTCCGCTGACGCGTCAGTCGTCCGGGAAAGGGGTGGGTCACCGACTCGTTAATTACTAATATATTACCCGAGGACACGCCCATGCATGAATTCACCGAGGGCGAGAGCCTGACCATCGCGGCCATGGTGGTCGCCTACATCCTGTTCACCGGCTGGCTGACCCTGAAGCTGCGCAGCCGCACCAACGCCCAGTTCATGACCGCGTCGCGCTCGATGCCGGCGCTCGTCGTCGGCGTGCTGCTGATGTCGGAATTCGTCGGCGCCAAGTCGACGGTCGGCACCGCGCAGGAAGCGTTCAACTCGGGCATCGCCGCCGCCTGGTCGGTGCTCGGCGCCTCGATCGGCTTCCTTCTGTTCGGGCTTCTGATCGTCCGCCGGATCTACGATTCGGGCGAGTACACCATCTCGGCCGCGATCGCGCAGAAATACGGCAAGTCGACCATGATGACCGTCTCGGTCATCATGATCTACGCGCTGCTGCTCGTGAACGTCGGCAACTACGTCAGCGGCGCGGCCGCGATCTCGACGGCGCTCCGGGTCAACATCCCGACCGCGATGTGCATCATCGCCGCGGTGAGCACGTTCTACTACGTGTTCGGCGGGCTGAAGGGCATCGCCTGGGTGACGATCCTGCACAGCGCCATCAAGGTCGCAGGCATCGGCATCATCCTGTGGGTCGCGCTCTCGGCCACCGGCGGCATCGCCCCGATGCAGGCGGCGCTTCCGCCCGAATACTTCAGCTGGGACGGCAAGATCGGCGCTGCCACCATCTTCGCCTGGACCTTCGGCACGGTCGGGGCGATCTTCTCGACTCAGTTCATCGTCCAGGCGATCTCCTCGACGAAGAGCGCGTCCGCGGCCCGGGCCTCGGCCCTCTACGCGGCGGCGTTCTGCCTGCCGCTCGGCATCGTGCTGGCCCTGATCGGGCTCGCAGCGAAGACGCTCTACCCGAGCATGAACAGCCTCTACGCGCTGCCGATCTTCCTGAAGACCATGCACCCGCTGCTGGCGGGCGTCGTCACCACCTCGCTCGTCGCCTCGATCTTCGTCAGCGTCAGCACCGTGGCGCTCGCCATCGCGTCGCTGGTCGTGCGCGACTTCTACGTGCCGTACTGGAAGCCGGACGCGGCCCGGGAGCTGCGCATGACCCGCGTGTTCTCGCTGGTCATCGCCGTGGTGCCGCTGGTCTTCGTGTTCTTCATCCCGGAGATCCTGAAGCTGTCGTTCTTCACCCGCGCGCTTCGCCTGTCGATCTCGATCGTCGCCATGGTCGGCTTCTACCTGCCCTGGTTCGGCTCGAACCGCGGCGCGACGCTGGGGCTCCTCGGCGCGGCGCTCGCCACCACCGTCTGGTACGCGCTCGGCAACCCCTACGGGGTCGACAACATGTACATCGCCGCGCTCGCGCCGCTCGTCGTGATGGGCATCGAACGCGTCTTCCGCTGGGGCGACAAGGAGCAGGCCAAGGAGCAGGCCGAGCCCGTCCGCCCCGCCACCACCGCCTGACCCCGGAGAGACACCGATGCTCGACACCGTCCAGACACCGATGGACCGCACCGGGGAGGTCCGGCCGGTCGCCGGAGACCCCCTCCGCCGCGAGGCCTTCATCCCGAGCCCCTGCGTGCAGAACCACGCCGCCAACATCATGCCGTTGCGAAACGGCGACCTCGCCTGCGTCTGGTTCGGCGGCACGCAGGAGGGCATGGCCGACATCTCGGTCTACGGCGCCCGCCTGCCCGCCGGCAGCGACACCTGGAGTGCGGCGCAGAAGCTCTCCGACGATCCCGCCCGCTCGGAGCAGAACCCGATCCTGTTCAACGCGCCGACCGGCGATCTGTGGCTGATCTGGACCGCGCAGGTCTCGGGCAACCAGGACACCGCCCTGGTGCGCCGGCGGATCTCGCACGATCACGGCACGACCTGGGGCCCGATCGAGACCCTGTTCGCGCAGCGGCCGGGCTGCGGCACCTTCGTGCGCCAGCCGCCGGCGGTGCTGGGCAACGGCACCTGGCTCCTGCCGATCTTCCACTGCCCGAGCGTGCCGGGCGCCAAATGGGTCGGCGACGACGACACCAGCGCGGTGATGATCTCGTCGGACGAGGGCAAGACCTGGCGCGAGGTGGCGGTGCCCGACAGCACCGGCGCCGTGCACATGAACGTGCTCGCCCTCCACGACGGCACGCTGCTGGCGCTCTACCGCAGCCGCTGGGCCGATTCGATCTACGAGAGCCGCTCGACCGACAACGGCGAGACCTGGTCGGCCCCGGTGCCGACGGAGCTGCCGAACAACAACTCGTCGATCCAGGCGACTGTGCTCGCCAACGGCCACGTCGCGCTGGTCTTCAACGCGACCAACGCCGAGGCCGCCACCGAGCGCCGGGCCTCGCTCTACGACGAGATCGAGGACGAGGAGCCCGCCTCCGACGCCGCCCCGGCCCCGGTCGACCCGGACAAGCGCACGGCGTTCTGGGGCACCCCGCGGGCTCCGCTGACCCTCGCGATCTCGCCCGACGGCGGCCGCACCTGGCCGCAGCGGCGCGACGTCGAGACCGGCGACGGCTACTGCATGACCAACAACTCCCGCGACCGCTCGAACCGGGAATTGTCGTATCCGTCCGTCACCCAGACGCCGGACGGGGCGATCCACATCGCCTTCACGTATCACCGCCAGGCGATCAAGCACGTGCGGGTGAGCGAGGCCTGGGTGGCGGCCGGTGAGTGAGGCGGTGCGCCACGCCCTCGTCACGGGGGCGAGCTCGGGGATCGGCGCGGCGATCGTCGCCCGCCTGCTCGACCAGGGCTGGCAGGTCACCGGCGTGAGCCGGAGCGCGGGCGGGCCCGCGCATCCGCGCTACCGCCCCCTCGCCCTCGACCTCTCGGACCTCGACGCCATCGCGCCGGCGATCGGCGAGTTGCGGGTCGATGCCCTCGTCCACGCCGCCGGCCTGCTGCGGGTCGGCCGCCTCGGCGAGTTGCCCCCGGAGGACGGCGCCGCGATGTGGCGGCTCCACGTCGAGGCGGCGAGCCGTCTCGCCGACCTCCTCGTCCCGCGCATGGCGGCGGGGGGACGGGTCGTGCTCGTCGGCAGCCGCACCGCCGCGGGCGCGGCGGGGCGCGGCGCCTACGCGGCCTCGAAGGCGGCCCTCGTCGGGCTCGCCCGCTCCTGGGCCGCCGAGCAGATGCCCCGGGGAATCACCGTCAACGTCGTCGCCCCGGCGGCGACCGAGACCCCGATGCTGACCGATCCGTCGCGGGGCGCCGTCTCGCCGAAGCTGCCGCCGCTCGGCCGCTTCATCCGGCCGGACGAGGTCGCGGCCGCCGTCGCCTACTTCCTGTCGCCGGAGGCCGCCGCGACGACCGGCCAGCAGCTGGTGGTCTGCGGCGGCAGCTCGCTGTAGCGGGAGGCCGCTCACCCGACCTCGGCGCGGACAGGCGCGGCGGGGGCCGCCGCGGTCCGGCGGCGGCGCAGGCCGGAGGCGATCAGCACGTAGAAGAGCGGGGTCGCGAACACCGCCAGCACCGTGGCGGTGATCATCCCGCCGAGCACGCCGGTGCCGATCGCCCGCTGGCTGTTCATGCTGGCCCCCGTGGCGATCGCGAGCGGCACGACGCCGAGGATGAAGGCGAAGGAGGTCATCACGATCGGCCGGAAGCGCAAGCCGCAGGCCTCGAGCGCCGCCTCGCGCACCGGCCGGCCCTGCGCCACCAGGTCCTTGGCCACCTCGATGATCAGGATCGCGTTCTTGGCGGTGAGGCCGATCACCGTGATCAGCCCGACCTTGAAGTAGACGTCGTTCGGCATGTCCCGGGCCAGCATGGCGAAGACCGCCCCGACCACGCCGGTCGGCACCACGAGCAGGACGGCGAGCGGGATCGACCAGCTCTCGTAGAGCGCCGCCAGGCACAGGAAGACGCAGAACAGCGCCAGCGCCAGGAGGTAGACGGCCTGCGAGCCCGACAGCTTCTCCTGCAGCGACTGCCCGGTCCAGGCGTAGTCGAAGCCGGGGGGAAGCCGGGCGGCCAGGCGCTCCATCTCGGCCATCGCGTCGCCGCTGGCGAAGCCCGGCGCGGCGCTGCCGGAGATCTTGATGCTCGGATAGCCGTTGAAGCCGACGACCTGCGACGGCCCCATCGTCCAGGAGACCCGGGCGAAGGAGCGCAGCGGCACCATCTGGCCGGCGGCGTTGCGCACGAAGAGGTCGAGCAGGTCCTCCGCCTTCATCCGGGCGGCGGCCTCGGCCTGCACGATCACCCGCTGCATCCGGGACTGGTTGGGGAAGTCGTTGACGTAGGCCGAGCCGAGGCTCGTCGAGAGCGCGTCGTTGACGTCCGCGAAGGTCACGCCCAGCGCGCTGGCCTTCTGCCGGTCGAGGAGAAGCTCGATCTGCGGCGCCGTCGGCAGGCCCTCGACGTAGATTCCGGCCAGCACCGGGCTCCGGCTCGCCGCGGCGAGGAGCTGGTCGCGGGCGGCGGCGAGCGCCGCGTAGCCCTGCTGCGCCTTGTCCTGGAGGCGGAACGAGAAGCCGCTCGAATTGCCGAGCGCCTCGATCGCCGGGGGCGAGAGCGACATGGCGACGGCGTCGGGCAGGCCGCCCAGCACGGCGTTCGCCCGCGCGCTCACCGCCTCGGCGCCGTCGTTCGGGCCGCGCTCGGCCCAGTCCTTGAGCGTGACGAAGGCGATGGCGGCGTTCTGGCCCTGGCCCGAGAAGCCGAAGCCGAGGAGCGTGGTGCGGCCCGCCACCGCCGGCTCGGCGGCGAAATGCGCCTCGATCCGCTCGACCACGTCGCGGGTGCGGGCGGTGGCCGCCTCCGGCGGGGTCTGGGCGTCGACGATGACGTAGCCCTGGTCCTCGACCGGCAGGAAGCTCGACGGCATCCGGGCGTAGCCCCAGCCCAGGGCCGCCACCAGGGCAGCGTAGACGAGGAGCGCGCGCACGGGCCGGCGCAGCATCCCGGAAACACCGGCCCGGTAGGCGAGCGTGCCGGCCCGGAAGCGGCGGTTGAACCAGCCGAAGAAGCCGGTGCCCGCGTGGCCGTGGCCGGGGGCGACGGGCTTGAGGAGCGTGGCGCAGAGCGCCGGCGTCAGCGAGAGCGCCAGGAAGGCCGAGAACGCGATCGAGGTCGCCATGCTGACCGCGAATTGCCGGTAGATCACCCCGACCGAGCCGGGAAAGAACGCGAGCGGCACGAACACCGCCACCAGCACCGAGGTGATGCCGACGATCGCCCCGGTGATCTGGCCCATCGCCTTGGCGGTGGCCTCCTTCGGGGGCAGGCCCTCCTCGGCCATGATCCGCTCGACGTTCTCCACCACCACGATCGCGTCGTCGACCAGGATGCCGATCGCCAGCACCATGCCGAACATCGTCAGCACGTTGATCGAGAAGCCGGCCATGAGCAGCGCGCCGCAGGTGCCGGCGAGCGCCACCGGCACCACGATCGTCGGGATGATCGTGTAGCGGATGTTCTGGAGAAAGAGGAACATCACCGCGAAGACGAGGGCCATCGCCTCGGCGAGCGTCATCAAGACCTTCTTGATCGAGACCTCGACGAAGGGCGTGGTGTCGTAGGGCACGGTGACGCTGACATTCGCCGGCAGCGTCCGTTGCAGCTGGGCGATCTTCGCCTTGACGCCGGTGGCGGCGGCGAGCGCGTTGCCGCCGGGCGCGAGCTGGATGCCGATGCCGGCGGCCGGGCGGCCGTCCTGGCGGGTCTGCATCGCGTAGGACTGGGCGCCGAGGCTCACCTCGGCGACGTCGCGCAGGCGCACCAGCGAGCCGTCCGGGTTGGCCCGGAGCACGATCTCCTCGAACTCGGCGATGCCGGTGAGCTGGCCCTTCACCAGCACGCTCGCGGCGATGCGCTGGTCGTCCCGGGCCGGCTGGGCGCCGACGAGGCCGGAGGCGACCTGGGCGTTCTGCGCCCCCACCGCGGCCGTCACGTCGGCGGGCGTCAGGTTGAAGCCGACGAGCTTTGCCGGATCGATCCAGATCCGCAGGGCCTTCTCGGACGAGAACAGGGTGGCGCGCCCGACCCCCGGCACCCGGCGCAGCTCGCCCAGCAGGCGGCGCGCGGCGAGGTCGCCGAGATCGCTCTCGCTCAAGGCGCCGTCGCGGGAGGTCACCACGACGAATTGCAGGAAGCTGGTGCTCGCCTCCTCGACGATCACGCCCTGTTGGGCCACCGCACGGGGCAGCCGCGCCTCGACCCGCTTGATCCGGTTCTGCACCGCGACGGTCGCCTTCGCCGGGTCCGAGCCCGGCGCGAACGAGGCCATGATCTGGGCCTGGCCCGAGGTGTCGCTGGTCGATTCGAAGTACATCAGCCCCGGGATGCCGTTCAGCTCCTCCTCGACGATCCGGGTGACGCCGTCGTAGAGCCGCTCGGGCGGGGCGCCCGGATACGTCGCCGTCACCTGGATCGTGACCGGGGCGACGTCCGGGTATTGCGACACCGGCAGGAACGCGATCGCGATCGCGCCCACCAGCATGATGAAGATCGAGATCGCCCAGGCGAAGATCGGGCGCGTGATGAAGAAGCGGGTCATGGCCGGTCCTCGTCCCGTGGGATCGTGTCGTCAGGGCTTCGCGGCAGCGGTGCGCGCGCCCGGCCAGGGCAGCGGGTTCACCGCCAGGCCGGGCTGGATCTTCTGGAAGCCCTCGACCACGACGGTCTCGGCCGGCCGCAGGCCGTCCTCGACGATCCAGCCGGACTCGGTGAGCGCGCCGACCCGCACCGGCCTCAGGGCGGCCGTCCGGTCGGGGCCGACGACGTAGACCTGGGGCACGCCCGCGCTCGAGCGCTGGATCGCCTGGGCCGGCACCACGACGGCGCCGGCCGCCATCCCCTGCGCCAGGCGTACCCGGACATAGGTGCCCGGCAGGAGCGCGACGGCCGGGTTCGGGAAGGTCGCCCGTAGGGAGACCTGCCCGGTGCCGGGATCGACGCTCACGTCGGTGAACAGCAGCCGCCCGGCATCGCCGTGGAGCGACCCGTCGGGCATCACCAGCCGCACCTCCGGGCCGTCCCGGCCGGCCGCCCGCTCGGCGAGGAGGCCGGCCTCGGAGGCCGCGGCGTTGAAGTCGGCGAAGATCGGGTCGACCTGCTGGATCAGCGCCAGCTTTGTCGCCTCGCCCTGGCTGACGAGGGCGCCCTCGGTGACGAGGGCCCGGCCGATGCGGCCGTCGATCGGCGCGCGCACGGTGGCGAAGTCGAGATCGATCCGGGCGCGGGCGAGCAGGGCCCGGGCGCTCGCCACGTCGGCCTCGGCCTGGCGCAGGGTCGCGGTGGCGATGTCGGCCTGCGCGGTGCTGGCGGCCTGCCTCTCCACCAGCGTCTCGGTGCGCTCCGATTGCCGCAGCGCCTGGATCCGGGTCGCCTCGGCGCGGGCGAGGGCGGCGGCCTTCGCGTCGACCTCGGCGCGGTAGACCGAGGGGTCGATGCGAAACAGCACGTCGCCCTTGCGCACGAGGCTCCCCTCCGCGAAGGCCCGCTCCTGGATGATGCCGGCGACCTGGGCCCGGACCTCGGCGACGCGGGTCGGCACGAGGCGCCCCGGCAGATCGACGAGGCGCGGCACGGTCGCCGCCTCGGCCCGCGCCACGGAGACGTCCGGTGCCGGTGCCGCGGCGGCCGACCGATCCTCGGAGGCGGGCTTGCAGGCGGCCGCGGACAGGCAGACTAGGGCGAGCGGCAGGAGCCGGGAGTTTCGGCGCGGGGACGGCATCTGACCTCCGGTCGGTTGCGCGATGCGAGGCCCGCGTTTAAATCCATACGTATGGATTGAAAAGGGGGTTCGGAATGGGGCGACCGCGCACGATCGACCGGGACAAGGTGCTGGAGGCCGCCGAGGCGATCGTGCTGCGCGACGGCGCGGCGGCCCTGACCTTCGAGGCGGTCGCCAAGGCCTCGGGCATCACCAAGGGCGGCCTGCAATACTGCTTCGGCACCAAGGACGACCTGATCGCGGCGATCGTCGAGCGCTGGATGACGGCGCTCGACGCCGAGCTCGCCCAGAGCCTGCCGTCGGGGGCCGACACCCTGGAGCAGACCCGCCACTACATCGCCGCGGCCGGCCGGATCGACGAGGTCGCCCAGACCCGGATGGTCGGCATGCTGGTGACGCTGCTGCAATCGCCCGAGCACCTCCGGCGCGTCCGCGACTGGTATGCCGGCTGGATCGCGAAGTTCGATCCCGCCTGCGACGCCGAGCGCCGCGCCCGCACCGCGTTCTTCGCCGCCGAGGGCGCGTTCTTCCTGCGCAGCCTCGGCCTCGTGGCGATGGACGGGGCGGCCTGGGACGCGGTGTTCGCCGACATCCTGACGCTGCGCTGAAATCCCTTTCGTCCCGCGGCGCGCGAAAACGCCGGTTGCGGGCGAGCGCGCTTGCGCTGGATCAAGGCCCCCTCCCCGGGCGCGGCCATCATGGGCGGCGATCCACGAGGAGGAACCGCGATGACGACGGCCGTGACCAGCGCGAGCGTGACCGGACACCCCGCCCTGAACCCGGCGAGGCGCGAGGCGTCCCCGCCCACCGCCCCCCGGGCCGCGGCGCCCGTCGCGGACATCTCGCGCTACCGCACCATCGACAGCCCGCTCGCCCTCGGCCTCGCCGCGGCGGCGTCGGTGGTGGTCACGGTCCTGATGCGGGTCGTTCTCTGACGGCCGTCACCCGGGCCGGGTGCCCGCACAACTGTTCCATGCACGACCTCATCCTGAGGTGTCAGTCGATCGAGGATCGACTGACCTCGAAGGAGGCCTCCAGGGGGCGCACCGATCCCTGGAGGCCGTGTCGGGGAAGGCGGATCCTGCGTCCCGCCGTCAGAACACCTCCTCGCGCCGCGGCTCCGCGGCTTCCGCGTCGCGGCGGGCAATCGCGCGCTCGACCACCTTGGCGAGGCCGACCATGATCGTGTCGAGGGCGTAGTCCTTCGGGGTGTAGACCGCCGCGACCCCCATGTTCTTCAGCACCAGCTCGTCCTCCGACGAGATGATGCCGCCGACGACGACCGGGATATGGTCGAGGCCTTCCTGGCGCAGCAGCGCCCGGACCTCGCGCACCAGCGGGACGTGGGAGCCCGACAGGATCGACAGGCCGATGATGTGGGCGTTGCGCTCGCGCGCCTTGGCGACGATCTCGGCCGGGGTCTGGCGGATGCCGTCGTAGGTCACGTCGAAGCCGACGTCGCGGGCGCGCAGCGCGATCTGCTCGGCGCCGTTCGAGTGGCCGTCGAGGCCGGGCTTGCCGACGACGAGCTTGGGCGCCTCGCCGAGTCGCTCGCCGAGATCGGCAACGAGGAGGCGCGCCTCCTCGGCGGCCCCGGAGGTCGCGGTCTCGGGCGTCACGCCGGTCGGCGCGCGGTACTCGCCGAAGACCTGGCGCAGGCGCTCGCCCCACTCGCCGGTGGTGACGCCGGCCTTGGCGCAGGCGATCGAGGCCGGCATCACGTTGCGGCCCTCGCGGGAGGCGGCCTCGAGCTCGTCGAGGGCCGCCGCGACCGCGGCGGCGTCGCGCTGGCTGCGCCAGGCCTTGATGCGGCTCTGGGCCTCCATCTCGACCGTCTCGGAGACCGTGAAGATCGAGCCGTCGCCCGAGGTGAGCGGCGAGGGCTCGCCGTTCTGGAACTTGTTGACGCCGACCACGACCTGCTCGCCGCGCTCGATCGCGGCGATGCGCCTCGCGTTCGATTCGACCAGCGCCCGCTTCATCAGGCCGGTCTCGATCGCGGTCACGGCGCCGCCGAGCGCGCCGATCCGGGCGAGCTCGGCCCGGGTCTCGGTCTTCAGCGCCTCGACCTTGGCGTCGATGGCGACCGAGCCGTCGAAGATGTCGTCGTATTCCAGCAGGTCGGTCTCGAAGGCGAGGATCTGCTGCATCCGCATCGACCATTGCTGGTCCCAGGGGCGCGGCAGGCCGAGCGCCTCGTTCCAGGCCGGCAGCTGCACGGCACGGGCGCGGGCGCGCTTCGAGAGGGTGACGGCGAGCATCTCGATCAGGATGCGGTGGACGTTGTTCTCGGGCTGCTGCTCGGTGAGCCCGAGCGAGTTCACCTGGACACCGTAGCGGAAGATGCGCTTTCTCTCGTCGGTGATGCCGTAGCGGTCGCGGGTGATCTCGTCCCAGAGATCGCTGAAGGCCCGCATCTTGCAGATCTCGGTGACGAACCGCATGCCCGCATTGACGAAGAACGAGATCCGCCCGACCACGTCGGAAAAGCTCGCCTCGTCGAAATCGGGATCGTCCCGCACCGTGTCGAGCACCGCGATGGCGACCGCCAGCGCATAGGAGAGCTCCTGGACCGGCGTCGCCCCGGCCTCCTGCAGGTGGTACGAGCAGACGTTCATCGGGTTCCACTTCGGAACCTGGCTCGTCGTGAACAGGATCACGTCCTTGGTCAGCCTGAGCGAGGGCCCCGGCGGGAAGACGTAGGTGCCCCGCGACAGGTATTCCTTGATGATGTCGTTCTGGGTCGTGCCCTGCAGCGCCGAGAACGGGGCGCCCTGCTCCTCGGCCACCGCGAGGTACAGCGCCAGCAGCCACGGGGCCGTGGCGTTGATGGTCATCGAGGTGTTCATCTGGGCGAGCGGGATGTCCTGGAACAGGGTCCGCATGTCGCCGAGATGCGCGATGGAGACGCCGACCTTGCCGACCTCGCCGCGGGCGAGCTCGTGGTCGGGGTCGTAGCCGGTCTGGGTCGGCAGGTCGAAGGCGACCGAGAGGCCGGTCTGCCCCTTGGCGAGGTTGCCGCGGTAGAGCGCGTTCGATTCCGCGGCCGTGGAATGGCCCGCATAGGTGCGGATGATCCACGGCTTGTCGCGCTTGACCTCCGGTTCGCCCATTTCCGCCCTCGCCCTCGTTGACCGGCCCGGTGGGCGGTGCCCACTCGCGCCCGGATGGTAGACACGCCCGGGTCGACCGTCACCCTTGACCTAAGGCCGACAAGTCGCACCGATCGCCAAAAGGGCTATTGGAGGCCCCTTAGAACACCGCTAGGATCCACGGTGCACTGCAATATTTCAAGGGAGGGACCACGATGGCAGCGAGCGCCGCTCTGGATCCGGTGTCGAAGGGTGGGTCCCCGAAGGGCGGGACCGAGATCAAGGATCTCTACGAGATCGGCGAGATCCCGCCGCTGGGTCACGTCCCGTCCAAGATGTATGCCTGGGCGATCCGGCGCGAACGGCACGGACCGCCGGAAGACTCGATGCAGATCGAGGTCCTGCCGACCTGGTCGATCGGCGACGACGAGGTGCTCGTCCTCGTGATGGCCGCGGGCGTCAACTACAACGGCGTCTGGGCGGGCCTCGGCGAGCCGATCTCGCCGTTCGACGTCCACAAGGCCGATTTCCACGTCGCCGGCTCGGACGCCTCGGGCATCGTCTGGGCGGTCGGCGCCAAGGTGAAGCGCTGGAAGGTCGGCGACGAGGTCATCGTTCACTGCAACCAGGACGACGGCGACGACGAGGAGTGCAACGGCGGCGACCCGATGTTCTCGTCGACCCAGCGCATCTGGGGCTACGAGACCCCGGACGGGTCCTTCGGCCAGTTCTGCCGGGTGCAGTCGCGCCAGCTGATGAAGCGGCCCAAGCACCTGACCTGGGAGGAGAGCGCCTGCTACACGCTCACCCTCGCCACGGCCTACCGGATGCTGTTCGGCCACGCGCCCCACACCATCCGTCCGGGCCAGAACGTGCTGATCTGGGGCGCGTCGGGCGGCCTCGGCGTGTTCGGCGTGCAGCTCTGCGCGGCGGCCGGCGCCAACGCCATCGCGGTCATCTCCGACGAGTCGAAGCGCGACTACGTCATGAGCCTGGGCGCCAAGGGCGTCATCAACCGCAAGGACTTCAACTGCTGGGGCCAGCTGCCCAAGGTCAACTCGCCCGAGTTCAACGAGTGGACCAAGGAAGCCCGCAAGTTCGGCAAGGCGATCTGGGACATCACCGGCAAGGGCAACGACGTCGACATCGTATTCGAGCACCCGGGCGAGGCGACCTTCCCGGTCTCGGCACTGGTGGTGAAGCGCGGCGGCATGGTGGTGTTCTGCGCCGGCACGACCGGCTTCAACATCACCTTCGACGCCCGCTACGTCTGGATGCGCCAGAAGCGCATCCAGGGCTCGCACTTCGCCCACCTGAAGCAGGCGGCGGCCGCCAACCAGTTCGTCATCGACCGCCGGGTCGATCCCTGCATGAGCGAGCTCTTCCCCTGGGACAAGATCCCGGAGGCCCACACCAAGATGTGGAAGAACCAGCACGCGCCCGGCAACATGGCGGTGCTGGTGAACTCGCCGCGTCCGGGGCTCAGGACCTTCGACGACGTGCTGGAGCTGTCGGGGTCGCGCTGAGCGCGACCCGCTCGCGGTGACGCGGCACGCGCTTCCCGCCGCACCGGCGAGTTGCTAGAACACCTCCGAACTGGCGCCGCGCGGGTCCTTCCCGCGCGGCACGCATCTCGGACGAAGACACAATGGACAAGTTCACCGTTCTCGAGGGCGTCGCGGCGCCGCTGCCGATCGTCAACGTCGACACCGACCGCATCATCCCCAAGCAGTACCTCAAGACGATCAAGCGCACCGGCCTCGGCAAGGGCCTCTTTTCCGAGATGCGCTACCGCGACGACGGCTCCGAGAACCCGGACTTCGTCCTCAACCAGCCGGCCTACCGCAACGCCAAGATCCTGGTGGCGGGCGACAATTTCGGCTGCGGCTCCTCGCGCGAGCATGCGCCGTGGGCGCTGGCCGATTTCGGCATCCGCTGCATCATCTCGACGAGCTTTGCCGACATCTTCTTCAACAACAGCGCCAAGAACGGCATCCTGCTGATCACGGTGTCGCCCGAGGACCTGGAAAAGCTCCTCGACGACGCGAATCGCGGCGCCAACGCGACGCTGACGATCGACCTGGAGAACCAGATCATCAAGGGGCCGGACGGCGGCACCCTGCATTTCGACATCGATCCGGGCCGCAAGCACAACCTCATCAACGGTCTCGACGACATCGGCCTGACCCTCGAGAAGGCCGCCTCGATCGACGCCTACGAGCAGAAACTCGCCGAGCGCCCCTGGGCCTGAGAGCGTGGTTGATCGTCTGATGCGGCACTAAAGGGTATTTTTCCTCTCGCCCACGACCTCATCCTGAGGTGTCAGTCCATCGCAGATGGACTGACCTCGAAGGAGGGCTCCAGTCACCCCTGCGCGAACTGGAGGCCTTCCTTCGAGGCCAGTCGATTTGCAATCGACCAACACCTCGGGATGAGGTTGTGGGTGGGTTGGGACCTTCCGCTCACGTCAAGCCGGCACCGACGGAGCAAGACGCCTTTCCGGGCATGATGCTCTCCGACAAAAATAATCCCGCCGGGCCGATGGGCCGTTCGCCGCGGCGGATCTCCCGTCGGTCGCCGAGTTCGTCAGGTTTTCCTTAACCCTGATGACGCCCTATTCCGGTGCTTGGATCGGCGAAACGGGAGAGATTTCTGCATGACGCGGCGCGCGACCCTCAAGGCCGCCACCCTGCTCTGCCTCGCCGGCCTCGGCCTGCCCCAGGCAGCGCTGGCGGATTTCCGTTCCTGCCTCGCCGGAATCGGCCAGGAGGCCGCGGCGGCCGGCGTGTCGCCGGCGGCGTTCCAGGCCGCCACCGCCGGGATCAGCTTCGACGACAAGGTCATCGAGCTGTCCCAGGCCCAGCCCGAGTTCAAGACGCCGATCTGGGACTACATGGCCGCCCTCGTCGACGACGAGCGGGTCGATGACGGCCGCGCCGCCATGCGCCAGCACGCCAGCGCCCTGACGCTGGCCGAGTCGCGCTACGGCGTCGACCGCTACACCATCGCGGCGGTGTGGGGCGTCGAGTCGAATTTCGGCAAGAACCTCGGCAAGATGCCGCTGGTCCAGTCGCTGGCGACGCTCGCCTGCGGCGGCACCCGCCGGCGCGACTTCTTCAAGGGCGAGCTGATCGCCACCCTCAAGATCATCGCCCGGGGCGACATCGCGCCCGAGCGCCTGACCGGCTCTTGGGCCGGGGCCTTCGGCCAGACCCAGTTCATGCCGACGACCTATCACCGCCTCGCCGTCGACCTCGACGGCGACGGGCGGCGCGACGTGGTCGATTCGGTACCGGACGCGGTCGGCTCCACCGCCAACTTCCTGCGCGTCGCCAAGTGGCACAACGGCCAGCCCTGGGGCTACGAGGTGCGGCTGCCGCCGGGCTTCAACGTCGCGGCGGCGGGCCGCAAGAACAAGAAGCCGGTGGGGCACTGGGCCTCGCTCGGCGTCACCCGCCTCGACGGCCGGCCGCTCTCGGCCGAGGGGCCGGTCGGCATCCTGGCGCCCGCCGGCGCCACCGGCCCGGCCTTCCTGGTGACCAAGAACTTCGACGCGATCTACTCCTACAACGCCGCCGAGTCCTACGGGCTCGCCATCGCGGTCCTGTCGGACCGCCTGCGCGGCAAGGCCGGCGTGCAGACCGCCTGGCCGACCGACGACCCGCCCCTGTCGCGCGCCGAGCGCCGCAGCCTCCAGAGCGCGCTCGCCTCCCGCGGCTACGACGTCGGCGAGCCGGACGGCAAGGTCGGCGCCAAGACCCGCGAGGCGATCAAGGACGTCGAGCGGCGCCTGGGCATGCCGCAGACCGGCCGTCCCGGCGCCAAGGTGCTCGAGGCGCTCCTGCGCGGCAACTGAGGATCCCGTCGCGCCGGGTTGCCAAGGCGGCCCGGCGCGACATCTGGAGCCTCACGCCCGAACCACCGCGTGGGAGCAGGCTTCGACCATGCGCAGCCTGTTCGTCCTCGTCAGCATCGTGGTCGCCCTCGGCTTCGTGGTCACCGGGCTGATCAACGGCCTCGACGACCGGGCGCTCGCCCGCAGCGAGCGCGAGGCGCAGATCCGGGTCGGGGCCGCCGTGGCCGCCACCGCCCGCCGGCTCGGGCTGCCGCCGGACTGGGTCGCTTATTGCCGGGCCGAGACCCGGCGCAAGCTCGCCGCCTACCCGAAGGACGGCTCGATCCCCTTCGGTCTGCGCTACTCCACCGCCGACACCGACGAGGTCGAGCGGGCGATCCGCGAGCGCGAGACCTACGAGCGGCAGGACCAGATCCTGTGCCTGACGCAGCTGCCGGCGAGCCTGCGGGAGCCGGCGGCGCCTTGATCCCTAAAGCCCGTAACGGGCGAAGGCGGCGCGCTCGTCCAGGGTGGCGAGCATGCCCTCGATCGCCGCGATTCCGACCGCGCCCGGCTCGCGCCGGCGCAGCAACCGCGAGAGGAGGCCGCCGCGGGCCTGCTCGACCACCGGCAGCCGCACCGTGTCGCCGAAGCGGCTCCGCAGCACCGAGCGCACGTCGCCGTGGCCGTCGACGAGGCCGAGCGCCAGGCCCTGGCGCCCGGTCCAGACCGCACCGGAAAACAGCTCGTCGGGATCGCCCGACAGGGCCGGGCGGCGGCTGCGCACGAGATCGGTGAACATCGCCTGCACGTCGGCCTGGATGGTCTTGAGCCGGGCGACGTCGTCGGGGTTCTCGGGCCGGAACGGGTCGAGCATCGCCTTGGCCTTGCCGGCGGTGTGGACCCGGCGCTCGACGCCCAGGCGCTCGATCAGGCCGGTGAAGCCGAAACCCGCCGAGACCACCCCGATCGAGCCGACGAGGGAAGCCGGATCGCAGAAGATCTCGTCGGCTGCGCAGGCGATCATGTAGCCGCCCGAGGCCGCGACGTCCTCGACGAAGGCCAGGACCGGCACCTCGGCCTCTGCAGCGAGCGCGCGGATGCGCCGGAAGATCAGGTGCGACTGCGCCGCCGAGCCGCCGGGCGAGTTGATCACGATCGCCACCGCCCGGATGCCCTTCATGCCGAAGGCCCGCTCGAGCGCCGGCGCACAGGCGCCCAGGGACAGGCCGGCCCGCAGCGGCGAGACCGCCCCGATGGCGCCGCTCAGGCGCACCACCGGCACCACCGGATGGCGGCGCGCCCACCGCTCGGGCAGGAGGGCGCGCAGGGCGTCGAAGGGCCGGAACGGCATGGGCGCGGGGATCTCCGAGGGGATGCCCGACAGGTACGCGGGCCGCCCCGTCCCGGCAAGCGAGCGCCGGTGCCGCAGGGGATGCGGGGCGTCCCGTCCGGTCCTCACGTTTGCGGGATGCGTCGATTGAAGCGGGGCCGTCGCGATCTAGTTGTCCGGGAAGCGCCCCTCGGTCGTCGGGCGGGCGCCCCGCCGCGGATCCGGCGGGCCTTCTCTGTCTCGTTGTCCAGTCGCAGACGGGGCGCCGGCGATGAGCGTCGCGCCGCCCGAGGGAGACCGACATCATGCGCGCCCTACGATGGATCGGCCTGGTCCTGACCCTTCTGGTCGCCGGGATCGGGCTCGGCACCAGCCGCAGCTCCGCCGCCGCCCTGCCGATCGCCGGCGCCCTCGCCGCGGAGGCCGCCCCCGCCGCGCCGCTGGTCGGCAAGGCGTATTACTACCGCCGCCACTACCGCTACCGCCCGTATCGCCGCTACTACGGCTATCGGCCCTACCGGCGCTACTATTACCGGCCGTACTACCGGCGCGCCTATCGCCCGTATTACCGCCGCTACTATCGTCCCTATTACCGGCCGCATTACCGCCGGATCTACGGCCCGCGCTTCTACTTCTAGGGCTCTCACGATCGCGCTGCGATCGCGAAACTCTCCAAGTATTTGTTTTGCCGCGTTTTCCACGACGAACCGGTACCCGCTTCGTCGGGAAATGCTCTCACATCCGATCCGCCGGCCGGGACGATCCCGGCCGGTGGGCTCGCCGTCGGGATCGAGCCGCATCACGGGCGGGCGACTCGCAGCAGAGCGACCCGCTCCGACAGACTCCGTACCGTGCCGCGGCACCCGCTGGCCGCCGACGCATGTCTTGCGGCGGCATGACGGTCCGGAAGACACGGCCCCGCCGCAGGATCATCACGAGACGAGATCCGCCCGCTGTCCCGGCGAAGTGCCGGCAGATCGTTCGATCGAGCCTCGCGTCGCTCGCCGGCAGCATGGCTGCATTGTTCGTTCCGGATGCGCCGACGATAGAAATGCCGGCATAACCGTGACGACCAAATCCGATGCGACCCGTTTACTCACGGTTAAGTGGCGAAATCCAAGATGCCGCGCCAGGGAGATCGAATCCTGGTTTCGCACATGGGCAGCCGCGAGGGCTTCCCACGCCGCGGGGTCGGCCGAAGGTCGAACGCTGTGCGCCGCGGGAGAAGGCAGATGGACGTACTCGTCATCGACGACAGCCAGACGGTGCTCCTGCGGCTGAAGCATCTCCTGGAGCACGACCAGCAGGTCTACGTCTCCGCCATCGACAACCCGCTCTCGGCCCTCGACGAGGCGCGGATGCGCGCCTTCGACCTCGTCCTCGTCGACTACAACATGCCCGAGATGGACGGCATCGCGGTGATCCGCCACCTGCGGGCGATCGAGCACTACGCCCAGGTGCCGATCGTGATGATCACCAGCGAGGTCAACGACCGGACCCGGCTCGCCGCCCTGGACGCGGGGGCGACCGACTTCCTCGACAAGCGCATGGGCCGGGTCGAGATGAAGGTGCGGATGCGCAACGTCGTGCGCCTGGCCACCGCGGTGCGCCGGCTCGACGACCAGGCGTCGTGGCTCGCCGGCGAGGTCGAGAAGGCGGTGCGGGTCCTGCGCGAGCGGGAGGCCGAGATCATCTTCCGCCTGTCGCTCGCGGTCGAGTACCGCGACAACGACACCGGCGACCACACCTGGCGGGTCGCCCGCTACAGCCAGATCATGGCCGAGGCCCTGGGGCTCGACGCGGACCTGTGCCGGCGGGTCTACCTCGCGGCCCCGCTCCACGACGTCGGCAAGGTGGCGATCCCGGACGGCGTGCTGCTCAAGCCCGGCCGCCTCGACGCGGAGGAGTTCGCCCTGATCCGCACCCATGCGGAGATCGGCAAGCGCATCCTGGGCGGCAGCCACTGCGCGCTGATCGGGCTCGCGGCCGAGATCGCGGAATCCCACCACGAGCGCTGGGACGGCGTCGGCTATCCCCGCGGGCTGTCCGGCGAGGCGATCCCGCTCGCCGCCCGCATCGTCGCCGTGGCGGACGTGTTCGACGCGCTGACCACCGAGCGGCCCTACAAGCGGGCGATGCCGCTGCCGGAGGCCCGCGCCTGCATCGAGGCCGAGAGCGGCCGCCACTTCGACCCGGCCTGCGTCGCGGCCTTCCTGTCGCGCTGGGACGACATCGTGGCGGTCGGCGCCTCCGCCTCGGCGCGCCTGCGCGACCTGCCGGCCCTGACCGAGCCCTGGGCCCGGGTGCCGGCCCTGCTCCGCGAGGTGCCCGCCGACCTCCCGCCGGAGCCGGTCCGGGGCGAGGCGGCCTGATCCGCTATCGGGCCGCGCCCGGCAGCTCCGGCAGCCAGGCGGCCCCCTCCTCCACCAGGAAGTCCCAGAAGGCCTGGCCGGCGGGGCTCAGCACCTTGTCGGCCCGCCGGACCGCGAACCAGTCGCGCCGGATCGGCAGGCCCTCGACGTCGAGGAGCACGAGGCGGCCGGCCGCCACCTCCATCGCCACCGTGTGGCCGGAGATGAGCGCGATCCCGAGGCCCGCCATCACGGTCTGCTTGATGGTCTCGTTCGAGCCGTTGTCGATGCCGATCGGCGCGCGCCGCACCAGCAGCCCGGCCATGAACTCCTCGAACACCGTGCGGGTGCCCGAGCCGTATTCCCGCACCAGGAACGGCTCCTCGGCCAGTTCCTCGCGGGTCACGCCGCGGCGCGCCGCCAGGCGGTGGCCGGGCGGGGCGATCACCACCAGGGGGTGGGGGCCGAAGGCCTCGGCGGTGATCGGGAAGTCCCGCGGCGGCCGGCCCATCAGCGCGAGGTCGACGCGGTAGTCGCGCAGGGTCTCGACGGTGGCGCCGCGATTGCCGACCACGAGGTCGATCTCGACCCCCGGATGGGCCCGGGCGAAGCCGCCGACGATGCTCGGCGCGAAGTATTTCGCGGTCGAGACCACGCCGAGGGAGACCTTGCCGCCGCGCCCGCCGCGCAGGGCCCGCAGCCGCTCGGCGCAGGTGTCGAGCACGGTGCCGATGCTGTCGGTGGCCCAGAGCAGCTCGCGGCCGGCATCGGTCGGCTTGAGGCCCGCATGGGTGCGGTCGAACAGGAGCAGGCCGATCTCGTCCTCGAGGCCCTTGATCCGCGCCGTCAGGGCGGCCGGGGTGACGTTCAGCTCCTGCGCCGCCCGCGTCATGGTGCCGAGCCGCGCGATCGCCGCGACGGCATGAAGCTGCTTGAGCGAGAGGTTGCGTATGCGGTCCTGCGCCATCCGCTCCTCGGCCGGCGATCGGTGGAAGGATCCGTTCGACATCGCGGCGGAGTTCCGCGCATCCCGTACTTCGGGACGGGGTGACGGCGCTACCCCCGGGCGCCTAAGCTGGCGGCCAGCGGAGACGGATGACGCCCCCGAGAGGCACCGACAAGGCTCGGAGACAGGACATGCTTCTGAGCGCCCGCACCGAGGCGACGACGCCGCGCCGGCCGCCGGCCGTCGGCCCGGTGATCGCCGCCCTCGCGGCCGCCGCCGCGGCGACCGCCGCCGTCCTCGCGGCCGCGCTCCCGGGCAGCCCAGAGGGCGTGGCCCGGCGCCTGTTCGCGGAGGCGCTGCGCGAGGCCGACGTCGCGGCGATCGCCTGGCCCGACCGGGAGGAGCCCGAGCCGCGCCGGCGTGATGCCGCCCTCGTCCTCGCGCTCGACCCCCTCGAAGGGGCCGACGATCTCGACGGCGGCATGCCGGCGGGCACGATCTTCTCGCTGCGCCCGGCCGGCGCAGACCCGGCTTGCGCCTTCCAGGCGCCCGGCCGCACGCAGGTGGCCGCGGGCTTCGTCACCTACGGGCCGCGCACCCTGCTGACCCTCACCGACGGAACCGCGACCACGACCCGGATCCTCGACCCGCAGAGCGGCGCCTTCCGGCCGCCGGTCTCCCTGCGCGTCCGGGAGACGAGCCCCCGGGGCGGGCCCGACGCCCCGCGCCGGAGCGAGGCCGCCCCGGTCGGCTGGACCTCGCTGATGGCCTCGCTCTCGGCGGGCGCGCAGCGGGTGCTGACCCATGGCGGACTGCATCTGCGCCCGGCCGACATGGACCACGACCGGGATGCCGGCGGCGTGCGCCTCGTCCACGCCGCCGCCCCGGTCGCCCTGGCGATCGAGGCGGCCGGCGGCACCGCCAGCGACGGGCGCGGCCGGGCGATCCTCGACCTCGCCACCGACGACCTGCAGCGGCGCACGCCGCTCGCCGTCGGCTCGCCCCGGGAGGTGGCGGGCCTGCTGCGCCGGCTCGATGCCGACCGCGACGCCGGGGGCTCGCCGCTCTTCGCCCCCCGCGGCCTGCTGCGGGCCTGACCGGCGTGTCGGCCCTCCACCCCATCGTGTCGGTGACCGGCTCGTCCGGCTCCGGCACCACCTCGGTGCGCAACACCTTCGAGCAGATCTTCCGCCGCGAGGGCGTCGTGGCGGCCTTCATCGAGGGCGACGCCTTCCACGCCTTCGACCGGGCGCAGATGCGCGAGGCGATGGCCCGCGAGCCGACCCTGAGTCATTTCGGCGAGCGGGCGAACCTGCTCCCCGAGCTCGAGGCGGTCTTTCGCGAGTACGGCGCGACCGGCCGCGGCCGCACCCGGCACTACCTGCACGATGCCGAGGACGCCGCCCGCTTCGGGGGCGAGCCCGGCACCTTCACGCCCTGGGAGGCGTTCGCCGAGGGATCGGAGCTCCTGTTCTACGAGGGCCTGCACGGGGCGCTCGTCAGCGACACGCTCGACATCGCCGCGCATGCCGACCTGAAGATCGGCGTGGTGCCGGTGATCAACCTCGAATGGATCCAGAAGCTCCACCGCGACAAGGCCGCCCGGGGCTACTCGACCGAGGCGGTGACCGACGTGATCCTGCGGCGGATGCCCGACTACGTCACCACCATCTGCCCGCAATTCACCAACACCGACATCAACTTCCAGCGCATCCCGACGGTCGACACCTCGAATCCCTTCATCGCCCGCTGGATCCCGACCGCCGACGAGTCGATGGTGGTGATCCGCTTCCGCGACCCCAAGGGCATCGACTTCCCCTACCTGATCTCGATGATCGCCGGCAGCTTCATGTCGCGGGCGAACTCGGTGGTGATCCCCGGCGGCAAGCTCGACCTGGCGATGCAGCTGATCCTCACCCCGATGATCCTCAGGCTGGTGGAGCGCCGGCGCCGGCTGCTCTGAGGCCCCCTGGGCCTCGGCTTGTGCTCCGGTCAGGATGGCGTAAGAGTCCGGCCGTCCGACGTGTTTTTCGGGTAAGGCACCCCGAGTTGCGAGAGTCCCGGCGTATGGCGAGTGACGGGTCGAGCCGTGAGGCGCACGAAGCCGGGAGCGGCCGGGCGGAGTTGCCGTACCGGCTGCGGCAGCAGGCGCTGATGGGCGCCTTCGCCCGCATGGCGCTCCAGACCCGGGACCTCGACGCGCTGCTGCAGCGCGCCAGCGAGCTCTGCGCCGAGGGCCTCGCCGCCCCGTGCTGCCAGGTGCTGGAATATCGCGCCCGCGACCATGCCTTCGTCATCCGCGCCTGCACCGGCCTGCCGGCGGCCCTCGTCGGCACCGACCTCTCGGCCGCCGACGAGGCGACGCCGGCGGCCTATGCCTACCGCACCGGGGCGGGCGTGCTCGCCAACGGCATCCCGGTCGGAGCGGGCGGGCCGCAGGGCGAGGCGCGCTTCCACCTGCCGGGCGCGCTCGCGCCCGCCGGCACCCGCCACGCGGTCAACGTGCCGATCGCGCTCGGCGACGAGAGCCGGCGCGCCTACGGCGTGCTCGAGGCCTGGGGAAGCGAGGGGCACGGCTTCGACCGCGCCGACCAGGAATTCCTCGCCGGCTTCGCCGGGCTGATCGGCATCGCGGTCGAACGCCACCAGGGCGATGCGCGCCTGCGCGACGCCCTCGACCATCAGGTCGAGCTCACCCGGGAGATGAGCCACCGGGTCAAGAACAGCCTCGGCGTCGTGGCCGGCCTGCTGCGGCTCCAGGCCCGCGATGCCGGCACCGATGCGGTCCGCCACGCCCTCGAGGATGCCGGGACCCGCATCGCCACCGTGGCGGAGGTGCACGACCATCTCTGGCGCGGCCTGCACCAGCTCGGCATGGTCGACCTCGCGGCGTTCCTGCGCGAGCTGGTGGCCAAGCTCCAGGGCGAGGCGCCGGGCCACGCCCTGACCTGCGAGGCCGAGTCGAAGGTGATCAGCGCCGACCAGGCGATCCCGATCGGGCTCGTGGTGAGCGAGCTGGTGAGCAACGCGGTCAAGTACGCCTACCCGCGGGGGACCGGGCCGGTGCGGGTGAGCCTCGGCGTCCGGGAGGACGGGCTGCACCTGGCCGTGCGCGACGAGGGCGTCGGCCTGCCGCCGGGCTTCGACGTGTCGATGCGCCAGCCGACCCTCGGCCTCAAGATCATCTGCAGCCTGATCCGCCAGCTCGACGGCCGGCTCGCCACCGATTCCGGCGGGCCCGGGGCGCATTTCGTGCTCGACATCCCGCTGGCCCCGACGGCCTGACGGCTCCCGCCGCAGCGTCGCCTCCGCCCGACGCGGCACGCCGGCAGCGTGGCCCGGAGATCCGACCGCAATCGTCCCGGGACGCCCGCGCGGAGGCGTCACGCCGCCCGCGATGACCGCAGTGGTGCGGCCGGCTCGGCCATGGCCGGCAGCGCGTCCATCACGCGGGCCGCCGGGAAGGTCACGATGACCTCGGTGCCCTCCCGCGGCTGCGACTTCAGCTGGAAGCCGCCGCCATGCAGGTCGACGAGGCCCTTGACGATCGGCAGGCCGAGGCCCGAGCCCTGCTCGGCAGTCTTGATCGCCAGCGACCCGCGCCCGAAGGACGACATCACGGTCGGGATCTCGTCCTCGGGGATGCCCGGCCCGGTATCCTTCACGCTGACATACTGGCCGCCCGAGGAGGTCCAGCCGACCTTGATCACGATCTCGCCGCCGGGCGGGGTGAACTTGATGGCGTTCGACAGGACGTTGAGGACGATCTGGCGCAAGGCCCGCTCGTCGGCCCAGAGCCGCGGCAGCGACGGATCGATCATCTCGCGGAAGGTCTGGTTCTTGGCCCGGGCCCGCAGCGCCATCATGTGCCGGCCCTCTTCGACCACGTAGGCGAGTTGCAGGGCCTCCTCGTTCAATTCGTAGCGCCCCGCCTCGATGCGCGACAGGTCGAGGATCTCGTTGATGAGGTTGAGGAGGTGCAGGCCGCTGTCGTGGATGTCGGTCGAGTATTCCTTGTAGGAGGCGGCCGCGTGGGGGCCGAACACCTCGTTCTTCATCACCTCCGAGAAGCCCAGGATGGCGTTGAGCGGCGTGCGCAGCTCGTGGCTCATCGTGGCGAGGAAGCGCGACTTGGCGAGGTTGGCCTCCTCCGCCCGCCGCCGCGCCTCGTCGGAATTGGCCTTGGCCTGCTCCAGCTCGCCGAAGATCGCGTCCTTCTCGGCCCGCGATTGCAGCGCCGAGACGGTCGAGGCGTGCAGGTGGTTCGACAGGAACAGGAAGAACAGCTGCGCGCAGACCGCCATGCCGACGAGCAGGACGGTCTCGACCTCGCGCGACAGCGCCAGCAGGGTGGCGGTGGCGGCGCAGAGCGGCAGGAGCCCCGCATAGGCCGCGAGCGGCACCGTAGCGGCCAGCATCGTGGTGACGGCGGCGACGATGACCAGCACCACCATCACGTAGGTGCGGGCATTCGCGGCGTCGACCTGGAGCGGCACCAGCACCAGGAGCGCCCAGACGGCGCTCTGGGCGAGTTCGCCGACGATCACCCGGCGCCGCGAGATCCGGAGCGAGAGCCCGTCGGGATCCTGCCGCAGGAAGGAGCGCGACAGGACGGTGTTGACCGCGATCGCCGCGATCGCCGCCGCGCACCAGGCGCTGCTCAGGAGGATCGGGGCCCAGAACGCCGAGGCCGCCGCGACCAGACAGGCGAGCGTCACCAGGGGCAGGAAGGCGCCGCGCCGGTACTGGGCGTAGACGCGCAGCAACTCGTAGTCGAAGGCGCGCTCGAGCCCGATCGACGAGGTCAGCCGCTCGCGCGCGGAACGGACGTCGCGCGCGACCTTGCGCCGCCGGGCCGCCTCCTCCGCCGTCGGGCCGCGCCCGCGCTGGACCATTTGCGCCGTGATCTCGGACATTGAGCTCGGGTCGTGCCGCTCCCTCGCCGCCGCGGACCGCCGGCCGGTCCGGGACAAGCTCACCGAAAATCGTTAAGGTCCCCCTGCCGAAACCCCACGAATACGAGCGAACGGACCGTCCCGCCCTGCCGCTGGGACACGCGAGGAGGGGTGCGCTGGCGCACATCGGCCCCGCTTGCGGGCGGTGCAGGAGCGGCCGACACAAGGCAGGCCTGGAACCATTCCAGCCTCTCGTCGGAAGCGCACGATGACGACACTCACCCTCAACGGCCGGACCTACGAGGTCGAGGCCGATCCCGAGATGCCGCTCCTCTGGGCGATCCGCGACCACCTCAACCTGACCGGCACGAAGTACGGCTGCGGCATCGCGCAGTGCGGCGCCTGCACGGTCCACCTCGACGGCCAGCCGGTGCGCGCGTGCCAGACCCGGCTCGGCGATGTCGGCGCGGCGAAGATCACCACCATCGAGGGGATCTCCGGCCCGGTGGCCGAGGCGGTCCGCACCGCCTGGCGCAAGCTCGACGTCGTGCAGTGCGGCTACTGCCAGTCCGGCCAGATGATGTCGGCGATCGGCCTCCTGTCGGACAACAAGGCGCCGTCCGACGCCGACATCGACGCCGCCATGGACGGCAACGTCTGCCGCTGCGGCACCTACCAGCGCATCCGCGCGGCGATCCACGACGCCGCCCGCTCCCTCGCCTGACCGGGACGCCGCCATGCTGAACTCTCGCATTAAGACGCGCGACACCGCCGTCACGTCCCGCCGCTCCTTCCTGCGCGGCTCCGCCACCGCGGCCGGCGCCCTGGTGATCGGGCTCACCCTGGACCCCAAGGGCGCGCGCGCCGCGGGCGGTCCCGACCTGTCGAAGGCGCCGGCCAAGCCCAACGCCTTCGTGCGCATCGCCGCCGACGACACCGTGACGGTGGTGATCAAGCACCTCGACATGGGCCAGGGCAACACGACGGGCCTCGCCACCATCGTGGCGGAAGAGCTCGACGCCGACTGGGGGCAGATGCGTGCGGTCTTCGCCCCCGCCGATGCCAGCCTCTACAACAACCTCGCCTTCGGGCCGATCCAGGGCACCGGCGGCTCGACCGCGGTGGCGAATTCCTGGATCCAGCTGCGCAAGGCGGGCGCCGCCGCCCGCGCCATGCTGGTCGCGGCCGCCAGCGCCGAGTGGGGGGTGCCGGCCGGCGAGATCACGATCGAGAAGGGCGTGATGCGCCACAAGAGCGGCAAGGCGGGCCGGTTCGGCACCTTCGCCGCCAAGGCCGCCGTGCAGCCGGTGCCCGAGAACCCGGTGCTGAAGGATCCCGCCGCCTTCCGGCTGATCGGCACGACGCTGCCGCGGCTCGATTCGAAGGCCAAGACCGACGGAACCGCGCAATACGCCCTCGACGTGCGCCGGCCGGGCCAGCTCACGGCGCTGGTCGCCCGCGCGCCGCGCTTCGGCGCGACGCTGAAGGGCGTGGACGACACCGCCGCCAAGGCGGTGCCGGGCGTGGTCCAGGTCGTGCGCATCCCGAGCGGCGTCGCGGTCGTGGCGCGCGACACCTGGTCGGCGATGAAGGGCCGCGAGGCCCTGACGCTCACCTGGGACGATGCCGGCGCCGAGCGGCAATCGACGGAATCTCAAGCTGCCGCCTACAAGGCCCTGGCCGACAAGCCCGGCCTCGTCGCCTCGCAGCGCGGCGACGCCGCCGGCGCGATCAAGGGCGCCGCCAAGGTGCTGGAGGCGGAGTTCTCCTTCCCCTACCTCGCGCACGCCCCGATGGAGCCCCTCAACGCCACGATCGAGCGGGCGGGCGACGGCTCCTACGACATCTATGCCGGCTCGCAGTTCCAGACGATCGAGCAGGCGGTGGCGGCGGGCATCCTCGGCACCACCGCCGACAAGGTGCGCATCACCACCCTGTGGGCCGGCGGCTCGTTCGGCCGGCGCGCCACGGCCTCGGCCGACTACATCGCCGAGGCCGCCGCGATCCTGAAGGCCACCGGCGAGAAGGCGCCGATCCACCTCGTCTGGACCCGCGAGGACGACATCACCGGCGGCTATTATCGCCCGGCCGCCTATCACCGCATCCGCGCCGGGCTCGACGCCAAGGGGGCGATCACCGGGTGGGAGCACCGCATCGTCGGCAAGTCGATCATCATCGGCACGCCGCTCGAGGCGATGATGGTGAAGGACGGGGTCGACGCCACGACGGTCGAGGGCGCGTCCGACACCCCCTACGCCCTGCCCGCCTACCGGTTCGAGGTCCACAACGCCCGCGAGGGCGTGCCGGTCCTGTGGTGGCGCTCGGTCGGGCACTCCCACACCGCGCAGGCGATGGAGGTGTTCGTCGACGAACTGGCGCACGCCGCCGGCCAGGATCCGGTCGCCTACCGGCTCGGCCTCCTCAAACAGGCGCCGCGGCTCTCCGCCGCGCTGACGCTGGCGGCCGAGAAGGCGGGCTGGAGCGCCCGCGACCAGAAGCCGGGACGGGGCTACGGCGTCGCCGCGCACGAATCCTTCGGCTCCTACGTGGCGATGGTGGCCGACGTGACGGCCGAGGCCGGCAAGGTGAAGGTCAACCGCATCGTCGCGGCGGTCGATGTCGGCGTGGCGGTGAACCCGGACGTCATCCGGGCCCAGGTCGAGGGCGCGGTCGGCTTCGCCCTGTCGTCGGTCCTGCGCAACCGCATCACCTTCAAGGACGGCGAGGTGCAGGAGAAGAACTTCGACACCTACGAGCCGACCCGGATGAGCGAGATGCCGAAGGTCGAGGTCCACATCGTGCCCTCGGCCGCCGCGCCCACCGGCATCGGCGAGCCCGGCGTCCCGGTGCTGGCCCCGGCGATCTCGAACGCGGTCTTCGCCGCCACCGGCCAGCGCCTGCGCTCGCTGCCGCTCGACGTCGCGGGCCTCCGCGGCGTGTGATCGCGCACCACACGTTTAACCCCTGCCCTATATGGTGGGCATGACTTCCAGTTTTGGACCCGAGACGACTTCAGGGTGCGGCGCGAGCCGCACCCTTTTTTCATCCGCGCCGGACTTCGCCGAGACGGCCGCGCGGGTGCGCGCCTGCCGGCTCTGCCGCGAGGCGCCGCGCCACGGCCCGCCGCTTCCCGTCGAGCCGCGGCCGATCGTGCAGGGCACGGCGCGCGCCCGGATCTGCATCGCCAGCCAAGCCCCGGGCAACCGGGCGTTCCAGAGCGGCATCCCGTTCCAGGACCCCTCCGGCAAGCGCCTGCGCGAGTGGCTCGGTCTCGACGAGCCGGCCTTCTACGATCCCGACCTGATCGCGATCGTGCCGATGGGCGCCTGCTTCCCCGGCCACGATTCCAAGGGCGGAGACCTGCCGCCGCGCCGCGAATGCGCCGAGACCTGGCGCGCGCCGCTGCTCGCCGGCCTGCCGAACCTCGAACTGGTGCTGCTGATCGGCCAGTACGCGCAGGCCTGGCATCTCGGCCGCCGGCCCGGCGGCCTCACCGAGACGGTCGCGGGCTGGCGCGAGATCTTTTCCGGGTCTCGACGCCCCCGCCTGCTGCCCCTGCCCCACCCGTCCTGGCGCAACACCCCGTGGCTGAAGAAGCACCCGTGGTTCGAGGCCGAGCTGTTGCCGGTGCTGCGGGCGGAGGTCGCGCGGCTCGCCGGCCGGGGTTGATTCCGGCCCGGACCCGTGATGGGTGCGCACGTTTGTCCCTTGCGTGACGGAGGTCCCGTGCCCGAGCCCATCAGCCCCCGCGACCGCCTGATCGTCGCCCTCGACATGGCCGGCACCGACGAGGCCGAACGCCTGATCGGGCGGATCGGCGACGCGGCGAGCTTCTACAAGATCGGCTACCGCCTCGGCTATGCCGGCGGCCTCGCGCTGGCCGAGCGGCTGGTCCGGGACGGGCACAAGGTCTTCCTCGACCTCAAGCTGCACGACATCGGCAACACCGTCGAGGAGGGCGTGCAGTCGCTCGCCGGGATCGGCGCCACCTTCCTCACCGTGCACGCCTATCCGCAGACCATGCGGGCGGCGGCGGCCGGGCGCGACAAGGCGGGGACGGGCCTGAAGATCCTCGGCGTGACGGTGCTCACTTCCTACGACGACGCGGATGCCCGCGAGGCCGGCTACGCATCGAGCGTGGCCGATCTCGTCGCCGCCCGGGCGGCGGCGGCGGACGCGACCGGCATCGACGGGATCGTCTGCTCGGCGGCGGAAGCGCCGCAGGTCAGGGCGATCCTCGGGCCCGACCGGCTGATCGTCACCCCGGGCATCCGGCCGGCCGGGGCCGAGATCGGCGACCAGAAGCGGGTCGTGACCCCGGCCGAGGCGATGCGGGCCGGGGTGGACCACGTCGTGGTCGGACGGCCCATCACCGGAGCCGCCGACCCTCGCGACGTCGCCCGCCGCATCGTCGACGAGATGGCCGGGGCGCTCTAGAATCCGGGTAACGACAAGGGAGGAGTCAACAATGGCGAAGGGATACTGGGTCGGCCGCGTCGACGTCTCGAACCCCGAGGCCTACAAGAACTACGTCGCGGCCAACGGCGCCGCCTTCGCCAAGTTCGGCGGGCGCTTCCTCGTCCGCGGCGGCGCCTTCGAGGCGGTGAGCGGCACGAGCCGGGCCCGCAACGTGGTCATCGAGTTCCCGAGCCACGACCAGGCGCTCGCCTGCTGGAACTCGCCGGAGTACCAAGCCGCCCGCGCCAAGCAGGAGGGCGGCGCCGACATCGACCTGATCGTGATCGAGGGCTACGACGGCCCGCAACCGGGCGCGGCATGACCCGAGGGTCGTGACATGGGGCGTCCCGCCTCCGGGACGCCTTGACCGTCGGGGGCGGCGCGCCACCTCCCGGTGGTCCGCGCGAGGTGGCGGATGGATCACCCCTACCCCACCACCCGACACGCGAGGCGCCGCGCCGGCCATGACGGAAACCGGAACATCGGGCTGGCGCAGGGTCCTGCGCCTCCTCCTCACCGTGGTGCCGCCCCTCGTCGGGATCGTGCTGATCGGGCAGGCCGTGGTGGCCTCGATCGGCGGCGACATCCGCCGCTGGGAATTCGTCCTCGGGGCCGTGTGCCTCTGCCTGACCTTCGCCGGGCGGCTGGTGCCGGAGGAGTAGGCGCGCAAACAGAAAAGCCGCCCTCGCGGACGGCTTTCCAGAATCTTGCCAGGATCTCGGTTCCTGTCGTCGCGCGATCAGCGCGAGTAGAACTCGATGACCAGGTTCGGCTCCATCTGCACCGGGTACGGGACCTCGGACAGGGTCGGCACGCGGGTCATGCGTGCAGTCATCTTGCCGTGGTCGACCTCGATGTAGTCGGGAACGTCGCGCTCGGCGAGCTGGCTCGCCACGAGGACGATCTCGAGCTGCTTGGACGACTCCTTGATCTCGATCACGTCGTCCGGCTTCACGAGGTAGCTCGGGATGTTGACGCGGACGCCGTTCACCCGGATGTGGCCGTGGTTCACGAACTGGCGGGCGGCGAACGGGGTCGCCACGAACTTCGAGCGGTAGACCACCGCGTCGAGGCGGCGCTCGAGCAGGCCGACCAGGTTCTCGCCCGAGTCGCCGCGCAGGCGGATCGCCTCGGCGTAGTAGCGGCGGAACTGCTTCTCGGTGATGTTGCCGTAGTAGCCCTTGAGCTTCTGCTTGGCACGCAGCTGCGTGCCGAAGTCGGACATCTTGCCCTTGCGGCGCTGGCCGTGCTGGCCCGGGCCGTACTCGCGGCGGTTCACGGGGCTCTTCGGGCGGCCCCAGATGTTCTGGCCCATGCGGCGATCGAGCTTGTGCTTCGCCTGAACGCGTTTCGACATCGCGTGTCCTCTTAGATCTGCATCACGTTAAGAGAGGAACGCGCCCTCCTCCCCCCGGAACCGGGGCGACAGAGCGGCCGTGACGAGCCGCTCGCGGGTGCGCAAAATGCCGCGGGGCCCCAAACCGGAGCCCCGCGAACGAGGGGCTCTTAGGCGACGAAGCGTCTGGGGTCAACCCTCGGGGGTCTCTGTCATTCCCTGGGGGCGCGGCCGGAACTGCACCTTGCTCCTATG
Organism: Methylobacterium sp. ap11; assembly: GCF_900110515.1. Classification (NCBI taxonomy): domain Bacteria; kingdom Pseudomonadati; phylum Pseudomonadota; class Alphaproteobacteria; order Hyphomicrobiales; family Methylobacteriaceae; genus Methylobacterium; species Methylobacterium sp. ap11. The sequence goes on along the minus strand of NZ_FOEB01000006.1, from coordinate 50,802 downwards.
GGCGCGGCCGGAACCGCACCTTGCTCCTATAGGCGCGGCCGGAACCGCGCTTCGGCCTCACCGTCGCGCACGCCCAAAATCGAGACGTGGTCGCCCGGCAGCGCCACGAAGTCGGCGCCCGCGACCCGGGCGAGGCGCGCGCCGTACTTTTCCGGAATCACCGGGTCGGCGTCGCCGTGGACGATCAGGACTGGGACGGCGACCGTCGCGATCGCCCGGTCGGAGCGCCAGGTGTCGGCGAGCAGGCCCGCCGGCAGGAGGCGGAAATGGTGCCGGGCCATCGCGGTCATCGAGTCGAACGGCGCTTCGAGGTAGAGGCCGAGCACGCCCGCCGCCCCGGCCCGGGCCGCGACCGCCACCGCGACCGCCGCGCCGAGGGAGTGGCCGTGCAGCAGCACCGGCGCCCCGGGCGCGCGCCGACGCGCCTCCGCCAGCGCCGCGAGGCCGTCGGCGATCAGGCCGGCCTCGCTCGGGCGCCCGGTCGAGCCCGGATAGCCGCGATAGGCCGGCGCCATCACGCCCCAGCCGTGGCGGCGCCAGGGCCCGGCCATGAAGCGCTCGGCGTGCCATTCCGGCAGCGAGGCGTTGCCGTGGAAGGTGACCACGACGCCCGCGCCCGGCGCCGGGGCCAGCCACAAGGCGCGCAAGCGCTCCCCGTCCGGGGTCGCGACCGCGACCGTCCCGGCCTCCGGCGGCAGACGCGCCCCGGTCACCGGCACCGGACCACCCTGGCCCGGATAGAGCAGGCTACGCTGGAACCACCAGAACGCCGCCACCACGGCGCCGTAGAGGGCCAGCAGCGCGACGCCGACGCCGCCCGCGACCCATACCGCCTGCCGCAGGCTCACCAGGACCGTCTCACTGCAGCACGAGCGGCATCGCCTCGAGGGCGACGTCGGCGATGCCGCGCTCGCCGAGGGCCGCGCGCAGGACCGGGGTGAGCCGGGCGCCGCTGGTGAAGGTGGCGAGGATCGGCCCCGGGATCTCGTCGCGGCTCGGCTGGCCGAGGAGCTGCACCATGCGCCGGGCCACCGCCGGGGCGGGGTCGATCCAGGTCACCGGCCAGGGGGCGATGCGCGCGTAGCGGGCGAGCAGCAGCGGGTAATGCGTGCAGCCCAGCACCACCACGTCGGTCCGCCCCGCCGGCGTCTCGACGAAGCAGGGGGCGATCTCGGCGAGCACGTCCTCGTCGGCGACCGGCAGGCCCGACAGCTCCGCCTCCGCGAGGGCGGCGAGCCCGGTCGCGCCGACGAGCGTCACCGCGCAGGCCCCCGCATAGGTCTCGATCAGGTCACGGGTGTATTCCCGCCTCACCGTCCCGGGGGTCGCCAGCACGCTGACGAGGCCCGACCGGGTCGCGGTCGCGGCAGGCTTGATCGCCGGCACGGTGCCGACGAACGGCACGGCGAACCGCCCGCGCAGGGCCGGCAGCACCAGGGTGGTCATGGTGTTGCAGGCGATCACCACGAGGTCCGGCGCGTGGAGCGCGATCAGCCGTTCCATCACGGCGAGCACGCGGGACAGGACCACGTCCTCGGGCAGGGCGCCGTACGGGAAGGCGGCGTCGTCGGCGGCGTAGACGAGCTTCGCGTCGGGCCGAGCGCGCCGCACCTCGGCCAGCACCGTGAGGCCGCCGAGGCCGGAATCGAAGACGAGGACCACCGGCGAGCGGGTGAAGGGCGCCAGGGGCGCCGCAGCCGTGCCGGCCATCAGATCGAACCGCATGGGGGTGTGACCGAGAGGCAGAGGAGGAGTTGCCGGCGAGAGTCCGGCGCGATCGTTAAGGCTTGGTCACTGCGGCGGCAAAAAGGCTCCGCTTCTCCCGTACCCCACAAGCTGCGCGGTAACGCCGCGCCGGAGAAACGAGTTCCCCGGTTCCGCGTTGAGCGTGGGCAATCCGTCTACGCATGAGGGAAGATCCGATGGCAGCGACCGCGACCGCGCAGGCCCGAGAGGAAGTCCCCGTCGCGCGTCCCGCGTTCCCCCCACCCCCCGCCACCGCCCGGCCGATCGACCGCGACGCCTGGATCGCGGCGTTCCGCCACGTCCGCGACGAGACCGAGCGCCGCGCCGCCCCGCTCTCGCCGGAGGACCAGCAGGTCCAGTCGATGGCGGATGCGAGCCCGACCAAGTGGCACCGCGCGCACACGACCTGGTTCTTCGAGCAGTTCCTGCTCCAGCCGATGGTGACGGGCTACACGGTCTTCGACGAGCGCTTCTTCTACCTGTTCAACTCGTACTACGTGCAGGCGGGCCCGCGCGCGCCGCGGATCAGCCGCGGCCTCGTCACCCGGCCGACCTGCGACGAGGTCGCGGCCTATCGCGCCCATGTCGACCGCGCCGTCGCGGCCCTGATCGCCGAGGCGCCGGCGGGCAAGCTCGCCGAGATCGTCGCCACCCTGGAGATCGGCCTGCACCACGAGCAGCAGCACCAGGAGCTGATGCTCACCGACATCCTGCACGCCTTCGCGCAGAACCCGCTCCTGCCGGCCTACGACGAATCCTGGCGCTGGCCGGCCCTGTCGCAGCGCCCCGGCATGGTGGCGCTCGACGGCGGCGTGACGCAGATGGGGCATGCGGGCGAGGGCTTCCACTTCGACAACGAGGAACCGCGCCACGACGTGCTGCTGCGGCCGGTCGGGCTGTCGCGCGCCCTCGTCACCAACGGCGAGTGGCTCGAGTTCATGCAGGACGGCGGCTACGCCAAGGCCGAGCTGTGGCTCTCCGACGGATTCGTCGCCGCGCAGGGCGAAGGCTGGGAGGCGCCGGGCTACTGGCGCCGGCGCGACGGCGTGTGGTCGAGCATGACGCTCGCCGGGCTGAAGCCCGTCGATCCGGCCCTGCCGGTGACCCATGTCAGCTACTACGAGGCCGACGCCTTCGCCCGCTGGGCCGGGCGCGACCTGCCGACGGAGGCCGAGTGGGAGGCCGCCAGCGGCTCGCTCGACGCCGCCTTCGGCCATGTCTGGCAATGGACCCGCAGCGCCTATTCCGCCTATCCGGGCTACCGGCCGCTGCCGGGGGCGCTCGGCGAGTACAACGGCAAGTTCATGGTCAGCCAGTTCGTGCTGCGCGGGGCCTCGGTGGCGACGCCGGAAGGCCACAGCCGGCCGACCTACCGGAACTTCTTCTATCCCCACCAGCGCTGGCAGTTCACCGGCCTGCGTCTATCTCACTACGGCGCGTGAGGCACGGCCGGAGCGACCTCGATCTGGATCTGCCACGACACGGGCCTTCCCCGGGAGGCCCGCCCGACCTTCGGAGTTTGACGCCCGTGAACGCCCCGCTTCCCCACCTGGCGCCGAGCGCCTCCCTCGACGACACCTCCGACAAGGGCTTCCTGCGGGACGTGCTGGCGGGCCTCGGCGCCCCGCACAAGCACCTCTCGGCGAAGTACTTCTACGACCGGCGCGGCTCGGAGCTGTTCGAGGCGATCACCCGCCTGCCGGAATACTACCCGACCCGCACCGAGCTCGCGATCCTCGACCGGTACGGTCCCGAGATCGCCGCCGGCCTTCCGCCCGGCGCGGCCCTGGTCGAGTTCGGCAGCGGCTCCACCACCAAGGTGCGCCGGCTGCTGCCCCATCTCGGCGACCTCTCGGCCTACGTGCCGGTCGACGTCTCGGAGGAGTTCCTGCGCAGCGAGGCGGAGGAGCTCTGCCGCGACTTCCCGCGCCTGCGCGTCGAGCCGGTGGCGGCGGACTTCACCAAGCCGTTCCCCCTGCCCGACGACCTCGCCGAGGCGCCGAAGGCCGGCTTCTTCCCGGGCTCGACGATCGGCAACTTCGAGCCCGACGCGGCGGCGGGCCTGCTCGGCAGTTTCGCCCGCACGCTCGGGGCCGGCGCGACGCTCATCGTCGGCATCGACCTCGTCAAGGAGAAGGCGGTGCTGGACGCCGCCTACGACGACGAGGCCCAGGTCACGGCGGCCTTCAACCTCAACCTCCTCACCCGCATCAACCGCGAGCTCGGGGCGGATTTCGATCTCGACGCCTTCGCGCACCACGCCTTCTTCGACGAGAACCTGGGGCGGATCGAGATGCACCTGGTGAGCCGGCGCAGCCAGCTCGTCACGGTGGCGGGCGTGCCGTTCCACTTCGCCTCCGGCGAGACGGTCCACACCGAGAACAGCTACAAGTACACGGTGCCGGGCTTCCGGGCGCTCGCCCGCCGGGCCGGCTGGGACCACACCAGGGTCTGGATCGACGAGGACGGCCTGTTCTCGGTCCACGCGCTGACCGCCTCCACCATCCGGCGGCACTGAGCGCGCGATGGGCGGGTCCGGCCGCGACCTCGACGGCGCGCGGTCGGCCGCGGTCGACGCCTTCCTGGAGACGGCCCGGCAGGTCGCCGCGCCGGCCGGCGATGCGCCGCGGCTCGTCTTCGCCCTCGACGCGACGATGAGCCGGCAGCCGACCTGGGACCTCGCCTGCGCGGTCCAGGCCGGGATGTTCGCGGCCACCGCCCGGCTCGGCGGGCTCGCGGTGCAGCTCGTCTACTTCCGCGGTCTCTCCGAGTGCCGGGCCTCGCGCTTCGTCGCGGATGCGCGGGCGCTCACCGGGCTGATGCAGGGCGTGACCTGCCAGGGCGGCCACACCCAGATCGGCCGGGTGCTGCGCCACGCCCGCAACCTCGCCGGCCGCGAGCCGGTCAAGGCTCTTGTCCTGGTCGGCGACGCGGTCGAGGAGTCGCCGGACGACCTCTGCGCCGTCGCCGGCGAGCTCGGGCTGCTCGGGCTGCCGGCCTTCTGCTTCCACGAAGGACCGGACCCCGATGCTGCCGCGGTCTTTGCCGAGATCGCGCGCCTGAGCGGCGGGGCCTTCGCACGGTTCGACGCCGGCGCGCCCGATGTCCTGGCCGCGCTGCTGCGCGCCGCAGCCATCTTCGCCACCCGGGGACTCGACGGATTGCGCCTCGCCGCGCAAGAGAATGCGGCGGCGCGCCGGCTCCTCGCCGGCATGACCGGCGGGTAGGACGGTTCTTCCATGAATCTCGAGACGAAGGTGACGTTGACCGGATGATCGCCCTCGGCCTCGGTATCCTGGTCCTCGTCGGCCTGTGGTGGCTCGGCCGCCACTACGCGACGGCGAACCCCTCGACGATCGCGCGGGTGATCCGCCAGGCCGGCGGCTGGCTGGCCCTCGCGGCGGCGGCCCTCCTGTTCCTGCGCGGGCGCTTCGACATGGCGGGCGCCCTCGGCCTCGGCGGGGCCTGGCTCCTCGGCTGGCGCCAGGGCGCGGCCCTGCCCTTCGGCCTTGGCAGGATGGGCTTGGGCCGTATGGGGCTGGGCCGGTTCGGTGCCGCCGCCCCGCGGGCGGACGCGGTGTCGCGGGTGCGCTCGGCCATGCTCGAGATGGAGCTCGACCACGCCAGCGGAGCCATGCGCGGCACGGTGCTGGCCGGCACCCTGGCCGGCCAAGCCCTCGACGGGCTGGCCCAGCCGCGCCTCGTCGCCCTGCTCTCCGAGTGCCGCGCGAGCGACCCGGATGGCGCCCGGCTGCTAGAGTCTTATCTGGACCGCCGGTTTGCCGGATGGCGCGTAGACGCTCAGGCTGACCGAGACCCGCGGCCGGGCGGTTCGGCGCAGCCAGGGCCGATGACGGAGGAGGAGGCCTATCAGATCCTGGGGCTTCAGCGCGGGGCGCCCCTCGAGGACGTGCGCCGGGCGCACCGAACCTTGATGAAGCGGCTTCACCCGGACCAGGGCGGGTCCGACTACCTGGCGGCCCGCGTCAACGCGGCCAAGGACTTTCTGCTCAACCGACATCGCTGATGCTCCACGCGCGTGTCGACGAAGCCGCGGCAGGAACGCGCCGCGGCGGGGATGTTGTTCTCAAGTCTTGAAGAGTCCAACTCGGGATCCCCTCTCCAGGCGATGCCGGGCTTGCCCGGTATCGCTGCAAGGAGTGGGAGAGGGGTAGGGGCGACCGAAGATCGCACGAGGGTGCTAGGAATCCGTGCAAAGCTCGATGGTCGCGCTGCCAGCACGACGCTCAACGTTTCACACTGAAGCGTGTCACCCTCACGCGGGATCTTCGATCCCCCGGCCCCTCTCCCACTCGGGAGAGGAGGGACCCGTGTTGTTTTCTGTTGCGGAGAGCTCTTCCCTCGCGGGAGAGCCAAATCCCTAGCTCCGGGTCGCGAAGCAGGTGAAGCCGTTGCGCTTGAGCGCCTTGCAGGCGTCCTGCGCGGCCTCCGCCTCCGAGAAGCCGGAGAACCGGGCGCGAAACAGCGTGGTGCCGCCATGGGTCACCCGCTCGGTGAAGGGCGCGGCCTTGCCGAGCGCGCCGCCGCTGCGCTGGCGCGCCTCGGCGAGCATCGACTTGGCCTTGCCCTCGTCGTCCATGGCGCCGAGCTGGATCACCCAGGGCGAGACCGTGACGGGCTTGGCCGCGGGTGCGGCGGCCTCGCGCGGGGCGGGCGTAGGCGCGCGGGCCTCGCCCGGCTCGGCGGTCGGCAGGCGCGAGGCGTACTTGCCGCCGGGCGCCGGGAAGGCGGGCGCGGCCGAGGGGGCGTAGGCCTGGGCGCTCGCCGGCACGGCGCCGGGGGCGCCGGCGCGCCACTTCGGGGTCGCGCCGCCGCGCGGGGCGATGTCGAGGGGCTGGCCGGTGGAGTTCGTGGTCTCGACCACGTCGTCCTCGTCGGCCGACGCCACGAGGGTGCGGGTCGCGGCGGGCCGCTCGGCGACGACCGCCGGGCGGGGCCGCTCGGCCACCTCGATCACCGGCGCCGAGGTGCGGGCGCCCGCATAGGCCACCGGCAGGTTGGCCTGGACGAGCTTCGCCATGATGTTGTCGCGGCTGGCGCCCGACTTGCCGCCGAGCACCACCGCCACGATGTGGCGGTCGCTCGTGCGGGCCGAGGTCATCAGGTTGAAGCCCGAATCGCGGGTGTAGCCGGTCTTGATGCCGTCCACGCCCTCGATGCGGCCGAGCAGGTGGTTGTGGTTGCCGATCACCCGGCCCTTGAAGGCGAAGGAGCGGGTCTGGAAGTAGCGGTAGTATTTCGGGAACCGGTCCTGGATCGCCCGCGCCAGGATCGTCAGGTCGCGCGCGGTGGTGATCTGGTCGGAATCCGGCAGGCCCGAGGCGTTGGCGTAGTGCGTGCGGCTCATGCCGAGCGAATGCGCCTTGCGGGTCATCATCTCGGCGAAGGCGGGCTCGGAGCCCGCGATGTTCTCGCCGATGGCGCAGGCGATGTCGTTGGCCGACTTCGTCACCAGCGCCTTGATGGCCTCCTCGACCGTCACGGTCGAGCCCGGGCGCACGCCAAGCTTGGAGGGCGGCATCCGGGCGGCGTTGGCCGAGACCGTCAGCGGCGTGTCGAGGTCCATCTTGCCGCGCTCGAGCTGCTCGAACAGCAGGTAGAGCGTCATCACCTTGGTGATCGAGGCCGGATGGCGCAGGGCATCCTCGTTGACCGCGTGCATCACGCGGCCGGTCTTGGCATCCACCACCATGGCGGCGTAGGGCGGATTGTAGCCCCCTCCCCCGCCGTGGTGGGCCCGCCGACGCGCCTCGGCGGGCGAGGCGGTGAGGGCCGTCAGCACCGCCGCGGCGGCGAGCACGGCCGGCAGTGCGGGTCCAGATTGGCCGTGAACGCAACGCATCACGCACATACCCCGTTCGATTGCAGAGGGCGCCCGCGCCCCGGAGGGCGGCACCCTGGACCGACGGCGCCCTGCGAGACGGCGTGGCGCGGCGGCATCACTGTCAATCAGGCTAGGGAGGCGCGGTTACGCCCCGGTTAATTCGACTCGAATTGTCTCGATTGTGCGACGCACAACGACCCTTGACGAATTTTGTGCAGTGCACATATTGCGGTCGGCGGGGCGCGACGCGCGGGCGTCCCCGTCGAGCCCGACCGCCGCGCGAGAGGGGGCACCCGTTCGGGTGCCACGCGACACCATGAACCAGCAGTATATGGGCCAGCAGGCCGAGGCCGCCCAGAAGCTCGGCAAGGACGGCATGGACGCGATGCTGCGCAGCTTCGGCTCGCTGTCGAAGGCCAGCCAGGCGATCGCCGTCGAGGCCACCGACTTCGCCAAGCAGTCCTTCGAGCTCGGCACCGCCACCATGGAGAAGCTCGCCGGCGTCCGCTCGCTCGACAAGGCGCTCGAGATCCAGACCGAGTACATGAAGACCTCGTACGAGCGTCTCGTGGCCCAGTCCACCAAGATGACCGAGCTGTACCAGAACCTCGCCAAGGAGATGGCGAAGCCGTTCGAGGGCATGGTCGCCAAGGCCCAGGACCAGGCCTCGAAGGCCCAGGACCGCGCCTTCGCGGTGGCCAAGGACGGCTTCAACAAGATCGAGGACGAGGCCAAGCAGGCCGCGTAAGCAGGCCTCGCATCCCGTAAGGGCGCCGGCCGGACGGCCGCCCCCGCGCGGGATCGCCGAAAGACCGCCGAGAGACCGCGACCGGCACAGGGCCCCCGTGCCGGTCGCGCGCGTTTCGTGACCGTTGCACGACCCCCGTGCGACCCCTGCACGACAAGAGCGCGCAGCCGACTGGCGAAGCGCCGACTCGGCCTATAGATTAGGCTCGGCACCGGCAGCCGACATGATAGGCTGCCAGCCGGCAGGTCGTCCGCGGCCCTCGTCTCGCGGGGGCCGGCGCGTCCTGGCGCGGTCGCCAGAGCGAGGTCGGTACGATTCAGATGGCTCAGGTCCCGAGGCAGGGAGAACCCTCCACCAGGCCGGTCGCGGCCACCCCCCGGGCTCCCGGCAACGGCGACGGGCGATCGGGCACCGCCGTGATCACGCGGACGAAGCCGCGCACCAAGCGGCCCAACCTCTACCGTGTGCTGCTGCTCAACGACGACTACACCCCGATGGAATTCGTGGTCCACGTGGTCGAGCGCTTCTTCAACAAGTCGCGCGAGGACGCGACCCGCATCATGCTGCACGTCCATCAGAACGGCGTCGGCGAGTGCGGCATCTTCACCTACGAGGTCGCCGAGACCAAGGTGACGCAGGTCATGGACTTTGCGCGCAAGCACCAACATCCTCTGCAATGCGTCATGGAAAAGAAATAGGCGCCCGCCGAGACGGACACCGACCGAGACGGATACGCATCAAGACAGGCACCAGCAAAGAGGCCCGCTTTGCCCAGCTTCTCACGCAGCCTTGAACAAGCTCTTCACCGCGCCCTGGCGCTGGCGGGCGAGCGCCGACACGAATACGCCACGCTCGAGCACCTCCTGCTCGCCCTGGTCGACGACCAGGACGCGGCCGCGGTCATGCGGGCCTGCAACGTCGACGTCGACCTCCTGAAGCGCAACCTCGTCGAGTACATCGACACCGAGCTTGCCAACCTCACGGGCGACGGGCGCCAGGACGCCAAGCCGACGGCGGGCTTCCAGCGGGTGATCCAGCGCGCGGTGATCCACGTCCAGTCCTCGGGCCGCGAGGAGGTCACCGGCGCCAACGTGCTGGTGGCGATCTTCGCCGAGCGCGAGAGCCACGCCGCCTACTTCCTGCAAGAGCAGGACATGACCCGCTACGACGCGGTCAACTACATCAGCCACGGCATCGCCAAGCGCCCCGGCCTGTCCGAGGGCAAGCCGGTGCGCGGCGCCGACGAGGAGGGTCAGACGGAACGTCCGAGCGGGGCCGAGGACGAGCGCGGCGGCCAGAAGAAGAAGGGCGACGCCCTCGACGCCTACTGCGTCAACCTCAACAAGAAGGCCCGCGAGGGCAAGATCGACCCGCTGATCGGCCGCGAGACCGAGGTCCAGCGTACGATCCAGATCCTCTGCCGCCGGCAGAAGAACAACCCGCTGCTCGTCGGCGATCCCGGCGTCGGCAAAACCGCGATCGCCGAGGGGCTGGCCCGCAAGATCATCCAGCACGAGGTGCCGGAGGTCCTGGCCGACGCCACGGTGTTCTCCCTCGACATGGGCACGCTGCTCGCCGGCACCCGCTACCGCGGCGACTTCGAGGAGCGCCTCAAGCAGGTGATGAAGGAGATCGAGGCGCATCCGAACGCCGTCCTGTTCATCGACGAGATCCACACGGTGATCGGCGCCGGTGCGACCTCGGGCGGTGCGATGGACGCTTCGAACCTCCTGAAGCCCGCGCTCGCCTCCGGGGCGCTGCGCTGCATCGGCTCGACCACCTACAAGGAGTACCGCCAGTACTTCGAGAAGGATCGGGCACTGGTGCGCCGCTTCCAGAAGATCGACGTCAACGAGCCGTCGATCCCGGACGCGATCGAGATCCTCAAGGGCCTGCGTCCGTCCTTCGAGGAGTTCCACAAGCTCAAGTACACGACCGAGGCCGTGAAGGCGGCGGTCGAGCTGTCGGCCCGCTACATCAACGACCGCAAGCTGCCCGACAAGGCGATCGACGTGATCGACGAGACCGGCGCCTCGCAGATGCTGGTGCCGGAAGGCCGGCGCAAGCGCACGATCGGCGTGAAGGAGATCGAGGCGACCATCGCCACGATGGCCCGCATCCCGCCGAAGACCGTCTCGAAGGACGACGCGGAGGTGCTCGCCCACCTCACCGACAACCTGAAGCGGGTGGTCTACGGCCAGGACGCCGCCATCGACGCGCTGACCGCCTCGATCAAGCTCGCCCGGGCGGGCCTGCGCGATCCCGACAAGCCGATCGGCGCCTACCTGTTCGCCGGCCCGACCGGCGTCGGCAAGACGGAAGCCGCCAAGCAGCTCGCCTCGAGCCTCGGCGTCGAGATGCTGCGCTTCGACATGTCGGAATACATGGAGCGGCACACCGTCTCGCGGCTGATCGGCGCCCCTCCGGGCTATGTCGGCTTCGACCAGGGCGGCCTCCTCACCGACGGCATCGACCAGCATCCGCATTGTGTGCTGCTGCTCGACGAGATCGAGAAGGCCCACCCGGACCTGTTCAACATCCTGTTGCAGGTGATGGACCACGGCAAGCTCACCGACCATAACGGCAAGCAGGTCGACTTCCGCAACGTCATCATCATCATGACGACGAATGCGGGCGCGGCCGACCTCGCCAAGGCGGCGTTCGGCTTCACGCAGAACAAGCGCACCGGCGACGACCAGGAGGCGATCAACCGCCTGTTCGCCCCGGAATTCCGCAACCGCCTCGACGCGACCGTGTCGTTCGGCCACCTGCCGAAGACCGTCGTGGCCAAGGTCGTCGACAAGTTCGTGCTCCAGCTCGAGGCGCAGCTCGCCGACCGCAACGTCACGATCGAGCTCTCCGACGAGGCGCGGGACTGGCTGGTCGAGAACGGCTACGACGAGGCCATGGGCGCCCGCCCGATGGCCCGCCTGATCCAGTCGACCATCAAGACCCCGCTCGCCGACGAGGTGCTGTTCGGCAAGCTCAAGGACGGCGGCGCCGTCCGGGTGATCGTCAAGCGGCCCGACGGCGAGAAGCCGAGCCTCGGCTTCGTCTTCCCGGCCGGCCCGGTGATGCCGCGTCCCGAGAAGGACGTGACGAACGCGACGAAGAAGGCCGACAAGGGCGGCCCGGCCAAGAAGCCGCGGCGCCCCCGCGCCGCCTCGAAGAAGCCGAAGGACGGCGGCTCGGGCGACGGCGGCGGCGGCATCCGCACGGTGCCGAAGGTGCCGCTGGTCCGGGCCTGACCGGTACGGGACGACACGGCCGGGATCCGAGGGGCCCCCTCGATCCCGGCCCGCCTCCCGTGTATGAGGCACGACCAGAGACGCACGCATCCCGGCGGGGTCCTCCCCGCCGGGATGTTCATTTGAGGCCCTGGCCCCGCTCTCCGGGCGGTCCCGCCGGGCGACCAGCGCCGCGGGCCCCCGCGCCCGCGCCAGGACACGTGAGACGGTTCCCATGAGCGGAGATCTCAACGAGGGCCCCCTCGCCCCGGCCGCGACGGTGGCCCCGCCCTCCCCCAGGGTGACGCGGCGCGAACGCCGCCGCCAGCGCCGCCGCCGGCGCAAGATCGGCGAGGAGATCCTGGGCTGGATCCTGGTGCCGGTGATCGTGCTGTGCTGCTACTGGGCGATCAACGCGGGCTTCGCCTTCTTCGGCACCACGCCGAGCGCGGTGTTCGACCAGCTCAAGCAGGTGAAGACGGCGCTGGAGAAGCGCGAGTCGCGCTAGAGCACCACCCGATCGCCTCGCAACACGGCACACGGCACCGGCGAGCGTGGATGCCGGGTTCCATGAAGGCTCGCCCCCTTTCCCGGACGACTGGAGCGTCAGCGGAAGGAGATCCGGGACCCAGCACAGAATGTGCCGCGAAGCGGCTCGGCATGCTGCACCGTCGCAGACGCACGGACGCTTCGCGGCTTGTCGTGCTGGATCCCGGATCTCCTTCCGCTTCGCTGCAGTCGTGCAGGCCCGTACCGGACCCGGAAAGGGGTTGGCCGACGATGAGCCGGTGAGCCCGGCCAGGGCCAGTGCCGTGTGCCGTGGCCTTGCGATCGGTCGATGCTCCAGGCCTCTGATTCTGCCGCATTTTCTACGACGAACCTTGATCCACGTCTTCGGAGAACGCTCTGGCGACAGCCTAGCCTGTCACGAGCGGTCGATCGCCTCGGGCGGCACATGCTCGGCGAGCCACACCCCGTTGCCCGTCACCAGAACGGATGTCCCCGCGCCGCCAGGCGCCCGGCCGCGACGCGCAGGACGACCGGCCGGCCGCGGCGGGCGCCGACGATCCGGGCGGTCTCCGGATCGGCCGAGAGATGGACGTGGTGCCGCGCCATCGGCCGCAGGCCCTCGGCGAGGATCGCCGGCACGACCCGCTCGACCGTGCCGTGCCAGAGATGCGCGGGCGGCTCCGACCGGACCCAGTCGCCGGCGACCGCCACGGAATGGCCCTGACGGGCCCGGATCAGTTCCCGGGCGGCATCGACCTCGAACCGCGCCTTGTCGCTCGTCGCGACGACCCGCAGCAGGCCGTCCCGATCGACGGGACGGCCGACGGCCGCGAAGGCTGCCAGCACGGCGTTGATCGGCGTCCAGCCGGCGAGATCGAGGACGAGGCCGGCTGCCTCCGGCTTGTGGCGCAGCCAGTAGGACAGGGTCTTGGACAGGGCGGTGTCGTCGCGGGTCATGCCCGCATGGTGGCGCCGCTCGACCGCCGGGGCAACGGCGAAGAGGCGCCGGCCGGCGGCCGTCAGCCCAGGCCCGCCAGCACCTCCGCCCGCAGCGCCTCGGGCACCGCGATCAGCTCGCCGTGGATCGGCTCGCGCCGGTTGTAGACGGGCGGCCGGCCGTCGAGGCCGACCACCGTGCCGCCGGCCTCGCGCAGGATCAGGTCGGCGCCGGCGAGGTCCCAGTCGCGGGCATCCGACGAGACCAGCCCGACATCGACCAGCCCCTCGGCCACTCGCACCAGCCGCAGGGCGAGCGAGGGGATGCGGGGCAGGCGCACGAGCTCGCCCGGCGTGCCGCCGAGGCCCAGCCGGTGCTCGATCCGGTCGGCCATCGGCTTCGGGCCGGTGACCCGGGCGCCCGCCGCTGTGGCGTGGGCCGAGACCCGGATCGGCACGCCGTCCTTCGTCGCGCCCTGCCCGGCCACCGCCTCGTAGAGGGTCGCGGTCACCGGCGCGGCGACGTGGCCGAGGATCGGCTCGCCCCGGGCGAGGAGCGCCACGGCGATCGACCAGTCGGGATCGCCCGACAGGAAGGCGCGGGTGCCGTCGATCGGGTCGACGATCCAGACGAGATCGTGGGCGAGGCGCACCGGATCGTCCCGGGTCTCCTCCGAGAGCCAGGCGGCACCGGGCAGGAGCTCGCTCAGGCGCACCTTCAGGAAGGCGTCCACGGTGACGTCGGCTTCCGTGACCGGCGAGCCGCCGGACTTGTTCCAGATCCGGGCGGTGGTGCGCTCGCCCTGGCGGAAGAACGGCAGCGCCAGGAGCGCGGCCTCGCGGATGATCGCCCGGACCTTCGGCAGGAAGTCCTCGGGCACGAGCCCCTCGGGCAGGATCGCGCGCACGTCGTCGGGGAGAGGCATGGTCGGCCGCGAAGGTTCGAGGGGGAGCGCCCGGCTTCCCCCGCGATGCGTGGGGCGGACGTCGGTCCCTCCGTTGTAGGCCCCGCCACCGGACGCCACAAGGACGACGCCGCCCGCCGCCCGCCGCCCGCCGCCCGGCGCGGGGACGCCGCACCGTCGTCCCATGCGCCCGCGAGCATCGCTCGACCTTGTGCAAGGCGTGAACGATAAATGAATCCCGTCCGGACAAGGATCTATTGAGCATTCGACGCATCCGGCTCGCGACAACCATCGCTTAACGCTGCCTTTTAAGGCGTTTTGAGCCGGCGGGGGTGCAATCTCCTCTCAACGGCGGACGACACGACAGAGGTCGCCGCCTCACGCGGACAGGGCGTCGAGCAGAACCATGGTCACCAGATTCCCCTCTTCGAACCGCCACTCCTCCGGCAGCCAGGCCGTCCGCCGCGACGTCGAGCTCCCGGTCATCCACCGCGGCCCGGTCCAGGCCGAGGCCTCGGCCCTCCCGATCGTCGGCGGCGTGCCCGGCGGCTCGGTCGCCGGCAGCCTCGCCCTGTGCCTCGACGGCGATGCCAGCGACGCCGCCGGCGAGGACCGCTTCGCCGTCATGCTGCTCGACCGCGACGGCGACCCGGTGATGCGGCTCGGCCTCTACGGCGACGACGAGGTGGTGGCGGTGTGGCGGCGCCTCGGCGCCGAGACCGGCCTGCCGATGGTGGTGATCCAGGAGGACGGCGCCGTCTCGAGCATGGGCCAGCAGGTCGGCCGGCTGAAGCTCGGCGCGGTGCGCATCCGCCGCCGGCACGGCCTGCTCGCCCACCGCCGGCCCCGCTTCCTCACCCGCCGCAAGACCGCCCGGCTGCCGCTGCGCCCCTTGGTCTACCGCGACGAGGCCCTGATGACCGACGGCGGCAGCCTTTGATTCTGCCTCCGGACGATCCCGTCTGGAGACAGGATCGCCAGCCCGCGCGGCGATCGAGCGAAGCCGGTTTCCGCGTCGCGGAGCGACCGATCGGACACCGAACGAGCCGCCGCTGCGTCGACCGCGCTACATCAGGCCTTGCCAGATCGCGTCGAGGGTGAGGCCGCAGAACAGGATCAGACCCGCATCGCGGTTCGAGCGAAACAGCCGCAGGGCCTCCGCCCCGTCGCGCGGATCGAGCCGCCCGACCTGCCAGGCGAGGTGGCCGGCGAAGAGCGCGAGACCGGCAAGCCCGATCGGCCCGGCCCCGGCCCCGGACAGGGCGAGGCCGATGCACAGGACGCAGGCGAGGAAGCAGCCCGCCACGGCGAGCCGCACCTGGGAGCCGAAGAAGCGGGCCGAGGACTTGATGCCGGCGATCTCGTCGTCCTCGATGTCCTGCACCGCGTAGATCGTGTCGTAGCCGATCACCCAGGCGATGGCGCCGGCATAGAGCCAGTAGGCCGGGGCCTCGAGGCGCCCGACCAGGGCGACCCAGCCCATCAGCGCGCCCCAGGCGAAGGCGAGGCCGAGCACCGCCTGCGGCACCGGCATCACCCGCTTCATGAACGGGTAGATCGCGACGGGCGCGAGCGAGGCGATGCCGACGAGGATCGCCGTCCTGTTGAATTGCAGCAGCACCGCGAGGCCGACGAGCGCCTGCACCACCAGGAAGGCCAGGGCGTGCCGCACGCGGATGCGCCCGGAGGGCAGCGGCCGCAGGCGGGTGCGCTCGACACGGGCGTCGAGGTCGCGGTCGGCGATGTCGTTGTAGGTCGAGCCCGCGCCCCGCATGGCGACGGCGCCGACGAGGAACAGGCCGAGGTGCCACAGGCTCGGGCCGGGCCGTCCCGTCGCGATGGCCGCGAGCGCCGCCGACCACCAGCACGGCAGCAGCAGGAGCCACCAGCCGATCGGCCGCTCGATGCGGGCGAGGCGCAGGTAGGGGCGCACGGCCTCGGGGGCGTGCCGGTCGACCCAGTGTCCCGTCACCGCATCGGCGACGGGACGATCGGGGGCGGTCGTCATGCCGACGGGAGCCGCACCGGTCCGTGCACGAGCGTCACAGCGCGCCCTGCGGCACCCGGAAGCTGCCGGTCAGGCCGGGACCGCCGAGGAGGCCGCCACCGCCGCCGCCCTGCTGCTGCTGGGCCGCCATGGCGCGGGCCTTCTTCTCCATCGCCGCCTGCTGCACGGCGGCCTGGCAGACCTTGGTCTTCAGGGTCGAGACCCGGCTGTGATCGGCCTTGAAGCCCTCGACGAAGGAATCGGGAATCGAGCACCAATCCTTGTTGGCGCCGATCCACTTCAGGCCCTCGGTGCCGTTGGCCTGGAGCTTGGTGAACAGGGTGCAGGCGGCCGCCGCGGTGATCTTCGCCTTCTTGCCCTGGGAGGCGGCATTGACCTTGCCGACGATGTCCTTGCGCTCGGTCAGGGTCTTCTGGATCGACGAGCAATCGGCCCCTTGGGCGAGAGCCGCCCCGCCGAGCAGCGTCGCGCCGAGCACGCTTCCGGCCAGCGCCGCCACGGTCACACGCATGCAGGTCATCTCCACCCCCTCAAAAAATCCATCCCCGAGGCCCCGGCTTGCCGGGATCGCCGCCGAACGTCGTTCGCCGGTCCGGCGTGTCGCGCCTCGGGCATACGTAAGAAATCCCTGCCGCTCCCGGCCTCGAACCGGTTTCTGCACAGGAATGTGGCGCCTTCGTGCGGCGACACCCGGTTCGTTCCGTGGCCCGGCGCGGTTGCCGGCGAATGTTGCGGCACGGCCACAGGCGGGGCGATTGACAGCCGCCCCCCGCCTCGGCGAGCACGGGGCCATGGCGGCCACCGATTTCAACGCTCCCCGGCTCTTCCTCGACATCCCGATGCGGGAGGGCGCCCGGCACACCCTCGACCGGGCGCAGGCGAACTACCTGCTCTCGGTGCTGCGCCGCGCCGCGGGCGAACCGGTGCTGGTCTTCAACGGCCGCGACGGCGAGTGGCGGGCCGAGATCGAGCCGACCGGCCGCAAGGCGGCGGACCTGGTGCTGCGGGCGCAGATCCGGCCGCAGACCCCGCCGGGCGACCTGCACTACCTGTTCGCCCCGCTCAAGGCCGCCCGCCTCGACTACGTCGCCCAGAAGGCGGTGGAGATGGGCGCGAGCCTGATCCAGCCGGTGGTGACCCGGCGCACGCAGGGCGACCGGATCAAGCTCGACAAGCTGCACGCCAACGCGATCGAGGCGGCCGAGCAATGCGGCATCCTGGCCCTGCCGGAGATCCGCGAGGCCGCGCCGCTGGCCGAGGCCGTGGCCGGCCTGGCGCCGGAGCGCCTGCTGGTGTTCTGCGACGAGGACGCGCCGCTCGCCGATCCCGTCGCGGCGTTGCGGCAGGCCGCCGGGACCCTCGCCGGAAACGCTCCCTTGCCGCTCGCCGTCGTGATCGGGCCCGAGGGGGGATTCACGCCGGAGGAGCGTTCGTTGATCGGAGATCGCCCGAACACGGTGCGCCTCTCCCTCGGCCCGCGGATCCTGCGCGCCGACACCGCCGCCGTGGCGGTGCTCGCCCTGGTCCAGGCCGTGCTCGGCGACGGCCGGCCCGGGGACTGATACCGACGGTCGTTGAAAACGACCTTTGGTTCCATTCTCGAATTTTCGTCAAGCCTTTGGCTTGGCGTCGAAAATTCGAGATGGGCCATCGGCCCGATGCGTCAGCATCTTGGGCCGATGGCATGATCCGCCCCCGCGGCGCCGGGCCCGGACTCGCGCCGCCCGCCACACCCTGATAACGGAGCCGCCCCCGCGGCCGAGGCCGATTCGCGGCCCCTCGGCCGCCGGAGCGCCGCGGTCTGCTGTTGCCGGAGATCCTGCTGATGCGAGCGGAATTCGACGTCTGCCTCGAGGAGGAGGTGTTCATCAACGATGCGGGCAAGCGCGACGCCGCCCGGGCCCGCACCCGCGACTTCCTCGCCGCCTGCCGGGCCGCCTCCCCGCTGGTGCGCACCGAGCTGATGGAGCCGCAGCTGGTCTGGGCGATCGCGCCGGTCGCCGACCTCGCCGAGGCGCGCCGGGCGCTGACGGAGCTGCGCGGCAACCTCGGGGCGCTCGCCTCGGCCCGCGGCCTCGCCCTGATGGCGTCCGGCACCCACCCCCTCGCCCTGTGGAGCCGGGTGCGCCCGCGCGACCAGGCCGCGGGCGGGCGGGTGCTGCGCGACCTCCAGATGGTCGGCAGCCGCACCGTCGTCTGCGGCCTCAGCGTCGGGGTCGAGGTGCCGGAGGGTTTATCGCGGATCGACCTGATGAACCGGGTCCAGCCGTTCCTGCCCCTGCTGCTCGCACTCTCGACCTCGTCGCCGTTCTGGCAGGCGCAGCGCACCGGGCTCCTCGGCTATCGGCTGGCTGCCGCGCGGGAACTGCCCCGCAGCGGATTGCCGCCGCTGTTTCGCGACGAGGACGACTACGCCCGCTACCTCGACACGGTGGTGGCGGCGGGCGCCATCGACGATCCGCGCCACGTCTGGTGGGTGGTCTGCCCCTCCCCGGCAGGTCCGCGCCTCGACCTGCGCATCGCCGACAGCTGCACCCGGCTCGACGACGCGCTCGCCATCGCGGCCCTCTACCGCTGCCTGGTGCGCCACCTCGCCCGGCATCCGGACCTCCACCGCGATCTCACCGGCGCCTCGCAGGCGATCACGGCGGAGAATTGCTGGCGGGCGCAGCGCTACGGCATCCACGGCAGCTTCGTCTGCGAGGCGACCCGGACGGCGCGGCCGGTGGCGACGGTGCTCGCCGAGACGCTCGCCCTCGTCGCCGAGGATGCCCGCGCGCTCGGCTGCGCGGCGGAGCTCGACCTCGCCCGCTGGATCGTCGCCCGCGGCACCAGCGCCGACCGCCAGCTCGCGCTCTTCACCGAGGCGCACGGCCGCGGCCTGCCGCCCCGCGAGGCTTTGGCCGAGGTGGTCGATTGGCTCACCGCCGAGACCGTGGGGGCGAACCCGACGCGGCATTGAGGCGCGGCCCGGACGATCTGCGCCTCACCGCCCGACCGTGCATTCGATCTGCCCGTGCGGCTCGTCGGTCGCGATGAAGACCTGGTTCGGGTTGTCGAGGCCGAACGGCGTCAGGTTCGCCAGCAGGTAGTGCTTGTTCGGGCAGGCGAGCGTGATGGTCGCGATCTCCGGTACGGCCGCCAGGGCCGCCGTCCCCATGCGGTAGAGGCTGTCCTGGAGGCTGTGGCTGTAGCTGCCCGAGAAGACCCGGAGCAGCGCGTCGAGGATGCGGGCGTTGGCGGCCTCGTAGTCGGCGGGCTCGCCGCTCCAGGCCCAGGACGCCTCCATGCTGGTCGCGGCGATGCGGTCGTGGGTCTCGGGAATCGTGGTGTAGGGGTCCTTCACGTAGTTGGCCCAGCCCGATTCCGTGCTCTTCAGAAAGGTGAAGCCGGACAGGCCCGATTTGAGCACCGCGCCGTCGCGCGACAGCGCGACCCGGGCGAAGGGCTGGCCGTTGCCGTCGAGCGTGAAGGCGTGGGGATGGGCCGCGCCGTCGACCGTCAGGCGGGCCCAGCGGGTCTCGTGGCCGGTGACGGTGGCGGTCTCCATCTGCGGGTAGCTGTCGAGCAGGCGTTGCGCCACCGCGCGGCAGAACGCCTCCGTGGCGAGCGCCGGATTCTCGCGGGCGACGACATAGACGACGTTCTTGATCGTGTCGGTCGAGACGGTGGCGCTGTTGTCGGCATCCGTGAAGGTGCGATCGAACGCCCCGGTCAGCATCGCCTGCACGGTCAGTTCGCGCACCGCGTGCCGGTCGCCGTCGCGATGGACGCGCATCACCCGCACCCGGCCCTTGCCGTAGGTCTTGTGCAGCAGGGTCATGGCTCACTCTCTCCCAATCATGCGAAATCCGATCGCTTGCCCCGCAAGGCGGATGTCGGCGTCTCTCGCGCGCCGCGCCGGCTGCCGAACCGAGAGCCGGAAGCGGTCTTCCGGGTCTCGGATCAGACGTGCTCGACGGCCGCCGCCGCCGAGGCCTCCCCGCCCCGCCCGCTCGGCGCTGCCGACGCCGTTGAAGAAGGCGTTGAGCACGACCGCGACGATCGAGGCCAGCAGGATGCCCGATTCGAGCAGCGGGTGCAGCACGTGCGGCAGGTTGCGGAAGAAGGTCGGCGCCACGAGGGGGATCAAGCCGAAGCCGACCGCGATCGCCACCACGAGTTGGTTCCCCGGCTGCCTGCGGAAGTCGATGCCCCCGAGGATGCGGGCGCCGGTGGCCGTCGCCATGCCGAACATCACGAGGCCGGCGCCGCCGAGCACCACCTGGGGCACCGCCTCGACGAGGGCGGCCATCTTCGGCGACAGGCCGAGCGCCAGCATCACGACACCGCCCGCCACGGTGACGAAGCGCGAGCGCACCCCCGTCACCCCGACGAGGCCGACATTCTGCGAGAACGACATGTACGGGAAGGTGTTGAACACGCCGCCCCAGGGCAATCGGGTGAATGCTGGAGGTGGCCAAGAGCCTGAAGCTCTGAAACGATCGTCCGCCCTGACGTGGCTCGAGAGCGAGCGATGGACGAGGCGAGCGAGCCGGGAGTCGCCATGTTGGAGGCGACGGTGTTCGTCGATCCTTTCGCGGACCTGCCCGACCCGCGCCAGCCCGGCAAAGTCGCCTATCGCCTGGACGAGGTTCTGTTCAGCGCCACGCTTGGCCGGGGCTGAAAAGCCTCATCGTCGTCGACCGCACCCGTGATACGAGCACCCGTGACGCGGCAACCAGGATCGAGCGTGAGACCCGCTGCTACCTGACCTCGTCACCGCTCGGCGCCGACCGCCTCGTGCCTGCCATCCGGCAGCACCGGGCGATCGAGAACGGCCTGCACTGGATCCTCGACGTCGCCTTCCACGACGATCAATCGCGCATCCGCACCGCTCATGCTCCGGAGAACATGAAGACGGTCCGCCACATCGCGGTGACCGTGGCAGCCCGCAAAAAGCGCAAGGACTCCATGCGCCTCGCCCGCAAAACCGCAGGCTGGGACGACGACTATCTCGTCAGGCTCGTTGCCCCATGACACTTCACCCGATCGCCCTGGATGTCGACGTGTTCCTCGCCTGGAGCGTGACGGTTCCGGGCCGTCACGAACTCGTCGACGGCGAGGTCTTCGCGATGGCGCCGGAGCGGGCGCGTCACGCCCGGATCAAGGTCGCCGTCCGGTCCGCCCTCGATCGCGGCCTGCGAGATGCTGCCGGGCGGCGTGACCGTCCGCGTCGACGCCCATACCGCGTACGAGCCGGATGCGCTCCTCACTTGAGGCCCCCGGATGGACCCCGACGCGGTCGCGGCGCCCCCGCCGGTGATCGTGGTCGAGGTGCCGTCGCCGGGTACATCCTGCTGCCGAGCGTCGTGCATGGATCTGCTGGTCGATCCGCGGCGCCCCGGCCTGATCCATCATCGCCGCGCCGGCGCGGCGATCGAGACCCGGATCGTGAGCGAGGGGAGCCTTTCGCTCGACCCGCCCGGGATCGTGCTCGCCGTGGACGATCTCTTCGGCGCGCGCTGACCGGCGTGCTATGATGCCGGTGCAAGGAGCCATCGACAGGTTCGACGCGATGAAGCCGCATCCGCAGACGCACATGAATGTGGACGAGTACCTCGCCTGGAGCGAGGCGAATCCCGGACGATACGAGCTCGTGCAGGGCGAGGTCTTCTCGATGGCGGCCGAGCGCGCACGGCATGCGGATACACGCGTCGCCGTTTTCGACGCTCTGCGTGGTGCCATACGCGCCGCCGGCATCACATGCCGGGCGATGCCGGACGGAATGACCGTCCGCATCAACGCCCACACCGCCTACGAGCCGGATGCTTTGATCTATTGCGGGCCGCGCATCGACCCCGATGCGATCGAGGTGAAGAATCCGGTCATCGTCGTCGAGGTCCTGTCTCCCAGCACCCGCCGGATCGATGCGAGCGAGAAGCTCGTCGGCTACTTCAAGGTGCCGAGCGTCCACCACTACCTGATGGTCGATCCCGATCGCCGTACGGTCGTCCACCACCGCCGTACCGGCGACGGGATCGACACCGCCTTCGTGCAGGACGGAACGCTGAGGCTCGACCCGCCGGGCCTCGAACTCTCCGTCCCGGCCCTGTTCGAGGAGCCATGAACCCGCGCGCTTGACCCTCCCGGCGGCGAATGCGACAGGCGCGACAACGTCTTCCCGCGCGAGCCCCTGCATGACCGCCTCCCTCGACCTCCTCGTCCTCGGCAACGCCATCGTCGACGTGATGGCCCGCACCGACGAGGCCTTCCTGGTGCGCGAGGGCGTGCACAAGGGCGCGATGCAGCTCATCGACGAGGCGCGAGCCGAGCACCTGTTCCAGGTGATGGGCCAGGCCACGGTCATCTCGGGCGGCTCGGGCGCCAACACGGCGGTGGGCGCGGCGCTCCTCGGCGCGCGGGCAGGCTTCGTCGGCAAGGTGCGCGACGACGAGCTCGGCCGCCTCTTCGCCCACGACCTCACCGCCACCGGCGTCCGCTTCGACGTCACCCCGGCGAGCGAGGGCCCGGCGACGGCCCGCTGTTTCGTGCTGGTGACGCCGGACGGCGAGCGCACCATGAATACCTATCTCGGCGCCTGCCAGGGCCTCTCGGCCGCGGACGTCGACGAAGAGACGGTGAAGAGCGCCCGCCACGTCTACCTCGAGGGCTACCTGTGGGACCCGCCGGCCGCCAAGGAGGCGTTCCGCAAGGCGGCGAAGATCGCGCACGGCGCCGGCAACAAGGTGGCGCTCACCCTGTCGGACGCGTTCTGCGTCGACCGGTACCGCGACGAGTTCCTGGGCCTCATCCGCGACGGCAGCCTCGACATCCTGTTCGCCAACATCCACGAGCTGAAGAGCCTGTACCAGACCGCAGACGCCGACACGGCTTTGGCGGCGCTCCGTGCGGAAAAGGGCCTCCTCGGCGTCGTCACCCGCTCGGAGGACGGCGCGCTGGTGGTCTCCGGGACCGAGACCAAGTCCGTGCCGGCCTCGCCGGTGCGCGAGGTGGTCGACACCACCGGCGCCGGCGACCTGTTCGCGGCGGGCTTCCTCGCCGGCCTCGCCCGCGGGCTCGACCACGCCGATTGCGCCCGCCTCGGCGCGGTCGCGGCGGCGGAGATCATCTCGCATCTCGGCGCCCGGCCGCAGGGAGACCTCAAGGCGCTCGCCGCCCAGGCCGGCCTGAAGCTCTGACGGACGGCGGCGCTTCCGTCAGAGCTTGACCGATGCTAAGCCGGCTTCGCAACGATGCCCGCCGGTGCGGCAACGACAGCCGGCGGCGCATCGCGCTCCCGGCCGTCGCACGCCCGTCACGCGCGTGCGGCACCGGAACCCAAGAAACCATCCGCCAGGGAGCGGCCCGTTGGTCGAGAACCGCCGCTTCGGCAACCTGATCCCGCACCTCGTGCTCTGCCTCGGGGTCGGGATCGTGGTCTTTCCGGTCTACCTCGCGCTGATCGGCTCGACGCACGACGCCGCCACCATCGCCAACGGCCAGATGCCTCTCTGGCCAGGCTCGCACGGGTTCGAGACCTACCGGCGCGCGCTCACCGAATCCGGCATGGCCGGCGCGCCGGTCGGGCTGATGCTGGTCAACAGCACGATCATGGCGCTCGCCATCGCGCTCGGCAAGATCTCGATCTCGCTGCTCTCGGCCTACGCACTGATCTACTTCAAGTTTCCTTTTCGGCAGACCGCCTTCTGGGCGATCTTCGTCACCCTGATGCTGCCGGTCGAGGTGCGCATCTACCCGACCTACAAGGTCGCGGCCGACCTCCAGCTCCTCGACACCTACGCGGGCCTCGCCCTGCCGCTGATCGCCTCGGCGACCGCGACCCTGCTGTTTCGCCAGTTCTTCCTCACGGTGCCGAACGAGCTCGTCGAGGCCTCCCGCATCGACGGGGCCGGGCCGGTGCGGTTCTTCCTCGACACCCTGCTGCCGCTCTCGCGCACCACGATGGCGGCCCTGTTCGTGATCCAGTTCCTGTACGGCTGGAACCAGTACCTCTGGCCGCTGCTGGTCACCACCCGCGACGACATGCAGACGGTGGTGATCGGCCTGCGCAAGATGACCTCGATCACCGACCAGCTCACCGAGTGGCAGATCGTGATGGCGACCGCCGTGCTGGCGATGCTGCCGCCGGTCGTGGTGGTGTTCGCGATGCAGAAGCTGTTCGTGCGCGGCCTGGTGGAGACCGAGAAGTGATGTCTGTCCTCAGCCGCGATACACGACATTGGCGCAGAAATCGCAGCGATCAGCCTTTTCCCACCCGCGACCTCATCCTGAGGTGTCAGCCCATCAATGATGGACCGACCTCGAAGGAGGGCTCCAGGATTAGCGAGACTTCTGGAGCCCTCCTTCGAGGTCAGCCGATCTACGATCGGCTAACACCTCAGGATGAGGTTGTGGGCAGGAACGGCTGCGGACGCCGCCAGAAAGTCGTGCCGTATCCCGTGGTCTTCAATATCGGGTGCCTCTGATGGCCGGCCTCGCCCTCGACCAACTCCGAAAAACCTATTCCGGCGGCGTCGACGCGGTGCGCGGCGTCTCCCTCGACGTGCCGGACGGCGCCTTCTGCGTCCTCGTCGGTCCCTCGGGCTGCGGCAAGTCCACGGTGCTGCGGATGATCGCCGGCCTCGAGACCGTGACCTCGGGGGCGATCACCATCGGCGGACGCGTCGTCAACGACGTCGAGCCGGCCGACCGCGACATCGCGATGGTGTTCCAGAACTACGCGCTCTATCCCCACATGCGCGTCTACGACAACCTCGCCTACGGGTTGCGCAACCGCGGCACGCCGAAGGCCGAGATCGAGACACGGGTGACGGACGCCGCGCGGCTGCTCGGCCTCGAGGCGATGCTGACGCGCTATCCGCGCCAGCTCTCGGGCGGCCAGCGCCAGCGCGTCGCCATGGGGCGGGCGATCGTGCGCAAGCCCCAGGTCTTCCTGTTCGACGAGCCCTTGTCGAACCTCGACGCCAAGCTCCGGGTGCAGATGCGGGTCGAGATCCGCCGCTTGCAGCGCCAGCTCGGCGTCACCACGGTCTACGTCACCCACGACCAGGTCGAGGCGATGACCATGGCCGACCGGCTGGTGGTGATGAACGGCGGCCAGATCGAGCAGGTCGGCACCCCGATCGAGATCTACCGCCGCCCCGCCACCCGCTACGTCGCGACCTTCATGGGCTCGCCGCCGATGAACATTCTGTCCGCCGAGGCCGTGGACGGCGGCGTGCGGATCGACGGGACGGTGATCCCGGCGGCCGGCCTGACGCCCGGCACCGCCGTCGAGGCCGGCATCCGGCCCGAGGACCTGCGGATCGCCGAGGACGGGCTGCCGTTCCGGGTCGCCTTCGTCGAGGAGCTCGGCGCCACGCGCCTGCTGCACGGGCCGCTCGCCGGCACCGACGTGGCGGTGCAGGTGCCCGCCGGCTCCGCCACGCAGGAGGGCGACACGGTGCGGCTCGCGATCGACGCGAGTGCGCTCCACCTGTTCGACCCCGCCACCGGGCGGCGGCTGGCGCAGGGCTGACCGGAGGCCGGCGGGCGTTCCCGGCGGCCGGGCCGCGTCGTATGCAAGCGTGACGGGGTCCCGGGTCGGGGTCCCGGCGCCATCCCGCAAACGGGAGGCGCGTCGTTGGGAGGCGTTCTTTCCGTGCACAAACCCCTCGCCGGCATCAAGGTGCTCGAACTCGCCCGCATCCTGGCCGGTCCCTGGATCGGGCAGCTCCTGGCGGATCTCGGCGCCGACGTGGTCAAGGTCGAGCGGCCGGTCGTCGGCGACGACACCCGGACCTGGGGCCCGCCCTTCGTCGAGGGCGCCGACGGCGAAACGCTCTCGGCCTCGTATTTCCACTCGACGAACCGCGGCAAGCGCTCGGTCGCGGCCGATTTCGAGACCGAAGAGGGCCAGGCCGTGGTGCGCAAGCTCGCCGCCCACGCCGACGTGGTGATCGAAAACTTCAAGGTCGGCGGCCTGAAGAAGTACGGCCTCGACCACGAAGCCCTGAGCGCCCTCAACCCGCGGCTGATCACCTGCTCTGTCACGGGCTTCGGCCAGGACGGCCCCTACGCGCCCCGCGCCGGCTACGACTTCATGGTCCAGGGGCTGGGCGGGATCATGTCGCTCACCGGCGAGCCCGAGGGCGAGCCGGTCAAGACCGCGGTCGCCTTCGCGGACGTGTTCACCGGCGTCTACGGCACGGTGGCGATCCTCGCCGCGCTCCAGGGCCGGCACGCGACGGGGAAGGGCTGCCACATCGACATGGCGCTCCTCGACACGCAGGTCTCGGTGCTCGGCAACCAGGCCCTGGTCTATCTCGTCTCCGGGATGCTGCCGCCCCGGATGGGCAACGAGCATACCAGCATTGTGCCCTACCAGGTCTTCCCGACGTCGGACGGCCACATCATCGTCGCCTGCGGCAACGACGGACAGTTCCAGAAATTCTGCGGCGTGCTCGGCACCACCTGGCACCTCGACCCGGACTATTCCACCAATCCGGGCCGGGTAACGCGGCGCGACGTGCTGATCCCGCTCATCGCGGCCGAGACCGGCCGCCACACCAAGGCCGACCTCCTGGCGCGGCTCGGCGCCGTCAACGTGCCGGTCGGCCCGATCAACGACCTCGCCGAGGTCTTCTCCGATCCCCAGGTGGTCCATCGCGGGATGCGCCTCGACCTCCCCGATCCGCGCGCCAAGGGCGGCACGATCCCGAGCGTGCGCTCGCCGATCGTCATCGACGGCGTGCCGATGGCGGCCGCGACCGCCTCGCCGCAGGTGGGGGATCATACGCAGAGCGTGCTGGCCGATCCGGCCTGGGGCGGGTGACGCGGATCGATCCAAGGCAAGCATTACGCGCAAGTCTTTTCTCTCCCACCCTCGACCTCATCCTGAGGTGTTAGCCGATCAGAGATCGGCTAACCTCGAAGGAGGACTCCCGGGATCGCGAAGCCTTCTGGAGCCCTCCTTCGAGGTCAGTCCATCTCTGATGGACTGACACCTCAGGATGAGGTTGCGAACCGGATAGACCGTGAGAAGCCCTTAATCAGGGCCTGAGAGACCACCGGAGGACACACCCATGACCGACGCCCCCCGCCCCCGCACCGGCGGGCAGATCCTGGTGGACCAGCTCGCCCGCCACGGCGTCGGCGACATCTTCTGCGTCCCCGGCGAGAGCTACCTCGCGGTGCTCGACGCGCTGCACGACGCGCAGATCCGCCTCACCGTCTGCCGGCAGGAGGGCGGCGCCGCCATGATGGCGGAGGCGCACGGCAAGCTCACGGGCAAGCCCGGCATCTGCTTCGTCACCCGCGGTCCCGGCGCCACCAACGCCTCGCCCGGCCTGCACATCGCGAAGCAGGATTCGACTCCGATGATCCTGTTCGTCGGCCAGATCGAGCGGGCGGCCCGCGAGCGCGAGGCTTTCCAGGAACTCGACTACCGGGCGGTGTTCGGCACCATGGCGAAGTGGGTGACGGAGATCGACAGCGCCGAGCGCATCCCCGAGCTGATCGCCCGCGCCTTCCACGTCGCCACCGCCGGCCGGCCCGGCCCGGTGGTGATTGCGCTGCCCGAGGACATGCTGGTCGAGACCGCGACCGTCCCGGATGCCCCCGCCTTCCGGCCGGTCGAGACCCATCCGGCGCTGGCCCAGATGGTCGCCCTGCAGAACCTGCTGGGGCAGGCGCAAAAACCCTTCGCGATCCTCGGCGGCAGCCGCTGGTCGGCGGAGGCCGTGCGGCGCGTCTCGCGCTTTGCCGACCTGTTCTCGCTTCCCGTCGCCTGCTCGTTCCGGCGCCAGGGCCATTTCTCGGCCGATCACCGCTGCTACGCCGGGGATCTCGGGCTGGGCGTCAACCCGAAGCTGCTGGCCCGGATCAAGGAGGCCGACCTCCTGCTCGTCGTCGGCGGGCGGCTGTCGGAGATCCCCTCGCAGGGCTACACGCTCCTCGACATTCCGGGACCGCGCCAGACCCTCGTCCACGTCCACCCGGACCCGGAAGAACTCGGCCGCGTCTACAGCCCGGCGCTCGCCATCAACGCGAGCCCGACCGCCTTCGCGGCGGCGATCGAGACGGTGCAGCCGCCCCGCGCCCTGCCCTGGGCCGCCGGCACGGACGACCTGCATGCCGACTACCTCGCCTGGAGCGATCCCACCCGGATCACCACCCCCGGCACGCTCCAGATGGGCGGCGTGATGGCGGTCTTACGCGAGGCGCTGCCGGCCGACGCGATCCTGTGCAACGGCGCGGGCAACTTCGCGACCTGGGTCCACCGCTTCTGGCCGTTCCGGTCGCATGACGGCCAGCTCGCCCCGACCTCGGGCTCGATGGGCTACGGGGTGCCCGCCGCCATCGGCGCCAAGCGCCTGCTGCCCGAGCGCACCGTGGTCGTCGTCTCGGGCGACGGCGATTTCCTGATGAACGGGCAGGAATTCGCCACCGCCGTGCAGTACGGGCTGCCGGTGATCGTCATCCTGGTCGACAACGGCATGTACGGCACGATCCGGATGCACCAGGAGCGCGAATATCCCGGCCGCGTCTCCGGCACCGCGCTGAAGAACCCCGATTTCGCCGCCTACGCCACGGCCTTCGGCGGCTACGGCGAGCGGGTCGAGCGCACCGAGGACTTTCCCGCGGCCCTGGCGCGGGCCCTCGCCTCCGGCCTGCCGGCGATCCTGCACTGCCCGACCGACCCCGAGGCGATTACCCCGACGACGACGATCCAGGCGTTGCGGGACCGGAAGCGGCCGTAGTCATCCGAGGCTGTTCATCTCTCTCGACAACCCTGCAAACCTCGATGTCATCCCGGGGCCGCGAAGCGGAACCCGGGATCCATCACCGCCGACAGTCCAAGATGAAGCGGAACGCGCGCCCCCGAGTTCTCCCCCGTCAGCGGTTATGGATCCCGGGTTCTCGGCTTCGCCGAGCCCCGGGATGACCCGGAGGGTTTCAATTCCGGCCGTGGGATCACGCCGACCAGACAACCTCCCTTGTCCCCCGGTCGCGGCTGTGCTTAGCCAGCTACTAACAAGCTGCCCGCCGCTGGAGACGGTGCGGACCGCGTCACCCCCGGCGCCTGTCGTCGGAGTGTCACGCGGGCCCCGCATGAGGGGCCGCACACGAGGAGACGACAACCCGATGGCCCCCACCCCGACCATCCGCATCGCGCTCGCCGGCTTAGGCCTGGCGCTGGCCACCACCCCGGCGCTCGCCGTGACCGAGCTGCAATGGTGGCACGCGATGACGGGCGCCAACAACGACGCCGTCAACCGCCTCGCCGACGAGTTCAACGCGAGCCAGAGCGACTACAAGGTGGTGCCGACCTACAAGGGCAATTACGGCGAGACGCTGAATGCCGGCATCGCCGCGTTCCGCGCCGGCACCGCGCCGCACATCATGCAGGTGTTCGAGGTCGGCACCGCCACGATGATGTCGGCCAAGGGCGCGGTGAAGCCGGTCTACCAGCTGATGAAGGACGCCGGCGAGCCGTTCGACGCGAACGCCTACCTGCCGGCGATCACCGGCTACTACTCGACGACCAAGGGCGAGATGCTCTCGTTCCCGTTCAACTCGTCGTCGATGGTGATGTGGGCCAACCTCGACGCCCTGAAGGCGATCGGCCTCTCCGAGCCGCCGAAGACCTGGCCGGACCTGTTCGCGGCGGCCAAGAAGCTGACGCAGAACGGCTTCCCGAATTGCGGCTTCTCGACCACCTGGGTCACCTGGCTCAACATCGAGCAGCTCTCGGCCTGGCACAACGTGCCGGTGGCCACCAAGGCCAACGGCATGGACGGGCTCGACACCACGCTCGAGATCAACGGCCCGCTCCAGGTCAAGCATCTCGGCAACCTCGCCGAGGCGCAGAAGGACAAGAGCTTCGACTATTCCGGCCGCTACGACAGCGGCTTCGGCCGCTTCACCGCCGGCGAGTGCCCGATCATGTTCGGCTCGTCGGGCTCCTACGGCAACGTCAAGGGCGCGGCGAAGTTCGCCTGGGCCTCGGCGCCGATGCCCTACTATCCCGACGTGCCGGGCGCGCCGCAGAACAGCATCATCGGCGGCGCCTCGCTGTGGGTGATGGGCGGCAAGAAGCCCGACGAGTACAAGGGCGTGGCGAAGTTCTTCACCTTCCTGTCGGACACCGACCGGCAGGCGAAGCTGCACCAGACCACCGGCTACATGCCGATCACCAAGGCGGCCTACGAGAAGTCGAAGGCGGACGGCTTCTACGACAAGAACCCGGCCCTCGAGACGCCGATCAAGGAGCTGACCAACAAGCCGCCGACCGAGAACTCCCGCGGCCTGCGTCTCGGCAACCTGCCGCAGATGCGCGACATGTGGGCCGAGGAGATCGAGGCGACGCTGGCCGGCAAGAAGACGGCGAAGCAAGCCCTCGACGAGGCGGCGACCCGCGGCAACGCGATGCTGCGCCAGTTCGAGAAGCAGGCCGGACGGTAACAGCATGGGTCCCGAGCGCGTCACCTTCGGAGGCCGGCTGCTGCCGGCGGCGCTGATCACGCCGCAGCTCCTCATCGTCGGCTTGTTCTTCTACTGGCCGGCGGTGCAGGCGGTCTGGCAGTCGTTCCAGATGCAGGACGCGTTCGGGCTCTCGACCGAGTTCGTCTGGTTCGAGAACTACCGGGCCCTGTTCACGGACCCGGCCTATTACCAGGCTCTCGTCACCACGCTGGTCTTCGCCGCGGCGGTGGCGGGGCTTTCCCTCGGCTTCGCGCTGCTCCTCGCCACGATGGCGGACCGGGAGATCCGGGGCTCGGGCATCTACCGGACCCTGCTGATCTGGCCCTACGCGGTGGCGCCGGCGGTGGCGGGCGTGCTGTTCGGCTTCCTGTTCCAGCCCGGCCTCGGGCTGATCGCCCGGGGTCTCAACCAGATCGGCATCCCGTGGAACCCGCTGCTCGACGGGAACCACGCGATGATCCTGGTGGTGATGGCGGCGGCCTGGAAGCAGGTCTCCTACAACTTCCTGTTCTTCCTCGCCGGCCTCCAGGCGATCCCCGGCAGCGTGATCGAGGCGGCGGCGATCGACGGCGCCGGCCCGGCCCGGCGGTTCTGGACCATCATCTTCCCGCTGCTGTCGCCGACCACGTTCTTCCTGATGGTGGTCAACGTCGTCTACGCCTTCTGCGAGACGTTCGGCGTCATCGACGTGCTCACCCATGGTGGCCCCGGCCGGGCGACCCAGACGCTGGTCTACAAGGTCTACCAGGACGGCCGCATCGGCGCCGACCTCGGCGGCTCGGCGGCGCAGTCGGTGGTGCTGATGGCGATCGTGATCGGGCTCACCGCGATCCAGTTCCGCTACGTCGAGAAGCGGGTGGCGTACTGATACGGTTTCCGGACGATTACTACCGGAAACCGCATGACGCCGCCGCGAGGACGGCGCGGCGCCCTCGATCGGACGCACGACGATCCGGACAAAAAAGGCGCGACGGCGCCCGGCTCCCGTACGGGGGCGGGGCGCCGCGCGCCTTCTCGTCCGTCCGGCGCTCCTCGCGGCGGGACGGCCGAAAGTCGCGGCCGTTCAGGACGACATCGCCCGCTCGGGCTCGCCCTCCTCGATGAAGCCGAGCTCGTCGAACAGCGCCGTGGCGGCGCGGATCATCGCCTGCACGGAGGGCAGGTCGCGGATCTGCGGGCTCGCGGTGTGCTGCAGGTCGAGAATGCCGGCGGCCAGGCGCAGGGCCTGGATCTCGGCCCGGGCGGCCTGGGACATGTCGGAATGCGGGGCGGAGGCGTGGATCGCGAGGGCCATGATGCGTGCCTGGTCGTGGGGAGATGAGAATCGGGGAGCGGGTGCGGGAAGCGCGCCGGAGGTCATGACCAAGGCTCCTCCGCGGCGTGGAGCGCGGTGGGCGGATAGGTCCGTCCGACATAGCCGAGCGCGAGCCGGAGCAGGTCGAGGACGACCTGGTCCTCGCAGGCGACGGCATGCCGGTAGGCCTCGATCAGGTGCTCGGCCATCCGGTCGGCCGGGGCGCGCGACACGGCCGGCAGGTGCAGGGCCCGGAGCGGGATCGAGGCGCGGGTGTCGTCGTGGTACGGCATCGCGGTTCCCCTCAGGCGGCCAGGCCGCGGCCGGCGCGGGTGCGGTCGGGCGGCGGCGGGGTACGGGCGAGGACCGAGGCGACGATGCCGTAGGCCGCCCGGGTCTCCCGCAGGGCCTCCTCGCTCATCGCGATCGAGACCGCGCAGAGCGACACGCCCTCGCACGCCACGGGCAGGCCGAGGGGCCGCGGCCGCCAGCCGATCTCGGCGAGTTGCGGGATCCAGTAGGTCTCGACGACGAGGCTCAGGTACGGGATGCCCTGCTCGAGGCAGTGCTCGATCATGCCCGCCGAGACGATGCCGGCGGCCCGCGACAGCGGCCGCTCCTCGCGGTAGCGCGTGGAGGAGAAGAGCCGAGTGCATTCCCAGGTGCCGGGCTCGCGCGGGAGGCCGCGGATGTCGGCGAGGTGCGGGAAGACCGCGTTCAGGAGGGTCGGGCCGTCGGAGGGCAGGAGCCGGGTGCCGCCCGCCACCCGGCCGTCGCCGTCGATGGCCAGGAGGTAGCGGGTGGCCTCGGTGTCGAACCGGTCGCGCCCGGCGGCGTCGACGCTGCGCAGCGCCCGGCAGCGGCCTTCCTCGAAGGCGGCGCGGCGCAGCGCATGGTGCTGCGCCAGGGCGTCCGCGTAGGCCCCGCGGCTCGTCCGGTCGATGGCATGGAGGCGGATCATGCGCTGACGTCCCTCGGTCCGGCGCCATAAGGCCAGAGGAGGACGCCCCGCGGTATCCCGGAAAACCGGGAGGGTAGCCGCCGATCGCGTGGATTTCTGCCGTTTCCCTAGAGGGTGATCTCCCGCAGCCGCAGGGCCTCGATCACCGTGTGGGTGGTGTTGCGGGTGCCGATCTTGGTGCGGGCGTTGCGCAGGTAGGTGGAAACGGTCTCGACCGAGACGCCGAGGAAGTCGGCGGTCTCCTCCTGGGTGCGCCCCTGCGCGGCGCAGGACAGCACGTCCCGCTCGCGCGCGCTCAGGAGCCGACCGCCCGGCTTGCGCCGGCGGGCCGTGGTGCGGGCCGCGGCCGACCAGGCGTAGAGCCCGAGGAGGTGGACCGCGCGCCGGACCCGCGGCGTCATCTCGACCCGCTCGCCGGCGAGCGAGATCCCGCCCTGGAAGCCGTGGGCGTCGTGGATCGGGACGCAGTAGCCCGCGCCCATGCCGTGCTCGCGCGCCTCCTCCATCACCCGGCGGGCCTGCGGGGCGGTGTCGGGATCGAGGGGCGCCTCGTTCCAGGAGAACGGCTCGGTGGTGCGGAAGCAGTGCCGCACCACGGGATCGTAACGGTAATGTCCGACCCGGTCGTAATGCGCGAGCCAGCCCTCGGGCCAGACGCTCAGCAGCAGGTTGGGGCCGATCCGCTCGCTCGGCTGCGGCAGCCGGGTGATGGCGAAGTAGGAGAAGCCGCAGCGGGCGACGAGGTCGAAGATCGTCTTCTGCACGTCCAGGGGGTCCGACAGGCCGTCGAGGCCGTCGATCAGGTCGAACGATTGACGAATGAACGCGTCGTCGGCGTCCGACATGTTCCACCCCTGACCGCGGCGCCGCCCCGGTGCGGCGCCGACCCGCCCGTGCCGCGGTACCCGGTATCCCAGGCAGTATTAGAATCCTACCAGCAAAGATCAATCCGCGCCGGCGCGGCTGCCGTGGACGCCGCCCCGGCGTTGCCTCGGCGCACGTTCCGCACTATCGGGAGCCAGACAAAAGCCCTCCCCGTTGCCGAAGGTCTGGCCGATGAAAGCGCGCGTCACCGTCACCCTGAAGAACGGCGTCCTGGATCCCCAGGGCAAGGCGATCGAGGGGGCGCTGCGCTCGCTCGGGATCACCGGCATCGCCGGCGTGCGCCAGGGCAAGTTCTTCGAGGTCGAGGTCGACGCCGCCGACGAGGCGAGCGCCGAGGCCACCGTGAAGGCCGCCTGCGACCGGCTGCTCGCCAACACCGTGGTCGAGAACTACCGCGTCGAGATCGCCCGATGAAGGCCGCAATCGTCGTCTTCCCGGGCTCCAACCGCGAGCGGGACGTCGCCCGGGCCCTGCGCCTCGCCGGCGCCGAGGTGACCACCGTCTGGCACACCGAGACCGAGCTGCCCGCCGGCACCGACCTCGCGGTCCTGCCCGGCGGCTTCTCCTACGGCGACTACCTGCGCTGCGGCGCCATCGCGGGACGCGCCCATGCCATGGACGCGGTGCGGGCCCACGCCGCCCGCGGCGGGCTGGTGCTCGGCATCTGCAACGGCTTCCAGATCCTGTGCGAGTCCGGCCTCCTGCCGGGCGTGCTGATGCGCAATGTCGGCCGGCGCTTCATCTGCCACCGCCAGACCCTGCGGGTGGAGCGCGCCGACACCGCCTTCACCAGGGCCTACGCCCAGAACGAGGTGATCGACGTCTGCGTCGCCCACGGCGAGGGCAACTACTTCGCCGACCCCGAGACCCTGGCGCGCCTCGAGGGCGAGGGCCGGGTGGCGTTCCGTTACTGCGACGCGGCCGGGGAGCTCACGGTGGAGGCCAACCGCAACGGCTCCCTCAACTCGATCGCGGGGATCTACTCCGACACCCGCAACGTGCTCGGGATGATGCCGCACCCGGAGAACTTCGTCGAAGGGCTCGTCGGCGGCACCGACGGGCGCGGCCTGTTCGAGAGCCTGGCCAAGGCGGCCTGAGGGGAGCTTCTCGGCTTCCCCCCATCCATCCCACTCTCGACCTCATCCTGAGGTGCCCACGCAGTGGGCCTGGAAGGAGGGCTCCAGAAATCGCAGCGACATCTGGAGCCCTCCTTCGAGGTCAATCGATCTTCGATCGCGGGCGATTTGCGATCGACTGACACCTCAGGATGAGGTGGCAGGGTGGGATGAAAGGTGATGATGGGGGCGGGCCGAGAGGCCCGCCTTTTTTCGTCAGTGCCCGTCGAACTCGATCAGGGTCCGCACCGGCAGGTCGAGGGCGCGCAGGCGGTCGGCGCCGCCGAGCTCCGGCAGGTCGATGACGAAGCAGGCCGCCACCACCTCGGCGCCGATCCGGCGCAGGAGCTCGACCGCCGCCGTGGCGGTGCCGCCGGTGGCGATCAGGTCGTCGACGAGGATCACCCGGTCGCCGGGCTTCACCGCGTCGGAATGGATCTCCATCTCGTCGGTACCGTATTCCAGCGCGTAGGCGATCGACACGGTGGTGTGAGGGAGCTTGCCCTTCTTGCGGATCGGCACGAAGCCCGAGGAGAGCTGGTGGGCGATGGCGCCGCCGAGGATGAAGCCCCGCGCCTCGATGCCGGCGACCTGATCGATCCGGCCGCCCGCGTAAGGGTGCACCAGCTCGTCCACCGCGCGCCGGAAGGCACGGGCATCGCCGAGCAGGGTGGTGATGTCGCGAAACACGATGCCGGGCTTCGGATAGTCCGGGATCGAGCGGATCGCGTCCTTGAGGGCGGACGTGGTGCGCGGGTCCATGCGGAGACCTTTTTCGTGAAATGTCGGCGAAGGTCCGGACCGGCAGGAAGCCGGCCCGGCGGGCGGGGTCAGCCGCCGACCTTGCGCAGGATGGCGACGAGCTCGCGCTGCAGCACCTCGTTGCCGCAGGCGACCGAGCCGGCGGTCATCGGGTCGGCGCCGCCGTCGGCGCTGCTGGCGAAACCGCCCGCCTCGCGCACCAGGAGCAGGCCGGCGGCCATGTCCCAGGTCTTGATGTCGCGCTCCCAGTAGACGTCGGCCCGGCCGCAGGCCACCGCCGCGAGGTCGAGGGCGGCCGAGCCGGTCTGGCGCACGCCGCCGGTCACCGCCATCACGGCCGCGAGCTCCTTGAGCAGGCGCGGATGGCTGCCGCGGCCGAGATAGGGCGAGCCGTAGAGCGCCAGGCTGTCGGCGAGGTCCTGCCGGCCGGCGACCCGCAGGCGCTTGTTGTTGAGGAAGGCACCCTTGCCGCGCTCGGCGAGGTAGAGCTCGTCCTTGATCGGCTCGTAGATCACCGCGGCGACGATCGTGCCCTCGCGCTCGAGGCCGACCGAGATGCAGAAATGCGGCACGCCGTGCAGGAAGTTGGTGGTGCCGTCGAGGGGGTCGACGTGCCAGGTATGGGTCTTGTCCTGGCCCTCGATGACCCCGCTCTCCTCCATGATCAGGCCGTAGCCCGGCCGCGCCTTCATCAGCGCCTCGCGCAGGGTCGCCTCGGCCTTGCGGTCGGCCGCGGTGACGAAGTCGCCCGGGCCCTTTCGCGAGACCTGCAGGTTCTCGATCTCGCCGAAATCGCGCTTGAGCCCGCGCGCCGCCTTGCGCACGGCATCGACCATCACGGTCATCAGGGGGGAGACGATCATCGGGAGGCGGCTCCCGGAATGCGGGTCGGGGTCATGGGCGAAGTCCTTTGGGGCGGGCGCTGGCGCCCGCGTCGGATGAAAACGGCAAGAGCGCGCGTCCGCGGGGGGGCGGGGCGCTTGGCTGGTGATTGGCTCTAGAGCATCGGCACGAGGCGAGGAAACCACTTTTCGGGCGATGCGGGGCTGGTGCGCGCCGGCAGGCCCCGCTCACGGCCCCGCCCGGTCCGCCGCCAGCCGCTCGGCGCGGGCCTTCTCCTCCGCGCTGAGTCCGGACACCGCCTGGGTCAGCCAGGCATCCGAGAGCCCCTGCGCCCGGGCGGCCATGTCCCAGGCCGCGGCCTCGACGAGGTTCTTCGGGACGCCGCGGCCGCTGGCATAGAGCCGGGCGACGCGGTTCTGGGCCACGGCGTTGCCCCGGAAGGCGGCGTGGCGGAAGTAGCGGGCGGCGCGGGCCTCGTCCTTCGCCACGCCCTCGCCGTTGAACAGCAGGATCGAGTACTCGACCTCGCCGGGCAAATCGCCGTTGTCGGCGGCGCGGCGGAACCAGTCCGCCGCCTTGGCGGTGTCCTTCGGCATCCCGCGTCCCTGGAGGTGGAGGACGCCCAGCGCGTGCTGGGCCGGGGCCAGTTCCTGGTGGGCGGCCTGGCGCAGCAGGTCGGCGGCCCGGGTCAGGTCGGCGGGCACGCCGGTGCCGAGCAGGATCAGGGCGAGGTTGTAGCTCGCCGTCGCATCGGCCCGGGCGGCGGCCTTCTCCAGGAGGGCGCGGCCGGCGGCCTGGTCCTTCGCAACGCCGCGGCCCTCGATCTGCATCATGCCGAGCGTCGCCGCGGCGTGGGGATCGCCGAGATTGGCCGCGAGCCGGTACCATTCGGCGGCGCGGGCGGGATCCTGGCGCACCCCCAGACCCTGGCTGTAGAGTTCCGCCAGCAGGGTCATGGCGGGAAAGTCGGTCTTGTTGGCCTCGAGCCGCTTCGTCGCCTCCTTGAAGGCCGTGACGTAGAAGCCGCGCTGGTAGGCGCCGTAGGCGAGGTCGGCGTTCGGGTCCTTCGACGGCGCCGGCGGCAGCGAGGCCGCGCCCGGCAGGGTCTTGTTGGGCGCGCCGAAGGTCTGGCTGCCGAGCGGGGACACCCCGGGCTGGACCGGCAGCACGCCGCCCGGCAGGGCCGTGCCGGCGGCCGGCGGGGTCGCGGGCGTTGGCCTGGCCGCGGCCGGTCCGGCGGCGAGGGCGACGGCGAGACCGAGCGCGAGGCGGGTGGAGCGCATCCTCACCCCTCCCCGGCCGGGCGGTCCTGGATCATCCGCTGCACCTCGGCGACCGCGGCCTCGCCCCCCTCCCCGGCCCACAGGACCGGATCGAGGCCGATGAACTCCGCCCCCGTGGCGAGGAGGTCCGGCACCGCCGCGAGGTCGCGGGCGAGCGCGATGCAGGGCGTCTCGAAGATCTCGACCCACCAGGTCAGCCGCGCCACGAGGTCGTCGTGGGCGAGCTTGCCCTCGTCGCCGAACAGGACGTAGTCGGCGCCGGCCTCGCCCGCTTCCATGGCGGCGTGCTTGGTGCGCAGGCGCCCGACCCCGAGGATGCGGCCGTCGCGCAGGCGCTCGCGGAGCGCGCGCAGCGGGCTGTCGCCGTCCTCCTCCTCGTCCTCCTCGCCGTCGGCCTCGGCGGGGATGTCCGCCTCCGCCCGGTCCTCCGCGCCGTGATTGGCCGGGACGTGGACGCCGTCGGCGCCGCTGCGGGAGGCCACGGTGGCGAGATCGATGCCGCCGCCGCCGGCCAGCACCAGGGCGGCGCCGGCCTCCTGCACCGCGGGCGCCACCGCCTTGACGGCGTTGACGAGCGCCCGCTCCTCGCCGGGCGGCAGGCGCAGGATCACCGCGGCGACGTCGCCGGCCGCGACCGCGCGCGCCAGGCGCTGGCCGAGGTCCGGGCCGGCCTCGGGGGCGGTGAGGAGGATCAGGCGGGTCTGGGGATCGGCCATCTTCAGTCTGTCGCGAGGGGTCGGGACGGGGGTGTCGAAAACGCGCGGGGCGGACGGCCCGCCGGCCGCCCGCCCTGCTGCATGGTCAATGGGGCGGCGATGCGGCGCGAGCCGCAGCGCCGCGCCGGGATCACTCCGCGGCGGCCTTCGAGGGGGCGAAGGACGGGTCGAGCTTGCCGGCGGCGTAGCGCTTGGCCATCTCGGAGAGCGCGATCGGGCGGATCTTGCCGGCGTTGCCGGCCGTACCGAACTCCTCGAAGCGCTGCTTGCAGAGCTTCGTCATCGCGTCCATCGCCGGCTTCAGGTACTTGCGCGGATCGAACTCGGCCTTGTTCTCCTGCAGGATCTTGCGGATCTGGCCGGTCATCGCCATCCGGTTGTCGGTGTCGATGTTGATCTTGCGCACGCCGTGCTTGATGCCGCGCTGGATCTCCTCCACCGGCACGCCCCAGGTCGGCTTCATC
Source organism: Methylobacterium sp. ap11 (assembly GCF_900110515.1). Taxonomy (NCBI): domain Bacteria; kingdom Pseudomonadati; phylum Pseudomonadota; class Alphaproteobacteria; order Hyphomicrobiales; family Methylobacteriaceae; genus Methylobacterium; species Methylobacterium sp. ap11. The sequence goes on along the minus strand of NZ_FOEB01000006.1, from coordinate 12,085 downwards.
TCGCCGCCGTACTGGTTGATGATGTCCTGCAGGTCCTGCGGGACCGACGAGGAGCCGTGCATCACCAGGTGGGTGTTGGGCAGGCGGCGGTGGATCTCCTCGATCACGTTCATCGCCAGCACCGCGCCGTCGGGCTTGCGGGTGAACTTGTAGGCGCCGTGCGAGGTGCCCATCGCGACCGCGAGCGCGTCGACCTTGGTGGCCGCCACGAATTTTTCCGCCTCGGCCGGGTCGGTGAGCAGCTGGTCGTGCGACAGCACGCCCTCGGCGCCGTGGCCGTCCTCGGCCTCGCCCTCGCCGCTCTCGAGCGAGCCGAGCACGCCGAGCTCGCCCTCGACCGAGCAGCCGGCCCAGTGCGCCATCTCGGTCACCTTGCGGGTAATCTCGACGTTGTAGTTGTAGTCCGCCGGGGTCTTGCCGTCGGCCTTGAGCGATCCGTCCATCATCACCGAGGTGAAGCCGTACTGGATCGCGGTGGCGCAGGTCGCCTCGTTGTTCCCGTGGTCGAGGTGCATGCAGACCGGGATGTGCGGGTAGATCTCGACGAGGCCGTCGATCAGCTTGGCCAGCACGACGTCGTTGGCGTAGGAGCGGGCGCCGCGGCTCGCCTGCAGGATCACCGGCGAGTCGGTGGCGTCGGCCGCCGCCATGATGGCGAGGCCCTGCTCCATGTTGTTGATGTTGAAGGCCGGCACCCCGTAGCCGTGCTCGGCGGCGTGGTCGAGAAGCTGCCTGAGCGTGATGCGCGCCATGTCGAAATCCTCCGAGATCGTCAGTATAGCTGGATTATAGCGGATGGGTCGGCCGGCGTCCTAACGCAGCCGACCTGAACGGAACCCTCAAGCTTGCCGGCGCAGGGCGTCGACGCCCGGGAGCGGCTTGCCCTCGAGCCATTCGAGGAAGGCGCCGCCGGCGGTCGAGATGTAGGTGAAGTCCGCCGACACGCCGGCATGGTTGAGCGCCGCCACCGTGTCGCCGCCACCCGCCACCGAGACGAGCTGGCCGGCCTTGGTGCGCGCCGCCGCGTGGCGGGCCGCCGCCACCGTGCCCTGGTCGAAGGGCGCGATCTCGAAGGCGCCGACGGGGCCGTTCCACACCAGGGTCTTGGCGTCGTCGATCGCGGCCGCGATCCGGTCGACCGACAGGGCGCCGATGTCGAGGATCATGCCGGTCTCGGGGATCGCGTCGACCCCGTAGGTGTGATGGGGGGCGCCGGCCTTGAACTCTTCCGCCACCACGCCGTCGACCGGCAGGATGATGGCGCAGTTGTTCTCGCGCGCCGCCTCGATGATCGCCTGGGCGGTGGCGGCCAGATCGCGCTCGCACAGCGACTTGCCGACGCCGAGGCCGGCGGCGTGCAGGAAGGTGTTGGCCATGCCGCCGCCGATCACCAGGGCGTCGACCTTGGCGACGAGATTCTTCAGGAGGTCGATCTTGGTCGAGACCTTGGAGCCGCCGACGATCGCCACCACCGGCCGGGCCGGGGCCTCGAGGCCTTTGGTCAGCGCGTCGAGCTCGGCCTGCATCAGGCGGCCGGCATAGGCCGGGAGCACGTGGGCGAGGCCTTCCGTCGAGGCGTGCGCCCGGTGGGCGGCGGAAAAGGCCTCGTTGACGTAGACGTCGCCGTTGGCGGCGAGCGCCTCGACGAAGGCCTTGTCGTTCTTCTCCTCGCCGGCGTGGAAGCGGGTGTTCTCCAGCATCAGGACGTCGCCGTCCTTGAGCGCCGCCACGGCCGACGCGGCCGTCTCGCCGATGCAATCCTCCGCGAAGGCGACCGGGCGGCCGAGCGCCGAAGCGGTGGCCTCGGCGATCGGGCGCAGGGACTCGGCCGCGACCGGCTTGCCCTTCGGGCGGCCGAAATGCGCGAGCAGGATCACCTTGGCGCCGGCCTCGACGAGCTCGTTGAGGGTCGGCAGCACGCGCTGGATGCGGGTGGCGTCGGTGACGCGGCCCTGATCCATCGGCACGTTGAAGTCGACGCGGACGAGGACGCGCTTGCCCTTCAGGTCGCCGGCATCGTCGAGGGTACGGAACTGGGTCATCGGCGGGGCACCTTGTGGGGGTGGCGCGGCGCGGATCAGCGCAGCGGGATCAGGGACTGGAGGTTGAGGCGCTGGGCCACCAGGGTCAGCGCCACCGTGAGCACGGCCGTGACGATGGCGGTGAGGATCAGGGCGCCGGCGCCCGGCAGGCGGCGGGTGCGGTCGGAGAGCGCCCGGACCTCGGCGCGCAGGGCCGCGAGGTCGGACTGGCGGGCGGCCTCGTTCATGCGGGCGCCGGCCGCCTCGACCCGGTCCTCGACGCGGGCGAGCAGGGCCTCGGAGCGGGCGTACTTGTCCTCGATCCGCGAGGCCTTGTCCTCGATGCGGGCGAGCTGGTCGGCGACCTGCGGCGGCAGCGCGAAGGGCTGCGGCTGCGCGGAGACCTGAGCGGGAACGGAAGCCGGCGGGACGTGCGCCGGGACGACGGAGGTCGCGTTCGGCGGCGGAGCGGCCGGAGTCGGAACCTGCCCCTGCAGCAGGGCGGCGTCGGCGGCGTTCGCGGGGCGGGGGGCGGGCACGGCGTCGGTCATCGGCGGATCCTCGGGGGCGAATCCTTGAAGGCAAAGTCGTCTCGGGACGAAGCGGGCGGCCCCGCGCCGGGGCCGCCCGAAAGCGAAGGCCGGCGCCCGGGGGAGCCGGCCCGTCGCGTCGGCCGTGATCAGATGAGCTTGGCCATCGCGATGGCGGTGTCGGCCATGCGGTTCGAGAAGCCCCACTCGTTGTCGTACCAGGTCAGCACGCGCACGAAGGTGCCGTCCATGACCTTGGTCTGGTCGATGTGGAAGGTCGAGGAATGGGGGTCGTGGTTGAAGTCGATCGAGACGTTCGGGGCCTCGGTGAAGCCGAGCACGCCCTTGAGCGGGCCGTTCGCAGCCGTCTTGATCGCCTCGTTGATCTCGGCGACCGAGGTGGCGCGCTTGGAGTTGAACTTGAAGTCGACGACCGAGACGTTCGGGGTCGGCACGCGGATCGAGGTGCCGTCGAGGCGGCCGTTCAGCTCCGGCAGCACCAGGCCGACGGCCTTGGCGGCGCCGGTCGTGGTCGGGATCATCGACAGGGACGCGGCGCGGGCGCGGTAGAGGTCCTTGTGCATCTGGTCCAGCGACGGCTGGTCGTTGGTGTAGGAGTGGATCGTGGTCATGAAGCCGCGCTCGATGCCGACGGCATCGTTGAGCACCTTGGCGACCGGAGCCAGGCAGTTGGTGGTGCACGAGGCGTTGGAGACCACCAGGTGGTCGGCCGTCAGCTTGTCGTGGTTCACGCCGTAGACGACCGTGAGGTCGGCGCCGTCCGCGGGAGCGGACACGAGGACGCGCTTGGCGCCGGCATCGAGGTGGAGCTTCGCCTTGTCCTTCGAGGTGAAGATGCCGGTGCATTCCATCGCGATGTCGACGCCGAGCTCGCGGTGGGGCAGCTCGGCCGGGTTCTTGATCGCGGTGACCCGGATGCGCTGGCCGTCGACCACGATGTGGTCGCCCTCGACCGTGACGGTGCCGGGGAACTTGCCGTGGACCGAATCGAAGCGCAGCAGGTGGGCGTTGGTCTCGACCGGGCCGAGATCGTTGATGGCCACGACCTCGATGTCGGTGCGACCGGCTTCCTTGATGGCGCGCAGGACGTTGCGGCCGATGCGTCCGAAGCCGTTGATGGCGACCTTGACCGTCATGTGTTGTCTCCCTTGGGGTTAGGCGTGGCGGAGGTGTTGGGGGCGCGTCGCCCCTCGGAGGCGGAGGGCCTCTCGAGGGTGGATCGCCCCGTGAAGGCGTGGCGCTCGCGGGAGCCGAAGGGTCCCGGCGGCGGGCCGGGGCGGGCCGGCGCGGCGGGAGGCGAGGCTGATGGGGGACCGGCTCCGGCCGGCGGGGCCCGCTGCGCCCGTGGTCCCGCACACGCCTGCCGTCCCGACGGGGACGGTACGGGCGGAGAGCACGGGAGGCGTCACGGCAGCTCGTATTCCGTCAATCCGCCGGCGACAGTCGCCCGGCGGGGGGCGCCGGCTTCCTATCATGGCGCCGGGGCGTGTCAAACCCGAGCGGGGCCTTGGGGAAAACCCCGCCCCGCGCCAGCGGCGATCCGGCCGCGTCGCATGGTCTTGCGCCGGATTAAACCTCATTTGGCACCGTCCGCGGGCGCGCCGACCTTTCGCCCATCGTTCCGGGGCAGCGCCGTCACCGTCGCGCGACGACGTCGATGCACGAGAGCTTCGGGAGAGACGTTTAACCATGCAAGAGCATGGAGCGGGCGACGGCGGGAACCGTAACGAAGATTGCGTCCACCGACCTGTATGCCGGGAGGTACAGGTGACGACACCATGCAGATCGATCTCCACACCCTCTATTGCCTGATCGTCGGGACGCTGCTCGTCGCCGGCGCGATGACGCTCTGGGAGCGCCAGGCGCATCCGCGGCGGGCCCGCGAGCTCGGGATCTGGGCCGGCGCCTGCCTGACCTTCGCGGCGGGCCTCGTCCTGGCGATGAACCGGACGCTCCTGCCGGGCATCCTCGGGCCGGCGCTCGTCAACCTGGTGATCGTGACCGGCTACCTGATGGTGCTGCATGGGGTGCGCCACCTCGACGGGCGGGCGCGGCTGCGCCTGCCGCTCGGGGTGCTCGCCGGCCTCGCCCTCCTGTGGGCCACCCTCGGGGTGCACTTTCCCGGGCCGTTCTGGAACTACGTCGCCTCGCTGCCGATCGCGCTGGCCTGCGGGCTGACCGCGCTCGCGCTGGTGCGCAGCCGCACCGCCCGGCCGCTGCGGGCGCGGCAGGTCGCGATCGCGGTGTCGGGCGGCCACGCGCTGTTCAACCTGGCGCGGGCGGTCCTGACGCCGGTGCTCGTCGCGGCCTATGGCGACGGGCTGCTGCCGGCCTTCGGCAAGGCGACGATGTACGAGGGCGTGCTCTACTCCGTCGCCATGCCGATGAGCCTGATCGCGCTGGTGCGCGAGGAGGCCCAGGCCCAGGCGGTCGCGGCGTCGCGCACCGACTACCTCACCGGCATCGCCAACCGCCACGGCTTCTTCGAGGCCGGCGACCGGCTCCTGGCCGGGCTGGCGCCGGAGCGGCCGGCGGCCCTGCTCGCGTTCGACCTCGACCACTTCAAGGCGATCAACGACCGCCACGGCCACGCCGCCGGCGACGCGGTGCTGCGGCTCTTCGCCGATACCACCCGGCGGATCGCCGGGCCCGGCGCCGTGATCGGCCGGCTCGGCGGCGAGGAATTCGCCGGCCTCCTGCCCGGGCTCGACGTGGCGGCGGCCCGGCGGGTCGGCGAGGACGTCGCCCGGGCCTTCGCGGCGGCGGCGACGGATCGCGACGGCCCCGGCATCCCGGCGACCGTCAGCGTCGGCCTCGCGGTGTCCGGGGCCGACGACCGGGATCTGCCGGCGCTGCTCTCGGCCGCCGACCGGGCGCTCTACCGGGCCAAGGCCGGCGGCCGGAACCGGCTCGAGGTCGCCGCGGCGGCCTGATTGTCCCCAGCCTCGCCCCGGGAAGCCTGCGCGAATCCGGCACGGCGATTGCGAGGCGCGGCGCGGCGCTTTAGGGTTTTTCTCGGATTGTCGCGTTTTCGGAGATCAGCATGACCGCAGCGGTGGAGGAAGCGCTGCGCCGCCTCGAAGCCTCGGTGGCCCTCCTCGAATCCGCGGTGGCGCGCCGGCTCGACGCGGAACGCAGCCACAGCGACCTCGAGACCGAGCTCGAGATCATGCGCGACGACCGGGCCCGGCTGGCCGCGGAGCTGGACGGGGCGACGGCGCGCCTCGCCGAGGTGCAATCCGTGACCGAGGACGTGGACCACCGCCTCGGCCGCGCCATCGGCACCGTCGAGGGCGTGCTCGGCCGCGCCGGCGAGCGCGGCGAGGCCTGACCGCCCTCCCCCGGCCCTCCGTCCGACAACGGCCTTCGACAGCCCAGTCTTGATCGTCCCAAGTCCCGATCGTCCCCAGTCACGATCGTCCCCAGCCCCGATCGTCCCCAGCCCCGATCGTCCACCGACCGGCGGACCGATGCCCCGGGCGATTCCATTCCCCCCAGGTGACTCCCCCCAGGTGACTCCATGCCCCAAGTGACCGTCACCATCGCCGGCAAGACCTACCGCATGGCCTGCGGCGAGGGCGAGGAGCGCCATCTCGAGGGGCTGGCCGCGAGCTTCGACGCCCGCATCGGCGACATGCGCAAGGCCTTCGGCGAGATCGGCGACATGCGCCTGCACGTCATGGCGGCGCTGACCCTGGCGGACGAGCTGGCCGAGACGAAGCGCCGGATGGAGGCGATGGAGCGCGAGACCGCGGCGTTGCGCGAATCCAGCGATGCCGGCACCGCCGAGCGCGAGGGCGCCGAGGCGCGCCTCGCCGAGACCGTCCAGCGCACCGCCGAGCGGATCGAGCGGCTGGCCAAGCGACTCGGATCGGCGCCCGGAGGGGCGCAGGGGAACTGAGGCCGGCGGGATCGTCCCGGGCAGGGCCTCCTCGACCGCGCCTCGGAGGTCCCGCGCCGGCGACGTCCGGACGCGGGGAGGATGTTTCGACCAATTCGAGGGCGGGAGTCGTCGGTCCGGGGGCACCGTGGCGAGCCCCCGGCCGTCATCGTGCGGTCGGAGCCGGGACCGGCTCCGACGCAGCGATCAGCGCGTCACACGCGGCCCGGGTAGTTCGGGCTCTCGCGGGTGATCGTCACGTCGTGGACGTGGCTCTCGCGCAGGCCCGCATTGGTGATGCGGATGAACTGCGCCTTCTCCTGCATCTCCGGGATCGACGGAGCGCCGACATAGCCCATGGCGGCGCGCAGGCCGCCCGAGAGCTGGTGCAGCACCGCCGCGACTGGGCCCTTGTAGGGGACCTGGCCCTCGATGCCCTCCGGCACGAGCTTGTGGGTGTCGCTGACCTCGGCCTGGAAGTAGCGGTCGGCCGAGCCGCGCGCCATGGCGCCGACCGAGCCCATGCCGCGGTAGCTCTTGTACGAGCGGCCCTGGTATAGGAACACCTCGCCGGGGGCCTCGTCCGTGCCGGCGAGCAGCGAGCCGAGCATCGCCACCGAGGCGCCGGCGGCGATCGCCTTGGCGAGGTCGCCCGAGTACTTGATGCCGCCGTCGGCGATCACCGGCACGTCGGCCTCGTTGCCGGCCTCGACCGCCTCCATGATGGCGGTGAGCTGGGGCACGCCGACGCCGGCGACGATGCGGGTGGTGCAGATCGAGCCCGGGCCGATGCCGACCTTGATGGCGTCGGCGCCGGCATCGATCAGCGCCTGGGCGCCCTCGCGGGTCGCGACGTTGCCAGCGATGACCTGCACGGCGTTCGACAGGGTCTTCACCCGGCGCACGCTCTCCAGCACCTTGGCCGAGTGGCCGTGGGCGGTGTCGACCACGATCACGTCGCAGCCGGCATCGATCAGGCGCTCGGCCCGCTCGAATCCGCCGTCGCCGGTCGTGGTGGCGGCCGCGACCCGCAGGCGGCCCTGCTCGTCCTTGATCGCGTGCGGATAGGCGACCTGCTTCTCGATGTCCTTGACGGTGATCAGCCCGATGCAGCGGTAGTGGTCGTCGACGACGAGCAGCTTCTCGATGCGGAACTGGTGCAGCAGGCGCTTGGCCTCGTCCTGGGTCACGCCCTCGCGCACGGTGATCAGCCGGTCGCGGGTCATTAGCTCGGCGACCGGCTGGCTCTGGTTGGTGGCGAACCGCGTGTCGCGGTTGGTCAGGATGCCGACGAGCTTGCCGCGCGAGCCGTTGGGGCCGCGCTCGACCACGGGAATCCCCGAGATGCCGTGCTGGCGCATCAGCGTGTAGGCGTCGGCCAGGGTCTCGTCCGGGTGGATGGTGATCGGGTTGAGCACCATGCCGGACTCGTACTTCTTGACCAGCCGCACCTGCTCGGCCTGCTCCGGCGGCTCGAGGTTGCGGTGGATCACCCCGAGGCCGCCGTTCTGCGCCATCGCGATGGCCATCCGGGCCTCGGTCACCGTGTCCATCGCCGAGGCGATGATCGGCATGTTGAGCTTGATCGTGCGGGTGAGGCGGGTGCCGAGATTCACCTCCGCGGGCATCACCGAGGATGCGGCGGGGCGGAGCAGGACGTCGTCGAAGGTCAGGCCCTCGATGATCGAATCCGTGATGATGCGGGCCATGAACCAACTCCTGCTGCCTGCGGACCCCGGAAGAGGCCGCAGAATCGGCGCCGTGCCGGGCGCTCTGCCGGGCAATCTGCCTGTATTGAGTTGGCACGGGCCGATAGCACGCGTCCGTGACGGGCGCAAAGCGCTATCGCCGCAGCGCAGCGATGCGATCCACGCCTGTTGCGGGAGCGGCGCCCGCTCACGTCCCGCCCCGGGCGGGCGTGAGCACGAATTCGGACCAGTCCGGCGCCCGCATCGCCCGCCGGTAGGCCACTACCGTGCCGGGCCAGAGCGCGATGTTGTGGCCGGCCGCGTCCTGGTACCAGCTGGCGCAGCCGCCCTGCTGCCAGATGCTGCCCGACAGCCGCGTCTCCAGCTCGGCGAGGTGGCGCGCCTGGGCCTCCGGGGCCGGCTCGATCGCCGCGAGGTGGCGCGCCTTCATCTCGGCGAGGCAGGCGAGGACGTACTCGACCTGCGCCTCGATCATCAGCACGACCGAGTTGTGGCCCAGCCCCGTATTGGGGCCGAGCAGCATGAAGAAGTTGGGGAAACCCGCGAGCGCGACGCCGCGATGCGCCGCCACCCGCTCGCCCCAGGCGCGGGCGAGGATCAGCCCGTCGCGGCCGACCACCGGCACCCGGGCGAGCGAGGCGGTGACGTCGAACCCGGTGGCGAGCACCAGCACGTCGAGGGGGTGGCGGCTGCCATCCGCCATCGTCACGCCGTCCGGGGTCACGGCGCGGATCGTGCCGGTCTCGAGCGCCACGTTCGGCCGGGTCAGGGCCGGGTAGAACTCGTCGGAGATCAGCACCCGCTTGCAGCCGAGGCGGTAGGGGGGCGCGAGCTTCGCCCGCAGGGCCGGGTCCCGGACCTGGCGGCGCAGGTGGAGCCGGCTCGCCATCTCGGCGAGGCGGGTGAGGCGCGAGACGCGGGTGAAGCCGAGCCCCGCCTGCGCCTCCCGCAGCCAGAACTGGGCGCCGCGCAAGAGCCGGCGCGCGAGCGGGAGACGGCGAAACAGGGCGTGGAGCCGCGGGCCGATCGCCCGGTCGTTGCGCGGCATCACCCAGGGCGGCGTGCGCTGGAACAGCACCAGCCGGCCGACCTGGGGGGCGATGGCCGGCACGACCTGGATCGCGCTCGCCCCCGTGCCGATCACGCCGACGCGCCGGCCCGCGAGCGGCACGCGGTGGTCCCAGGCGGCGGTGTGGAAGAGCGGGCCCCGGAAGCTGGAGAGGCCGGGGATCGCCGGCAGCGCCGGGTGGTGCAGGGCGCCCATGCCGGAGACCAGCACCCGGGCCTCGACGGGTCCGCGGTCGGTCTCGACCCGCCACAGCGCCCGCCCCTCGTCCCAGACAGCGCCGGTGACGGCGGTGGAGAGGGCGAGGCCGCGCGCGAGGTCGAACCGCTCGACCAGCCCGCCCAGATAGGCGGCGATCTCGGGCTGGCCGGCATAGGTCCGGGTCCAGTCGGCCTTCGGCGCGAAGGAGAGCGCGTAGAGATGGGCCGGGATGTCGCAGGCCGCGCCCGGATAGGTGTTGGTGTGCCAGGTCCCGCCGACCGAAGCGGCCTTCTCGACCACCATCACGTCGTCGATGCCGGCCTGGCGGCAGCGGATCGCCATGGCGAGGCCGGAAAAGCCCGCGCCGATCACCAGGACGGCGAGCGGGGTCGTCGGCCAGGGCGGGGCGTCGCGGGCGGGCTCGTCCGTCACCGCGCCGCCTCCGGCGCGCGCGCATGCTCCTTCAGGAAGGCGGCGGCCTCGGACAGGGAGCGGCGTCCCTCCGGCACGAACGAATGGGCGAGCTGCCAGACATGCGGCACCACCGGCCAGAGCTTCACGGCGGCGTCCACGCCCGCCGCCCGCGCCTTGTCGGCGAAGCGCACGGAATCGTCGCGCAGCACCTCCCGCTCGCCGACGTGGAACAGGAGCGGCGGCAGGCCGGCGGGGTCGCCGTAGAGCGGCGAGGCGAGCGGGTCGGCGGGGTCGTGGCCGGCGAGGTAGAGGTCGACGAGGTGCTGGAGCTTGGTCGGGTCGAACATCGCGTCGCGGCGGGCATTGGTGCGCATCGACGCGCCCTGCCCCAGCATGTCGGTCGAGGGCGAGAACAGCACGGCGGCCTGCGGTTGCGGCAGCCCGTCCCGGCGCGCCCGCAGCATCAGGGCGAGCGCCAGGTTGCCGCCGGCGGAATCGCCCGCGATGCCGGCCGGGCCCGCGGCCGCGAAGGCCGACCAGCAGGCGGCCGCGTCGTCGAGGGCGGCCGGGAACGGGTGCTCGGGGGCGAGGCGGTAGTCGGGGCAGAACACCCGGAAGCCCCGGGCGGCGAAGCCCCCGGTGAACGGTCGGTGGGTGCGGGGCGAGCAGGCGATGAAGCCGCCGCCATGCAGGTAGAGCAGGCGCGGCGCGTCGGGCGCGAGGCCCGGGCGCTCGGCCCACTCGCCCGGGACGCCGCCGACCTCGCCGTCGCGAAACGCGATGCCGGGCAGGTCGGGGAAGCCGCCCTGGTTCATGACCCGCCGGATCGCCGCGACGTCGCCGCCGGCGCGGGCGATCTTCGGTCGGACCTGCCAGCGGATGATCCAGGTGAAGAAATGGGCGCGCAGGCTGGTCATCACGGGTCACTCCATGGCGCGGGCGATCAGCGACCAGTAGCGCACCGGCATCAGCCGCTGGATCAGCGCCACCTGGGCGGCATCGCGGCCGACGACGATGCGGGGTTCGCGGCGGGCGATGCCGGCGAGGATGCGCTCGGCCGCCGCCTCCGGGGACAGGCGCAGGAAGCGCTCGGCCGCCTGCTTGCCGCGGGCGACCTCGGCGGGGTCGAGGCGCGGGCCGGCGCGGGCGTTGCGGGCGATGGCGGTGGCCACGCCCCCCGGATGGACGACGCTGACCCCGAGAGAGCTGCCGGCATATTCGTGCCGCAGCGCCTCGGAGAAGCCGCGCACCGCGAACTTGCTCGCCGCATAGGCGGTCTGGCCCGGGGGTGCGACGAGGCCGTAGAGACTCGACAGGTTGACGATCTGGGCCGCGGGGCGGCTCTCGAGCACGGGCAGGAAGGCGTGGGTCATCCGCACCACGGCGCGGAAGTTCACGTCCATCAGCCAGTCGAAATCGGGCAGGTCGAGGTCGGCGAAGCGGCCGGCGAGCGCCACGCCCGCATTGTTGACGAGGAGGTCGAGGGGCCCGTGGCGGGCGGCGACCGTCTCCGGCAGGGCCGCGATGGCGGCGGCGTCCGTGAGGTCGAGGCAATGGGCGCCGACGTCTCGTCCGAGTGCCCGGACGGCCGCCTCGGTGCGGGCGAGGCCGTCGGGATCGCGGTCGACGAGGACGAGGCGGGCACCGCGCCGGGCGAGCCCGGCCGCGAGCGCCGCGCCGATGCCGCCGCCGGCCCCGGTGACCAGGGCCAGCTTGTCGTGCAGAGGAAAGGCGTCCGCCAATGCGCGCTCCGTCCGGGCCCGGGGATGCCTGAATCGCCCGGGCCGGGCGGGAGCGCAAGGGTGGACGCGAGCGGCGTCAGGCCGCGCGGTGGAGGGTCTTGGGCAGCTCGACGTCGATCTCCAGGGTCGAGACGGCATCGCCCCGCTCCATGGTGATCTTCACCTTCTCCTGGTCGATGGCGACGTGCTTGGCGATGACCGCCAGGATCTCCTCGCGCAGCACCGCCACCAGGTCCGAGCGGCCGAAGGCCGTGCGCTCGTGCGCCAGCAGGATCTGAAGGCGCTCGCGCGCCACCGGCGCCGTCCCGCGCCGCGACAGGAAGCTCAGCAGGTTCATGCCGCCCTCCTGGTGAACAGCTTGCCGAGAAGCGACCGCTTCTCGCTCGGCACGGTCATCGCCACCGTCTCGCCCTTGAGCCGGCGCACCGCATCCGCGTAGGCCCGCGCCGGCGCGCTCTGCGGCGCGTTCAGCGTCACCGGGCTGCCGAGGTTCGAGGCCTT